>JBJXFS010000373.1:0-54490 GCA_046155625.1 Verrucomicrobiales bacterium | reverse complement strand
CAAGTTTTATCTCAGCTACCCCCTGGTGGCGTGGCGCGACGGCAAGGTGATCATTTCGGCGTTCGACTTGATCCATGTCATCGACCCCATTCTGCGGCCGGACCAGATGCGCGAGCCGAGCCAGCTCAAGGTCGTGGTGCTTGATGCGGCTCGAGGCGGGGCGGAGACGGGGCTGACATCGCGGCACGGCCGGGAAAAAGACGTGACGCTGGACGTTGCGCACCAGGCGAAAGCGGCCCTGCAGCAGATTGGCTACACGGTGGTCCTGACGCGTGAAGCCGACACGGCGCCTCCCGTGGCCGAGCGCCTCCAGAGCGCCAACGCCGTGGCGGAGGAAGCCATCTTTATCAGCTTGCACTGCGGTTTTGGCGGTGAACGCGAGCGCGGGGTGGAAATGTTCACGCTGGCCCCATCCGGCACACCGACCACCAGCGGCGATGACGGAAGCAAGCCGGACGACAAGTTCTATCCGGGCAACATCAATGACCGCGAATCCATGGCGCTGGCCACCGCGCTCCAAGGAGCCTTGGTCGCCGGTGCGGACACCGAGGACCTGGGCATTCGCCGCGCCCGGTTCCAGGAGCTCAAAGGAATCCGCATCCCGGCCGTCGTCTGCAACCTCGGTCGACTGGGTCACCCGATCGAAGGAAAAAAGCTTGGGAGCGACCCGGACTATCGACGCGAACTTGGCTACGCGCTGGCCGCCGGCGTGGACCGGTACGCCCGCGTCATGGCCACGGGCGCGCCGCCGCGCGAACGCGCTCTCAAGTTTTCGGGCATCGAGTCGACGCCGCGCGCGCGCGAGGCGGACGGCAGCGAAGTCGTGCACGTGAAGGCGACCATCGCCCGCGGCAGCGCGGCCGTCGACATTGATCCCGCAAAGGTCACCTTGCAGATTTATTTTCTCGATTTCGTCGATGGCGAGGAAATTGACCTCAGTTCGTGCGACACGCCGACCACCCACTGGCTCTCCGCGCTGCCCGACTGGAAGGCGTCGGACTTCGAGGTGGTGGACTTTACCTACCGCCAACCGCCGTTCGACGAGTCCCTGGTCAAGCAGCTTGGCCGACGGTCGTACTACGGATTCGTGCTGCGCCTCATCTACAATGACGAGCTCATGGACGAATATGCCGAGCCCGCCAATGTCCGCCGAGGACTGGGTAACTTCACGGCCGTGCTTCCGAGACGAAAGTGAACGGGGCTTGGCGGCGAACGATGGGTTCCTGATACGTTCGCCGCTGCGCCCGGTGCTGGGCCAGTGGCGTTCGATTTCCGACCCCGTCTTTATAGCGTCCGTCGTGTCACCTCGTCTTCCAATTCAGCGAGAAACTCGGCCATGGGTCGAACGCCGAGGTCGCCTCGCTTCGCGTGCCTCACGCTGACCGAGGCGGCGGCGGCTTCTTTCTCGCCGATGACGAGCATGTAGGGCACGCGGTCGAGCTGGGCGGTGCGGATTTTTGCGCCGATCTTGTCCGGACTGGCATCGAACGTGGTGCGCAAGCGTGCCTCCTTCAGGCGGGCGAACACGGACTGGGCGAAGGCCTCGCTTTTTTCGGAGATGGGCAGAACACGCACCTGTTCTGGCGCGAGCCAGGTGGGGAAGTGGCCGGCAAAGTGTTCGATGAGCACGCCGGTGAAGCGCTCCATGCTGCCAAAGGGAGCCCGGTGAATCATGACGGGCCGGTGACGTGCGTTGTCAGCGCCGATGTATTCAAGCTCGAACCGCTCGGGCAGGTTGTAATCGACCTGCACGGTGCCGAGTTGCCACTCGCGACCGATCACGTCCTTGACGACAAAGTCGATTTTGGGGCCGTAGAATGCGGCCTCCCCGGGTTCCTCGGTGAAGGGCACGCCGAGCCAGACGGCGGCCTTGCGGAGCGCGGCCTCGGCTTTGTCCCAGTTGGCGGGGTCGCCGACGTACTTGCTGCTGTCCGGGTCGCGCAGGCTCACGCGGACGCGGTAGTCAGTCATGCCCAGGGTTGTGAGCACGGTTCGGACGAGTTTCAGGCATCCGATGATTTCTTCCTCCACTTGGTCGGGCGTGCAAAACAGATGGGCGTCGTCCTGGGTGAAGGAGCGCACGCGTGTCATGCCACCGAGTTCCCCGGACTGTTCCCACCGGTAGACGGTGCCGAATTCCGCGAGACGCACCGGCAGATCGCGGTAGCTTTTTGGGCTCTGGGCAAAGATGCGGATGTGGTGCGGGCAATTCATCGGCTTGAGCAAGTAGCCGTCGATCTCGCCACTGGCCAGACCGGCCGAAAGCTCCGCGCATGAGCAGTTGTCGGTGGCCAGTCGTTCCAGTTGATCGCGCTCCGGAATGGCGGCGAACTGACTCTCCTGGTAGTACGGGAAATGGCCGCTGGTGCGATAAAGGTCGAGTTTGCCGATGTGCGGGGTGAAGACTTGTGAGTAGCCAGTCTTGCGAAGTTCTTCGGAAATGAACTCCTGCAGTTGCTGACGGATGACCGCGCCATTCGGCAGCCAGAGGATCAGTCCCTGGCCCACCTTGTCATCCACGGCGAAGAGGTGCATTTCGCGGCCGACGCGCCGATGGTCCCGCCGCTTGGCTTCCTCCAGGTTCGTCAAGTGCTGGGCCAGTTCCTCCGGGGTTGGGAAGGCCGTGCCGTACACCCGCTGCAGCTGAGGTTTGGTTTCGTCGCCGAGGTAATAGCTCGAGGATACTGACATCAGCTTCACGTTTTTGCACTTCGACGTGTAGTTGACATGCGGTCCCGCGCAGAGGTCCAGGAAATCACCGTTTTGGTAACAGGAAATTTCCTCGCCCTCGGGAATCTTGGTGATCAGGTCGAGCTTGAAGACGCTGCGGCTCCCGGGACGTTCGCTCAAGCCGCCCAAGCGGCCGCTCTCCGCCAAGGCCTTCGCCTCGTCGCGGGTCAGCACCCGTTTCTCGAACTTCTGGTTCTCCTTCGCGATCTTCTTCATCTCGACTTCGATCTTCTCGAAGTCCTCCGGCGTGATCCGGTGGTCAGGAAGGTCGAAGTCGTAGTAAAATCCGTTTTCCACCGGCGGTCCGTACGCAAACTGTGCCTTCGGCCACAACCGCAGAATCGCCGTCGCCATCACATGGGCGCAGGAATGACGCAGGCGCTCCAGATCAGTCATCTGCGCGCGTTCTTCAAGGGTCTTGCGGTCGTTGGACATGCGAGGGGCTGGGGGGCGAGTGGGGAAAGAGTGAAGGATGAAGGATGAAGGGAAAACAATAGCTCGGGGACCGATGGCGGCAAGAGGCGGTCGATGATGAGTGTGGACTTTTCTCGAAACCGGCTTGCCGGACATGGATGGCTTTGAAGTCGCCTGCCGCCTCCGAAGCTCACCGACATCAGCCAAAACCCTCATCGTCGCCATGAGCGGGTACGGAAGGCCCAAGGATATCGAAACAGCACGGGATGCAGGAATCGATGAGTATTTGGTCAAACCGTTAGACATTGAAAGACTCAACGCATTGATCGGTGGTTCTCAGCGGAACCCGAAGCGAGAATAATGTCCAAAATGTGAAGCGGGGGACGACTCGTCCCCCGCAAACTGGCGCTCAATCCGCCCCTATTTAAACTTCTTGATGCATTCGTGATGGGCTTTTATCATCAGAATTGTTTCATCGATCCAAGCCTTCAAATCGGGGGCTTGGCATAATTTCTGGTTTTCCTCGAATGCTTAAATACTTTTGATGTGGCCTTTGTCGAGGTAAGAGATGAATGCGGTGTCGAATTCGTTGCCAGTTTTCTTCCTCGCGATAGAGAGGCGGTCGATCAACGAGAGTCATTGAGCCATGATTCGCGACTTTCGGATGGGACTCACTGCCGCTTCAGGAGAGGAGAATGGAGGGTGGTTGGCGAGGATACAGTTCACGTGACGATGTCATAGCCTCGGCGTGGGTGGCTGGCTTCACCCGGGATGTCTGGGTCCTCCGCATCGGTCGTGCCCCCCTCATTTTCCAAGCGTTCGATGGCGGTCTTTTTGACGAAAGGTTTAGATGAATCACGGGACGATTTATCGCCTGGAGGGATCTCGTCATTTTTAGGTGGTGCGGGGTTCTTGCCGGGAGGCACATTGACCTCCTCTACGATGGTAGGTGTAGCGGCGGCGGCGTTTGAGGCGGCGAAGCGGGGCAGTTCATGCAGTCGGCGGGGCGGTGCCCCCGGCGGGAATTTGGATTCTGACTGTTTTTGCCATTGTTCCAGATCCTGCTCACTGCGGGGAGATGAATTTTGGTTGGACTGTTTCATAGCCTATGGTGTGTTGAGGTGAAGTGGTTTTGGGTTTAATAATAGGCTTCCTCAGAAGTGGGGCGCATCTCCCGACCCGATGGTGTAAAGCGGATGGAAGTTGGAGTAGTTCCGCCCATGTTGGGAATAGGGTTTTGGGCCCCGGGCTCCTCGATGTCCCCACCCTCGTCGGCGGGTTCGCCCGTGGGGCTTGGGTCTTCCACCACGACCGGGCCGATTCGCTCGTCAGGAGAGCCCTCGGGATTATATTGGCCGGTCGGTCTCGGAGGTGTGTCCTGCTTCAGGGCGGGGAAGCGGTTTTCGACGACCTTCCGATGCTGCGCAATGTCGCTGCTCGGGGACCAGTCCGGGATGGGGTTGGGGTTTGGAGTCGGTAGTTCTTGCGGGTTTTTTGGGGTCCATTCCGGTTTTTCGTTCGGTGGACGACGGGGCACTTCAGGCGGAAAGCCGGGTGCGGGTGAGCCTTCGCTCTGTCCCCATTGGTTCACCGCGTCGTCGGGTGTGAAATGGGATTCGGGATCAACCGGTGAAAGAGGCCGAGGATTCTTCATAGGATGTGGTGTTATTCGAGGTGGTCACACCGCTGTCGGCCAACCTGATAGCCAATCGCGGTGGCATTACAGCTGTCGCACGTCTTGTGCCATGGAAATGCGGCGGGGAACAACATTTTGGTATTCAATACATAATAATAATTCAGGGAATCGACGGAGCCCCCGCCCTCCACTCCGCTCCGTGCGCGATGCACTTTTCCATCTATCCAGAAGTGCAGAGTGCACGGCATCGAATGGAAGGACTCTCCCGGGTGATCCAGGGAATCGCGACTGGGATCGGATTTATTGGCGCAGGAGCGATTCTCAAGAGGCGCGATGAAGGTGAAATCGAGGGGTTGACTACGGCAGCGGGAATTTATATGACGGCGGCGGCCGGCGTGACCGTGGGTCTTGGACGCCTTGGTTTGGCGGTGCTCAGCGTGATCCTGACATGGATCGTCCGTTGCCTGCTAGGTTTCCTGAGTACGCGCATCCATGAGAAAGGCGCGGCCGACCGCGACGGGAAAGCTTGAGTCCTGGGGGACCAATAGCGACTTGTTCCGCAACGCTCGCGCTGCTGCGGGCCAGAACACCCGCTCTTCGAACGGTGACGCGCGACCGGGGCAGTGGCGGTGGCCTCAGACTCGAAGCAGGCCGCGGAAGCCGCGTGAGGCATAGTAGGATTGGGCGCCGTTGTGATAGACAAAGACTTGGCCGTAGCGACGGTCACAGAAGAGGGCGCCGCCGAGGGAGCGGACATCCGGGGGCGTCCAAATCCAGCTAGACGTCTTGGCATCGAACTCGCCGAGTCGCTGAAGGTTTCGGTATTGGACTTCGGTGAGCAGTTCGATGCCTATGGAGCGAGCCGATTCGACGACGTTTCCACTCGGTTTATGTTCTTTGCGGGAATCCAGGGCATCGCGGTCATAGCACAGACTGCGGCGACCCACCGGACTCTCAGGAGAGCAGTCACAGAAAAGGTACTGGCCCGTAATTGTGTCCTGCCCAATCACGTCCGGCTCGCCTCCGGACGCCTCCATGGCGGAAAGCGATCGGAGTGCGGTTGGGTTTTCGCGAAGCCGGTGTTCAACCTTCTCCCAGGACACGCCCTGGTGTCTGGAATGTTTTTTTTCGAAGCGGGTATGGAGGGTCTGAAGCAATCGGTCTTGTTCCGGTGGGTTCATGGATTTCGTGGTGCGATCGCTTGAGATCGATGGGACGGGCGAAAGGACGGTGATCGGCCCCGTCGACACTGCGGATGCGCGATACGTGAAGGATGGACCGGGGGATCGATTGCGCATGCAGTTTTCCGTCAACATGGGTCTCAAGGAGGGCGGCACGTCCCGCCCGCTCGTCCAGGTGGCCCCGCGGGCCACTGACGCCTTTGTTCGCGTAGCCTGCCCTTTGGGTATTTGATTTAACGGAAGTTCCCCCGTCACTCAGGCCCTGAACGGCTCAACTGATTGATGGACAGAGATTTGTTGGATTTTCTATCTGTGCAGTGTAGCCACTAAAACATTGCCTAATTTGACAATTTATCTTGATAATACAATAATCCTGTGTTCCAATGTGTGGACACTGATGTTTCTCGACATTTCCAGAGTCCGCTCGGCCAAAGGAGTCACTTATTCCCGCGTGTTGCTGCGCTCGTCCTTTCGCGAGAACGGCAAGGTCCGGCATCGCACTCTGGGCAACCTTTCCAGTTGCTCCGAGGAAGAAATCAATGCCGTCCGGCTAGCCCTCAAACACAAGGAGCAGTTGGCCCAGTGGCTCGCCGCAGATGCCTTCGACCCAAAACCAACGGCGCCCGCTCGCGCTGGGGCGGCGCTCCCTGCCGAGGGCGAGGGAGGGCCTCCCTTCATCCAGGGGCCAGGCGTGGGCGCCGTCGCTGTGCTGCGGGGCATTGCCGAAGACCTCGGCATCCTCGAAGTCCTGGGTGCCGACCGTCAAGGCCGCTTGGCCCTCTGGCAAGTCATCGCCCGCGCTTTGGACCAGGGCTCGCGGCTCAGCGCCGTGCGCCTGGCTCGCGACTTGGGCGCGGCTTGCGTCCTCGGGTTGCCCTCTTTTGACGAGGACGATCTCTATGCCAATCTCGCTTGGCTGAGCGACCGCCAAGAGGTCATTGAGCGGGATCTCTTTGCGCGTCGTCCCGCCCAGGAAAAGCCCTCGCTCTACCTCTATGATGTGACCAGCACGTATCTGGAAGGCGATCACAACGAGTTGGCAGCCTTCGGTTATAACCGAGACGGCAAGCGCGGGAAAAAGCAAATCGTCATCGGCCTTCTCTGCGATGAGCGTGGTCGACCTGTGGCCCTCGAAGCCTTCCGCGGCAATACCGCCGACCCGAAGACCGTCAGTTCGCAGATCGACAAATTGCGGCAGCGCTTTGGCGCCCACAGCATCACTCTGGTGGGAGATCGCGGCATGCTGCGCGGTCCGCAACTCACTGAACTAAGCGCGGCCGGGCTCCACTATATCACCGCGATCAGCAAGCCGCAGATCGAAACCATGCTGGCGAGCGGAACCCTTCAGATGGAACTTTTTGATCAGGAACTCGGAGAAGTCCTGGTGCCCTCCACCGTGCCGCCGCCGTCACCACCCGCCACTGAGGACAGCACCCCACCTGACACGCCCCCATCCCCGCCGCGCATGGAACGCTTCATCCTGCGGCGCAACCCCGTGCGTCAGGCCGAAATCGCCGCCAATCGCTCAGGCAAACAGCACGCACTCAAACAGAGCGTGAGCGATCTCAACACTTGGTTGGCGCAACACCCGCGGGCCAAAGTCAGCACCGCCATACGTCGTATCGACCAACGCCTCAAGCGCCTTGGACTGAGCAACTGGATGAGCGTGCACGGCCAGGAGCGGACGATCACCCTAAAGGAAGACCCCGAGGCACTACGCGAAGAGTCCAAGCTTGATGGCTGCTATGTCCTGCGCACCGATCTGCTCGCCCAAGAGGCCAGCAAAGAGACCGTGCATGCGCGCTACAAAAGCCTTGGAGAAGTCGAACAGGCCTTCCGGCGAAGCAAAACCGTGGAACTAGAAATGCGCCCCGTGCATGTGCGCAAGGACTCCAGCACCCGCGGGCACCTTTTGGTGGTCATGCTCGCCTACCTGATCATGAAAGAACTCGGAGAGCGCTGGGCCCATCTGGATATAACCGTCAAGGAGGGGTTGGATCGGCTCAACACCTACTGCGCAGTCGAGATCGCAGGCGTCATCAAAGTGATGCTCCAGCCTCGAGCCGACGTCCAGTCACTGCTTACCGCTGCGAAGGTCACCCTGCCTACCTCACTGCCAGGATCGAAAAGCAAAGTAGCCACTAGAAAAAACCTCCCAAAAAACCGCCCAACCCGCGTCAAATAAGGGCTGGAGCCGCAAAACAGCTATTCCCTTTGGGGGAACTTCCGATTTAAGGGCATTGGCCTCAAGCCAGCCGCGAGGATTCTGCGAAATGACCCATGCCCTCATTGCCAAAGCTTTCCCTATAAAGCCATCCAGTTAGGGCCGTAATGCACGGTGCAAAACGTGCAAGCTTTCGGGAGGGGGCGAGACGCGCCGCCCTGCCTGAGACCCACTTCTGGCTGAAAATTTGCTGACCGCGGGGTCGATGGTTGGTATGATGCGGAATGAGATGTCCTCGACCCATGGGCGGCAGCCGGCGTCAATTCCTGAGGCGGGCGGGTGGGGGATTTGGGGCGCTGGCCCTGGCGCATTTGATGGCGGAGGAGGGAGCGCTGACGGGGCGGGCGCATTTTGCGGGACGGGCGAAGCGGGTGATTTATCTTTTTATGCACGGCGGGCCGAGCCATGTGGATCTTTGGGATCCGAAGCCGGACCTCATCAAATACTCCGGTGTTCCCAGCGGTGACACGAATGGATGGGATGCGCATGAGGATGTGCTGAAAAACCACGCGCACCACTGTTTGGCCATTGACCAACCGGTGGCCGGGCTTCTGCGCGACTTGAAGTCGCGCGGGCTGCTGGACGACACGCTGGTCATTTGGGGGGGAGAATTCGGGCGGATGCCCATGAGCGAACAAAAGCTCGGCCGCGATCACAATCCCTGGGGCTACAGCGTGGTCCTGGCGGGCGGCGGGGTTCGGGGTGGCATGACGTACGGCGCCACCGACGCCATCGGCCTGCGCGCGGTCGACAACACCGTCCACGTCCATGACCTGCACGCCACCATTCTGCACCTGCTGGGAATCCACCACGAGCACTTGACCTTCCGCCACCACGGACGCGACGAACGGCTCACGGACGTCGCCGGCAAGGTGGTCACCTCGATTCTGGCATGAGCGGGCGCAAAAACGTGTCGCTCGGCGTCCTGGCGGCGTTGAGTCTTTCGGTGGCGTCGGGGGAAAAACCGATCGCGGAGGCCGACCGCGACCATTGGTCCTTTCGCTCACCGGTGCGGGAAGAGCCTCCGTTGGTCGGCGGGGTCGAGTCCCCGATCGACCGGTTCCTGCTGGCGCGTTTGGCCGCCGAGGGTTTTGACTTTGCTCCTGAAGCCGACCGCCGCACGCTGATTCGTCGGCTGACATTTGACCTCACCGGGCTCCCGCCTGACGCGACCGAGGTCGACGCTTTCGTCGCCGACGCCACGCCGGAGGCGTATGGGCGGCTGGTCGACCGGCTGCTGGCCACCCCGGCTTATGGCGAGCGGTGGGCGCAGCCGTGGTTGGACGTGGTGCGATTTGCCGAAACCGATGGTTTTGAGCACGACGCGGTGCGGCCCGACGCTTGGCGCTACCGCGACTGGGTGATCGCGGCGATGAATACCGATCTGCCGTATGATCGATTCATCCAGTTTCAACTGGCTGGAGACGAGCTGGCTTCTGATGATGAGGCCGCGCGGGACGCGACCGGCTACCTGCTGGCGGGACCCGACATGCCCGATATGAATCTACCGGAGGAGCGCCGGCACAATCTCCTCAATGGCATCACCGCCAATATCGGCGAGGCGTTCCTGGGGATCACGCTCGCGTGCGCGCAATGTCATGACCACAAGACGGACCCAATCAGTATCGACGAATTCTACCGCCTGCGGGCCGTCTTTGCGAATTCGCTGACCTATTTGAAGCGCGACCAGAAGCTCGGTCCGGTTTTCGTGGAAGACGGACGGGACGCACCACCCAGTTTTGTCATGCTGCGCGGCGATTTCCGACGGCCGGGAGCTGCGGTCGCTCCGGGCTTTCCGCGCGTCCTCGACCCTGCGGGCACCGATGTACCGCCGCCTGAGCCGTCGGCGACGACATCCATGAGGCGAAGCGCGCTGGCCCGATGGCTGACGAATCCCGAGCACCCGTTGACGGCGCGCGTCATCATTAATCGGCTCTGGCAACAGTATTTTGGCACCGGATTGGTCGCTTCGGCCGGCGATTTTGGTCACACGGGCGAGCGTCCTTCGCATCCTGAATTGTTCGACTGGCTCGCCACCGAGCTTCCCCGGCAGGGATGGCGGCTTAAGGAAATCCACCGACTGATCGTGTCATCCCAGGCCTATCGCCAGGCGAGCCGCGGCACGGGGGATGCCTGGGGGGAAAAATTAATGCGGGATCCGGGGAACCGGTGGTTCTCGCGCCAGTCGCGTCGCCGGCTCGACGGTGAGGTAATTCGCGATTCATTTCTGGCTGTCTCGGGTCGGCTGAACCGCGCAACGGGTGGCCCTGGGGTGCGTCCGCCGTTGCCGACTGAAGTGACGGCCACGCTGCTGCGAGGCCAGTGGGAGGTTACGCCGGATGAAGCCGGCCACCGACGGCGCAGCATCTACCTCTTTGCCCGCCGCAATTTGCGTTATCCGATCTTCGAAGCCTTCGACCGCCCCGACGGCAACATCGCATGTTCCCGCCGCGACCGGTCGACCACCGCCCCCCAATCGCTGATGCTCCTCAATTCGGAGTTTTCGCTCGCCACCGCCAAAGCGCTCGCCGCGCGCGTGGCGGAGGAATCGGAGGATCCGACCGCGCGCATCAACGCCGTTTACTCCCGGCTTCTGGCGCGTCCGCCCACGGTGCGTGAACGAGAAGTCGGTCTCGCGTTTTTGGCCAACGGCTCGTTCGTCGACTACTGCCTTGCGCTCCTCAATACGAATGAAGCGGTCTATATTGATTGAGCCCTGGGTTGATTCCCCCCCGGTGGGTGCCGGTCACTTTGGGATGACCAGCTTGCGCCCGTCGATGATGCGATCGCTTTTTAAGTTGTTGGCCTTTTTGATCGCCTGAACCGACACGCCGTA
Source organism: Verrucomicrobiales bacterium (assembly GCA_046155625.1). Taxonomy (GTDB): domain Bacteria; phylum Verrucomicrobiota; class Verrucomicrobiia; order Verrucomicrobiales; family V1-33; genus CAJBME01. Next base: position 43,469 of record JBJXFS010000373.1, on the reverse strand, counting down.
TCGCCGGCTCAGAGTGGAGAGCGAGTCGCCGCGTTTGACGGTGTGGGAGGTGGATCGTTTGCTGGCAGCGGGTTTTTTCGCCGGCGGTTTGGAGGCGTTTGACTTGGTGGTCGTAGGCTTGGATGCGGACGGTTTGGTGGCCGGCGGTTTGGAGGCGGCTGATCGGGGGGGCGTGCGCGACCCGGAGGCTGGGGGTTTTGAGGTAGTTGTGGATGCGGTCGGTGGGGGCGGGAGGGGGCGGCGTTCGGGTGGGTCGTCGTCGGTGCGGCCGTCCTCAGTGCGGTCGGTGTTGATGAATCGGCCGTGCCTGATGGCACCTTCCGCCGCCCAGGCGTCGATATACCTCCCGCTGGCATCGAAGGGGTATTCCGAGCGCGACATTCGATGGGAGGGAGTGGCGATCAGCTCCGGGGCCAAGTCCATTTTCTGCGACGGGCTCGTGCACGACATCAGCGTGGCGGCGAGGACCGGCAGGAACCAGCTGGCCCTGGCGCGCAGGGTGGCAGTCAGCTTCCGCATGAGCTGGAAAGACGGAGCATCGGGCCGCTTGCGCAAGGCGAAATGACGGCGGCAGGTTCGGGTGGCGTGAACGGGAGGTTTCACAGGATGCGCTCGACGAACGATGCCGCGGAAAATGATTCGAAGTCATCCGCGGTTTCTCCCGTACCGATGAACCGGACGGGAATGGCCAATTCCTGCTGGATGGGGATGACGATGCCGCCTTTGCCGGAGCCGTCGAGCTTCGTCACGATCAATCCCGTGAGGGACTCGAGCGACTTTTGAAATTCTCGCGCTTGATTTAAGGCGTTTGAGCCGGTGGTGGCATCGACGACGAGCAGGGTCTCATGGGGAGCCGAAGGATCTTTGCGCGCCAGCACCCGCCGAATCTTTCCCAACTCCTCCATGAGATTGTGCCGGGTGTGCAAGCGGCCGGCCGTGTCGCAAATAAGAAAATCGAACCCCTCGCGCACGGCCCGGTCGTGGGCTTCGAAACACACAGCCGCCGGGTCCGCCTGATAATGAGTTTTAACCATGGGCACATCAATCCGACGCGCCCAGGTCTCCAATTGCTCAATCGCGGCGGCGCGAAAGGTGTCGGCCGCGGCCAGCAGCACTCGATGTCCCTGCTTCTTGAGGTGCCACGCCAGTTTGGCCGTCGACGTCGTCTTGCCCGTGCCGTTCACCCCAGTGACGAGGATTACCGTCGGTCCGGTGGTCGCGCGCCGCAGTGGAGCCCCGCGTTCAGGCAGTACCTTCATGATTTCTTCCCGCGCCGCCCCGGCTATCTGCTCAAGCTGCAATTCGCTCCCCCGACCCCGCAACGTCGCGATCACCCGGTCCGTGAAGTCCGGGCCCAAGTCGGCCTGAATGAGAAATGCCTCCAGATCCTCCCAGTCGATCTTGGGTTGGCGGACGAAAAGCGATTTGAGTTTGGAAAGAAGGCCCACGGGGCGGGGGGTGAGGGGTGAGGGGTAAGGGGTAAGGGGTAAGGGGTAAGGGGGAAGGATGAAGGAGGAAGGAGGAAGGATGAAAGATGAAGGGGGAGGCTACGTGGGGGAGGGGGAGCGGAGGGGGCGGGTGAGGAATTTTTTCAACTCGTCGAGGACGCCATTGACGAAGCGTGGAGAGTCTGGGGTGCCGAGGCGGCGGGCGACTTCGATGGCTTCGTTGATGGCGACGATGGGCGGGGTGTCGAGACAAAAGAACATTTCGTAGGCGGCGAGGCGCAGGACATTGCGGTCGACGACCTCGAGGCGTTCGAGTGACCAATGGGCGAGTGCCTGAGCGAGTTGCTGGTCGAGTTCCTGGCGATTGGCGAGCACGCCGTGAACGAGTGATTCGGCGAATTTGCGGGCGCCCGGGCCGGCTTGGTGGACGGACCAGAAGAGGTCAAAGCGTGAGGGGTCGGGAGGCGGATTTTGGTCCAGGCTATAGAGGAACTGCACGGCTGCCTCCCGGCCCTCGCGGCGCACGCTGCTCATGTGCTGGCGCGTTCGCGTTCTCGGAGGTCCGGATAGGCGGCATGCAGTTTCTGGAAGAGCTCCGCCATGCTGAGCGCGGCCCGTGCCGCCTCCACGCCACGATTGATTTCGGTGCCGAAGCAGCGTTCGCGAGCCTGGTTTTCGTCCTGGACGAGCAGGACTTCGTTGATCACGGGCAGTTCGTGACGGATTGCCATTTCGGCGAGCTGCGTGGCCACGGTCCGCGCGATGATGTCGGCGTGGGCGGTTTCGCCCTGGATGACGACGCCCAGGGCGATGATCACGTCGGTGTTGGTGTGTTTGAGCACGTATTCGGCGCAAACGGGAATTTCAAAGGCGCCCGGTACTCGATAGAGCGGGATGCTTGAGTTCGGCAGCAGGGCGACCAGTTCATTGCGGCAGGAGTCGATCAGCCCTTGCACCAGATCTTCGTTGAAGGTGCTGGCGACAATGGCGAAGGTGCGTCGTGGCCCGATCAGCCGGGGCCGGCGGGTAATGGTCTTGTCCGACATGAAGCTGGAGAGTGGATTCCGTGTGGCGTGGTCGCAAGATCGATTTTTACCGGGAAGCGCCGCCACTCAGGTGAAAATCGCACCGACCCATGGGAAAATCCTTGAGTCGGAGATGTGACGGGCCTGACCAATGCGTTGGGCCAGGGGACATTGGTCGTCACGCCGACGGTTTCCACCCGATACACACTGACGGCCAACCGTCAGGCCGACACGGCCACAGCGTCCGCTGGAGTCGGCTTCGTGCCGCCAGCCCAGCGGTATGCGTTGATCGACATCGGCGGCACCGACGGTCAGGTCGAACCGGGGGTGACCGGTGACCGTGTCATTGGCGCGGGTCCGAGCAACACCAATAGCGTTGACATGGCGACCGAAACACTGACCAGCGACACCGGGGACGAATTCACCCTGACCATCGACTCCATGGATCCCGATGGATTTGCGGTGGGTGGGCTTGACTGGCGCGATCGTGGCAACGCCGGGACCGAACCGCTGGCGCGGCTTGCAGAAGATTTGGTCAAAAACAACCTCGGCATGATCCGCGTCACGCTCGGCTCCCTGCCCGCTGGCTCCTATAACATCACCAGCTATCATATCGATCCCTCGCTTTCCCAAGCCGAGGAGATCCGCATTTTGGTCAGCGATGCCGTTTCCGGAGCGACACCGGCCGACACCGGGGTCATCGCCTCCGCCGCCTATCCGGACCATCCACTCGACATCTTCGCCGTCACCGTGACCGGCCTGAATACCTTCACCGTCAGCGAAAAAGGATTCAACTTTCCCGTCACCTCCAATGGCGTCGGTGACGTGGTCGTCTACTTCGACGCGCGATCCTCGCCCCTCGATGACGAGGTGCCGCTGGCCGGGCTGCTCATCGTTCCCACCGCCGCCCCGCCCGCCACTCCCGTGACCCTGTCCATTGCTCTCGTCGAGGGAAATCAGATTCGGCTCAGCTGGCCGATCACCGCGCCCGCTGGCACCAAATTGCAAACATCCACATCCCTGGCCACGCAGTCATGGAGCGACGATACCCGCCCCGTCACCGTCGTCGGTCAGGAAAACGTCGTGACCGGGCCGCTCGATGGCCCGTCCGATTCTTCCGGCTTGCGACGCCTTAGGGGTCGGCGGTCGGAGGTCGGAGGTCGGAGGTCGGCGGTCGGCGGTCGGCGGTCGGAAGTCCGGGGTGGGAAAGTGGCTAGTCACCGATAGGCTTGCCGCGGGCGGCGGCGTCTGATCTCCAACGCGGTTTTGGCAAACCCAGTACCGCCACAGTTTACACCGACGGGCGGCCAAATTTTTTTTTCGCCTCACGGCGACCTTGAAGGAGGGGGATCAGGTCTGTCCTTTTTATCTTACAAGTACCGCCGGAAGAGGCGGAATCGATGGCTCAGCGCAACCGCCGGCTCCGTGAAACCGGTTATCCTCCTCAGTCGGTCGAGCGCCCGGTCCTGATAGATTCGAGGCAGAAGACTTTTCGGGAGGAGAGGAAGCTTAACCCACGGTGACTTCGAGGAAGCCCTCGAGGTGGCGGATACGGGTGGGGTGGCGCATTTTGCGGAGGGCTTTGGCTTCGATTTGGCGGATGCGTTCGCGGGTGACCTGGAATTGTTTGCCGACTTCCTCGAGGGTGCGGCTGTAGCCATCGACGAGCCCGAAGCGTTGTTCGAGGACCTGGCGTTCGCGTTCGCTCAGGGTGTCGAGGACGTCCTTGATTTTGTCCTTGAGGAGGTGGAAGCCGGTCATTTCGACCGGGCTTTCGGCCTGTTTGTCTTCGAGGAAGTCACCGAAGTGGGCGTCATCGCCCTCGCCGACGGGGGCTTCGAGGGAGATTGGCTGTTGGGCCATGCGGAGGACGGCGTTGACGCGTTCGACGGGGAGGTGGACTTCGTCGGCGATTTCCTCGGCGGTGGGTTCGCGGCCGAACTCCTGGACCAGTTGTTTCTGGACGCGCATGAGTTTGTTGATCGTTTCGATCATGTGGACCGGGATCCGGATGGTGCGGGCCTGATCGGCGATCGAGCGGGTGATGGCCTGACGAATCCACCAGGTGGCGTAGGTGGAAAACTTGTAGCCGCGGCGGTACTCGAATTTTTCGACCGCTTTCATGAGCCCCATGTTGCCTTCCTGGATGAGGTCGAGGAACGAGAGGCCGCGATTGGTGTATTTTTTGGCGATGGAGATGACGAGGCGGAGGTTGGCCTCGACCATTTCGGTTTTGGCTTTGTTGGCTTCGCGGAGGCAGCGTTGCAATTCGGAGCAGAGGGCGCGGAATTCAGCGGGGCCGTGCCAGACGCGCGAGGTGAACTGGGCCGAGGCGTGAGAGGATTGGCTGGATTCGATTTGGCTTAATTCCTCGAGGTGGCGATCGCTGAGTTCGGCCATTTCCTCGATGATTTTTTGTTTAAACGAGAGTTTTCGGTATAATTTGTCGAGGGCGGCGAGGGCGGTGGTGGCGAGGCTGCCCGGGGTGAAGGCGCGGGGTCCGCTGCGGTGGATGAGGTGGTGAATTTCCTGCTGACGCTGGCGGATGTCGGCGGCGACTTTTGGAAGGAGTCTGATGTAGCGTTCGCGGTTCTGGACTTGTTTGTCGATGACGACGCGGTCGATGCGTTCGCGGCCGTCGCTGAGGCGATCGATGAGTTCCAGGTAGGCGCTGGTGGTGAAGCCGAAGGTATGGACGATGCGTTCGACGTGGTTTTCGGCGTTTTCGATGCGTTTGGAAATTTCCACTTCCTGCTCGCGGGTGAGCAGCGGGACCTGGCCCATTTGTTTGAGGTACTGGCGGACGGGGTCGTCCAGGACGTCGAGCCGGGAGTCGGAGGCTTTAGCGACGCGTTCTTCGGGTTCGGAGTCGTCGGCGGCGGAGCGGCGTGAGCGGCGGAGGTCTTTATATTTCTCGACCTCGGCTTGGTCGATGACGGTGAACTCCATGGTGCGGAGGCGGTCAAAAATCTGCTCGATGAGATCCGGATCGAGGCAGTCCATGGGGAGGGCCTCGTTAAGGTCGTCATAGGTCAGATAATCCTGCTCCTTGGCCAGGCGGATGAGGGTGCGCAGGCGCGATTGGATTTCGGGATGGTCGATCGAGGTGAACTGAATCGACGACGGGGATGGGGTGGAGGCGGCGCCGCCGACGGAAATCGGGTGCTTGCGGGGACGTCCGCGCTTCCGTTTGACGGGAAGCTCGCTCGTTGAAGTGTCCAGCATGGCAGTATGGGGGTCGGCTGCCGGGGGACCAAGCAGCCTCAGGGTGATGCTTACTTTGGTAAGCTCCATCCTGCGGTGAGCAACCGATTTTTAGCAAATTGGGAATGTGGAAGTGGTGATTGACAAAGCGGGGAAGAGCGTTCGATCACGGTGTTAGGATTTCAGAATGGGGCGAGGCTGGCGGGGAGGCGGGCCAAGGCGGCGGCCTGGGCGGTTTCGGCGATTTTTTTTCTGAGCGTGTGGACTTCGGCCATGAGTGAGAGCATTTCGTCGGGTGGGAGGTTTTGGGTGGATTGGCGGGCCATGAGTTGATCGAGCCGGCCCGTCAGCCATTGACCTTTCAGCGAGTGGAAGGCGGCGCGAGCCTCCGCGGCGCCGGTGGTGGGGGTGGTATCGGCGAGCAGGGTGTGGGCGGCATCGCTTTCGGGGGCGGGGAGCGACGCGAGGAAGAGCGCGGTGGAGGCGGGGTCGGCGGGGTCGAAATCTGCTTCGTGAAGGAGGCGGAGGAGGAACTCGGTGCCGGGAACTTGCAAGAGCCATTTCGTATCGGCGGCGCGGAGCCAGTCGCGAGCTTCGCGGTGGATGAGGAGAAGCCGGCACAGGAGAAGGATGGTCCGGTTTTGGGGCAGGACGGGTTTCGGGGGCGCGGTCGAATCCGAGGGCTCGCCGGAGGGTGCGGTGCGGGATGATTCACGACCATCCTCGTAGCGTTGTTGCCGTGTGGCCTCGCGGGCGGCGCGCACGACGAGGGAGCGGACGTCGGCGGGCGGAACGGCGAGGCGTGTGGCGGTGCGGTTGATGGCGTCCTCCTGAGCGGTCTTTTCTGTCAGGCAGGCGATACCAGTGGCGAGTTCGGCGGCGGCGCGGAGGCGTTCGCGGACCTGGGTGAGGTCGGCGGTGCGGGACAAGTGACCGAGTTGGAAATCGAAGAATCCCGGTGCCTGGTCGATCAGGGTGCGCAGCGCGTCCGGCCCGTCGCGTCGGACAAGGGAGTCGGGGTCGTCTCCGGCGGGCAATTGGGCGACGCGGACGTGGACGCCGGCGTGGGCGAGCAGGGCGAACGCGCGGCCGGCGGCTTTGACGCCGGCGGTATCGGAATCGAAGCAGAGGACGGCCTCGTCGGCGAGTTGGTGGAGGCGGCGGGCGTGGTGTTCGGTGAAGGCGGTGCCTAACGGAGCGACCATGGCCTCGATGCCGGCCTCGACGCAGGTGATCAGGTCGAGTTGCCCCTCGCAGATGATGGCGCGTTTTTCGCGGGTGATGGCGCGGCGGGCACGGTCGAGACCGAAGATGACGCGCGACTTGTTAAAGAGGGGCGTTTCGGGCGAATTGAGGTATTTGGCGGCCTGGGCCTCGGGATCGACCAGTCTGCCGCTGAAAGCGATGACCTCGCCCTGTTCATTATTGATGGGGAACATGAGGCGACCGGCGAAGCGAAACCACGGTTCGCGGCGTCGGCGGCCCTCGCTGTCGACAAAGAGCATGAAGCCGCCTTCGGCGAGCAGTTCATCGCGGATCGATTGTTCGCGGGCCCAGGCGAGGACGCTGGCGGGCTCGGGCGGAGCGAATCCGATTTTCCAGCGGCGGGCGGTCTGACCGTCGAGGCCGCGGCTTTTCCAGTAGCGACGAGCGGGTTCGGCCTGGCGGTCGGTGAGGAGGAGTGAGTGGAACCAATCGGCGATGGCTCGGTGGAGGGCGAGCAACTCTTTACGCTGGCGGAAGGCACCGAGTTCTTCGGCGCTGTCTTCGGACTCCACGATGGGAATGCCGGCGCGTTCGGCCAACCGGCGGACGGCGTCGGGGAAGGTCACGTGTTCGTACAATTCGACGAACTTGACCACCCCGCCACCCGCGCCGCATCCGAAGCACTTGAAGATCTGGCGCGCCGGATTGACTTGAAAGCTCGGCGTGCGCTCGCTGTGGAATGGGCACACGGCCTTGTACGCCGATCCGGCTTTGCGGAGCGGGAAGTACGACTGCACCACGGCCACGATGTCGCTTGCCGCGATCACCTGCTGGATGGTCTCTTCGCTCAACCGGCCCATGAGGCGGCAGCTTAGCGCGCCTTCGGCCACGTAAACAGCAATCCATCTTTCCCTGGCGACGCCACTGGAGAGATGGTGTAAGGTGGCGGGCAATGCGGGATCTCCCTGGAGGACTTGGGCGTGGGGCCCGGACGGTGGCGCTGCTGGCGCTGGCGGGGATGGTGTGTGGAGACGCGACGGCGGTGGAGCCCGCGTCCGAGCAACCGGCCCCAAGGATCGGGGTGAAAGCCGGGCCCGAGGAAACTTTGAGCAGCAGCGGACAGTTCCTGGCGCACGGCGGCGGAAAGGAGGAGCGGGCGCGGGTGGTGACGGCCGTCGAGGACATCCGGGATGCGGTGTCGCGGTTGCTGGATCGGCAGGCTCGGACGGGGGAATCGGCGCCGTCAGTGTTGCATTCGGAGCTGGAGCGCCCATCGCTGCTTCTCATTCATGTGTGGTTGAAAAACGACGCGCAGGCGTCGGTGCAGCCGCGGTTATATCGGGTGGCGGGAGTGCCGGAGCCTGTGATGGGGGTAGTCCTGGCGCGGGCCTCGCTGGCCTCGGGCGATGATTTTCGTCGCGAAGTGATCCGGTTGCTGCTGGTCGAGCGAATGCTGAGCGGCCAGCCGCAGGCGGGGGGAATGGGAGGTGGCGAAGTGCTTCCGGCGTGGCTGGAAGTCGGCGTGGTGGAGGCGCTGGACTACCTCCGGTTGGGGCGGCCAAGCGACGGATTCGGCGCGTTGTTTTCGAAAGGACGAATCCTGGAGATCGAGCAGATACTCACTGAAAAACCCTCGCGCTTGGAGGCCGGCGCACGGCAGGTGTACGCGGCTTCGGCGTGCTGCCTCATTTTGACTCTGCTGGAGCAACCGCAGGGGCCGGAAAGGTTCCGGAGTTTTCTTCAGGCGATCCCCGGGCGGAAAGGAAGTTGGTCGGATTTATTGGTACGGCAGTTTCCGGGCTTGGCGCTATCACGCCATAGTCTCGAAAAATGGTGGACTCTGCAGGCAGCGGCTTTGGCCACCCCCGACCTGCTGGAACCGATGACCGCGGACGAGACAGACCGTTGGCTCGAGAAGGCCCTGGTGGTGCGCTATCGGTCCGACGAAGGAGGAACGCGCCCGTCGGCCTCGGTGCTCGGGTGGCTGAAAGGCCGGTTGCCAGGCCGCGCACCAGCCGCCCGGCCCGCCGAAAGCGCCGCCTCGTCGGAGGAAACCGAATTGACGCTGGCCGACCTCGATCGCATTGCCAAGCTTCCCAAGCGGGCCGATGTGATTCGCGGCAATCAAGGCGCCTTGTCGGGACTGCTGCTTCGGGCGTGTCCCCTCTACCGCCCCATCATCGTCGAATACCAAGACGTGCTCGGGAAATTGAGCCTGGGGAAAACCGCCGACTTGGCTGCCCGCTGCGAGCAACTCGCCTCCCGGCGACGCGCGTTGCTCGCGACCGCCGAAGCGACCAGCGATTATCTCAATTGGTACGAGGCCACTCAACGCTCCCAGCTGAGCGGTTCGTTTGCCTCGTACTTCCGGCGGCTCGAGGTGCCCGCGGCCCCTCCGGCGGCGGCCAAGGGGATGGATGATCCCATCGCGCGCTCACTGGAGGCGCTGGAGGTCGAGTTTGAGGGGAAGTGAGGGGATCGTTCTTGGTGCTTGGTTCGTGGTTCTTGGTTTTTGGTGCTTGGTTAGGGCGGCGCGTCCCGCCTGCCGCAGCGGGCGTTCCCGCCGGCTGGCCCGCGCGTCTCGCGCCGTGCACCTAGAGCAAGATGCGAACATGGCGAAACGCACGCAGAGCGAGACGCTCGATGGACGCGGCGGGACGCCCCGTCCGGCGGGCGGGACGCGCCGCCCTACCCGGGACCGACGTTCCAGATTCAGGAGGGGTGTGCGATCGGGTGGTACACGGAGTCGAGGACGGGGACGAGTGGCGCGGAGGATGGAAGGTTGAGCTAAAAAGGACGATGGAACAACCACGAAAAGCACGAAACACACGAAAAACCAAGGCGTTGCCCAATTATCACTTGTTCACCTGATGGATGAGGAGGTCGCGTGTCCTAACCCAATAAATTTTCGTGTGTTTCGTGACTTTCGCGGTTCCAATGTCCCTTTTGAGTTGAAGCGATGAACCACGGCAAGAGCGGAAAAAACCTGTTCAGGCTGCTTCGAATCGTCCTCGTCCTCGTCCTCGAATTTCCGCTGCGCTGACCGCCCTGCCACCCACGCCTGTGACTCTCCCTGTCCATCGCGCCACGCCCGTTTCCCGCTGACCACTGACCACCGATTACTTCTGATTACTGACCACCGATTACTGACCACTGACTACCGACCACCGGCTCTACCGCAGGACGTTTCATGGGGCCTCGCGCGGGATGCGGGAGAGGTGGGTGCTGAGGTACGGGAAGAATTGTTTTTTGCGGGAGACGACGCCTTCGAGGTCGAAGACGCCTTTGCGGAGGCGAGGGTAGGTGAGGGCGTCGGTGAGGCGGGGATCGCCCTCGGTGAGGAGCAGGCTGCGGTGGCGGGTGATGTCGGTGACGAGGAGGCAGGCGAAGTCGAGGGTGCGTTCGGTGCGCCAGGTGGCGAGGGCGGCCTGGAGATCCTTTTCGCGTTCGTCAAAGGCTTCGAGACCCAATTCCTCGATTTGGGAAATACTGACGCGCCAACCGGATTCGAAGTATTCCTTGCGATCGGTGGCGATGACGGCGGCCGGCGGCAGTTCACGGAGGATGGAGCCGGCCTCGAAGAAGCCGCGGGTGAAGTCGTCGATGTCGAGACCAGCGATTTCGGCGAGCCACGGGAGGAGGCGGCGGTCGGTTTCGGTGGTGGTGGGGGAGGTGAGTTTGAGGGTATCGGAGATGAGGCCGCCCATGAGGCAGATGGCGGATTCGCGGGAGGGAATGAGGTCGGCGATGCGAAAGAACTGGGCGACGATGGTGGAGGTGGAACCGACGGTTTCGTTGATAAACCGGACGGGTTCGCGGGAGACGAGATTGCCGCTGAGGCGGTGGTGGTCGATGACCTCGAGGATATCGGCTTCATCGGCGCCGGTGACGGCTTGGGAGTATTCGTTGTGGTCGACGAGGATGAGGCGGGTACGGGGGAGTTCGACGAGGTCGGATTTGGAAAAGACGCCGTAGAGGGTGCCGGTTTGGTCGTCGAGGACGGGGAAAAGCGGTTGGGTGGAGTCTTGGATGGCGTCGACGATGCGGGGCACCAGATCGGTGGTCGAGAACGAGAGGAAATGAGGATCGAGCACGTCCGAGACGCGCCTGGAGCAGCGGATGAGGCCGACGGTGGTGGCGGTATCCTGAGTGCAGCGAAGCAGGGCCACGCCGCGCTCGCGGGCCAGGCGGACCAAGTCCAGGTCGAACCCGAAGCCACCGGTGAGGAGGACGGCCCGGACGCCATTTTCGACGACCTGGCGGTGGATGTCCGGGCGGTCGCCGACGACGACCAGCACATGTTCGGTGCCGAGGCGGTCGAGGCCATCGGCATTGGTTTGCATGCTGCTGGCGGCGACGAGGATGACGAGGTCTTCCTCGGAGTCGAGCCGATCGCCGCATTCGACGCGGGCGCCGAGCACGGCCCGGACACGTTCGAGCGAGGTGTGGACGCGGCGGTCCCCGAGTGGGCGACCCTTTCCGCCCGGGACCAGGAGGTTGAGGATGTCGGCCAGAGTGGGCATGCCGAGGACGTGGCCGGCGGCGTCGACGACCGGGAGCGAAGTGAAATTTCTTTCGATGAGATAGCGATAGACGTCGAGGAAGGAATCTTCGGGGCGGGCGAGGACGACGTCGCGCCGGCAGATGATGGCGGCGGTGGGCCGCACATCCATGAGGAGTGGTGGCGGTTGGATGCCGGCCTGGTCGAGCACCCAGCGGGTGCGGGCGTTGATGACGCCGCAGCAGGCGGCGCGGGCATCGGGGAGGCGGGTGCGGTGGAGGAACTCGGCGTACCCGAGGGCGGCGCAGATGGCGTCGGTGTCGGGGTTTTTGTGGCCGATGACGAAGACAGGGGAACTCACGGATGGGGATGCTGAGAAAGCTCCCTTGGTAGCATAGGCCGACGCGATTGCCAGTGGCGCTGGTAGGTTGGATGGGGGGTCAAGGATTGGTCGACGCGGTGGACGCGGTGGCCAAGCTGTCTTCGGGTGTGGGTGGGGGCACGTCATGGGGCGCCTGGGTGGGCAGCGAGAACGGAGGATGGGCGGGACTGGCTGGGGTGTGCACTTCGGGCAGGCCATTGAGGCCGTCCCATCCCCAGCAGACGAGGCGGTGGAGGACGGGCACCCAATCCCCCGCGGGATCCGGTCGCGCCCAGCAGACTTCGACGGTGGCGTCGCGGGACGCCGGGCTGGTCAGCCCGCCGGCCACTGAGTGCATGATGGGCGTGCCGAGGGGAAGCTGGAGAGTGATACTTTGACCTGATTCGAGCGGATCGCGGAGTTGGACGGTGTAGGTGTTTTCGGGGGCGGTGTCGTCGAAGACGCGGGTGAGCCGGCCTCGGAAAACGCGGAGCGAGTACGACGGCTGGGCGAGGAATGCTGGAAAGGCCTCATCGTAGGTCTGGCAGAACATTTCCCAGTCGAGGTACCAATCGCCCTCCGCTTCGCGGAAAAGGGCGAGGACTGGGCGTCGACCGGGACGATCGGCACGAAGCACCATCACGCCGGCCTTGCGATCCAGACCGGGCATTTCCCAAGGCTGGAAATCGCGGGCGTTCACGATGTCCGGGTCACGGCCTTGGTAATAATCAGTGCCAGCGCGCCGGAGGCGGGAGGCATCCAGGACGAAGGCGCGTTTGGTGGTCCAGTCGGGTGCTTGAAGGAACCGGTGGAGTTTGGCGCGGAGGAAGTCGGGTGAGGCTGGCTTGCGGGCGAGGGTGGTGGACTGGGGACGGAACAGTCGGGACCACGGCACCGATTGGGCCAGCCAGCAGCTGCCGCCAAGGGAAAGCGTGGCGAGCAGAGAGACGGTCAGGATTTGGCGGCCGCGGTGGGGGAGGCAGGAGCAGAGGCCGACCAACCGGTGGAGTCCGTGAGTGCTCTTCGTATCACCAGCGTCCGCAGGGGAATCGGCGGTGAGTTCGGGCGCCGCGGTCGACGGTGCCTGCGGCGCCTCGATCAGCACCCCACAGGCCGGGCAGGACCCGCGGCGCGCGGAAGCGACGGTGCGCAACGCGGCATGACAGCACGGGCAGGCCCAGACGAAGGTATCCTGGGGCGCCTCCCCCGCGATTCCGCTGCCAGGACGGTCCACACCGGGAAGTTCGGGTGGGGTGGCGGCGGCATCGTCTGGCCGCGGGGAGAGGACGCCAAGTGGCTCGGAGAGAGTGCTCATCAGTCGATGGACCAAATGCGGGTGATGGTGAGGCCAGTCGGTCCCCAGGGGCTGCGACCGGCGTCGCCCGTGGCCACGCCGACCGGCGCCACTTTGTTGCGGGAAGCGCCCTGGAAGGTGGAGAAGCCACCGCCGGTGTGCAGGTACTCGGCTCCGTTGAGCCGCACCATGGACTGAACCAGGCCGTCGAAGCCGGTGCCTGGGGTCCATGAAGTATCCAGGGCTCCATTGCTGCCGAGTCGGGCGATGCGGTTGCGTGTCGTGCTGTTGATGGAGGTGAAGTCACCGCCGACGAAGAGGCTGTCGCCATTGGTCACCAAGCCCGCGAAGATGGCGCCACTGCCGGTGCCGGTGCCCGGGTTGAAGCTCGCGTCCACGGCACCGGTGTTGGTGAAGCGCGCAATGCCGTTGCGAGGTGAGGAGAACTTTCCGCCGGCGAGGATGCGACCCGCGCTATCCAGACCGACCCAGTTCACGGCGTCGGAGGAATTGGCCGAGAGGGTGGCTTGGAATGAAGTGTCGCGGGCGCCGTTGGTGGTTAATCGGACCAGGCGATTGCCAGTCGTTTGCCCGTTCCAGGCGCTGAAGGCCCCACCGGCGAGGATGTTGCCGTCGGCTTGAATGGCCAGGGCGTAGACTGGCCCGTTGGGACCTTGGCCCGGGTTGAACGAGGGATCGAATGTCCCATCCGAATTGAGGCGGGCGATGTTGGAGACCGAGAGTCCGTTGACTTGGCCGAACTCGCCACCGATAACGACTTTGCCATCGGATTGTTCGGCCATGGCGTAGATCTTGCCGAGAGGCGGATTGGCGCGACTGAAGCCGAGGACGGAGAGGGTGGCGGCGCTTGGGTTGGCGGTGAGGGCGCCGTCGAATTTCGGGAAGACCTGGCCGACGAGGGTTTCAGTGGCCTGGGAAGTCCAGAACGTGAAGGCCACGCTGCGGACCGGTTGGTTGGTGTAGCTGAACGACACCCGACCGTGTTTGTCTTCCTCCTGACGGCCCGTGCCGATGGAGTGGTAGATGTTGTCACCGGTGTTGGTGTCCATGCGGACGTTGTCGGCGCGATTCACGGTGATGGGATCGGCGGCCGTGCCGAGCAGCGGATCGGACCGGAGGCTGAGGTTTTCGTAAACATCGGCGGCCAATGGAGTGCCGGTAGCATCCGGAGAACTGAAGGCGCGGAAGTAGGCGTTTTCGAAGTATCCGGGGCTGGTCGTGACTTCTTGGATGCGCACGTTGTCGAAGAGCATGCCGGAGGTGCCCATATTGACGGCGAGGTTGTTGAGCGCGGTGGACGTCAGCGGCACGCGGTGGCACTCGCCGGTGGTGGTGAGGCTGCGGCAGACGAGCGAGCCATCGAAGTTGTTGGCGGAGGTGACGGCGGCGAACGGGGCCAGCACCGCGCCGTTCATCTGGTGAGAACCGCAGTCCAGGTTGGTCGCGGAGTGGAAATTCCAAATGACCTTTTGCCGCCATGAAGTGTTGGTGAATTCACCGACGAAGTTGAAGTTGCTGGACCAGTTGACGTTGGTGCCGGCGACGTTGATGACGACCCCCTGAATATCGTTGGAGTTTCCGGTCGACGAAACGATTTCCGCCTGGGTCACTGCGTTATTGGAGAACAGATCGGACGCATTGATGTTGAAGACAGAGAGGGCGTTCTGGCCGTGCATGGTGGCCGGAGTGCAGACGAAGCGGCGTGTGCTGGCTTGGGTGGCCGGGGTGATCATGGAGCTGTTGGCCGGCAGGCTGCGGAAGGCGTGGGAGCGAGCCAGCAGGTCCGCTTTCATCGTTTCGAGGGTGGTGGTGATGCCGGGATCGAGGACCAGGCGGGTCGACTGGCTGCCACCACCATTCCAATTGATGGGCCGCTGACCACGGCTGGCCAGATCCTTGACGGCGAGTTTGGCATTGGAGCCGCCGCCGAAGTTAACGGCGGTGGAGGACGCGGTCCCCTGGATCACACCACCGACCACCACGACGTTCTCCGCTCCGGATGGAGTGTATTGATCACCCAGTTGGAACGAATTAGTGCCGCCGAGATCGCCGCCCACCCAGATCTTGCCATCCAGATCGGAAGAACTCACCAGGTTCTCGAAGACGATCACGTTGTAGTTCGACATGTAATGAGTGGGCTGGATGTCGCCGACCTTCTTTTTATTGGAGAGCCAGATTTGGAGTTGGTTATTGCTCGAGCTGGTTTGAGGGGCGGTGAAGTACGCGCTGATGGTGCGCCACTGTGGGGCGTCCCAGTTGGTGGCGGGGATATTGCCGGGCGCGAGGCCGGTGGTGGTGTCCTGGAGGTTGAACAACTCCGTGAACTGGGTGTTGTTCGATGTGTCGCGGTACTGGAGTTCAACGGCGGGCTCCATGGGCGAGGCGTTGACCCCGTCTGGAAGCGCCGGATTGATCGTCACGCAATCGAACATGATGCGGTAGTTTCGGTTGCGGACGAGCGGGGTGCTGGCGGAGGCGGTGGTACCGACGCCGATTTCCTGGCCGATGCAGTAGTTCCAGCTTTGATCGGACGGCTTGAGGTAAATCATCCTGTTGCCGTCGGTGGCGCGGCCGGCGTCTCCGACCCAGTGGTAGCCGTCGATCGACCAATTATCGACTACGCCACCGCCCGATTGGTTGAGACGGGCTTGGGCGCGATTCGGGTGCAAGTCGCTCGGGAACCATCCGAGGCTATTCCAGCCGGGCCCGGTTTCGAAGCTGCCATTCGGGACCAGATTGGCGCCGAACGTGGTGGCAGCGCCGCCGATTTGCTGGAGGCTGCCCCAGACGGCTTGGTTGAGGTAGACGGGCTCGGAGAAGGAAGCGACAACGGTGACCGGGCTGAGGGTGCCGTTGCGATCACTGTTGAAGCGGAGGGCGTTGGGGCCGGTGATGCGGCGGTCTGGGTTGACGCCGCCGGTGGCGGCCGAGCTGGCGCCATGGAGGTCCGGGCCGTCGTTCTGACCGTTGCGCGGGCCGCCGGCTTCGGTCATGTTTTGCGAGTAGTAAAGCGTGAGGTTGACGCCGCTTCCTTGGACGTTCGGCCAGATCTGGCTGGCGAATCCGGTGACCCCGCCGGACGAGCCAGCCAAGCCGAAGTAAGCATTGCGCGACCCGGTCCAGGTGTCGGTGCCGGAGAGCGAGGCATTTTGGACGAAGCTTGTCCAGTTGGCCCAGTCGAGGTTGATTTCGGAAGTGCTCCCGGCGGCCATGATGTCGGGGACGAACGAGGTGTCGGTCGATCCGTTTGGATTGACCCGGACCAAGCCGCGGCGGACGGAGCCGTTGAACTGGGTGAATTCGCCACCGGCGATGACGCGGCCGTCGTTCTGGCGAAGCAGGGCGCGAACGGGGGCGTTGGCACCGGATCCGGTGTCGAAGGAGGTGTCGAGCGACCCGTCCGAGCCGAGGCGGGCCAGGTTGCGGAACGTGCCGCTGCTGGTGGCGAATTCGCCCCCGATGTAGGCACGCGGCATGTCGAGGCTGGGGTGAGGTGGGGCAGCATTGCCGCCGGCCAGGTCGTAGAAGCCGTTGGTGATTTGGGGCAGGACGTCGGCCTGGAAGGTGGTGGCGCCGGAGGCGGTGGCGATGCGGGTCGATTGATTCCGCGAGTTGCTGGTGCTCGAGTTGGTGCCGTAGAGGAAGCCGTCGTCGCGGGCCCAGATCAGACCGGACCAGACGGGTGAGGTCGAACTGATGGTCGTCATGCCGTTGAGATTGCGGAGGTCGAACCGGCGCAATTGCGATCCAGCGGCCAGGTAGAACTGACCGCTGTCGTCGACGGCGGCAGCGGTGACGCGATTGAGGCCGTTGTTGCTGTTCAGGTCGATGACTTTTTCCTGGGCCACGATGGCGGTATTGCTCACGCGGACGCGGATCAGGTCATCGCGGAGGGAGGCGGTGGAGGAGTGGTAGTTGACGTAATAGAGATCGCCGGCGAAGAAGGCGAGGTGTTGGGGACGTTCTGTGGGCACGTGCGACCATCCGCTGGCGCGGAGGTTGCCGAGTGAGAGGAACGAATTGGTGGTGAGGTCGTAGCGTCCAAGGCGCGTATTGGTATTGGTATTCTCGACGACATAGAGCAGCTGACGGCTCTGGTCGTACGCGATGGCATCGAGGTTGTAGGGCGACTGCGTGGGCAGCGCGCTTGTGACGCCGGTCAAGGGATCGATGCGATAGATGACTTTGGTTTGGTTGACGCCGTAATAGAGGGCGGCGGGAGGAGGAGGGGCGGTGTTGCCGCCGGCCAGATCGCAAAAACTCACCATGGGGGCGGAGCCGAGGCCTTCGGTGATGGCACCATCGGTGATGGCGACGGCATCGAGGCGGGAGGGCGTGGCCGAGGCGGCGGCGGCGAGCCGACCGTCATTGGCATACCAGAGCAGGCCTTGGGTGGTCGGGAAGGTCGTGGAGAGCTGGGTGGGCGGCGCGCCCTGGCGGAGGTCATAGCGGGCCAGGGTGGAGGCATAACTGAAGTATAAGTAACCGGCGTCGTCGACGGTGGCGGCCTGGACGATGCCGAAGCTGAGGTCGCCGTTGAGGTCGGTGACGCGTTCCTGAGAGAGGATGGAGGTGGCGTTCACACGGACGCGGATGAGGTCGTCGGTATCCGGGGCGATGTAATAGAGGCCGCCGTCGAAGCACGCGAGGTTCTCCGGCCGGGTGGCCGGCTGATAGGCGAGGGAGGACGATTTGAGGTCGCCCAGCGTGGTGTGAGTCGAAGTGCCGAGGTCGAAGACGCCGAGGCGCGCGGTGGACGAGTTGTTTTCGACGTAGTAGAGGAGGTTGGCGGTTTTGTCATGGGCGACTGACTCGACGTCGAAGGGAGCGCCGCTGGTGAGCACCGTAGTTTTGGCGGTGGCGGGGTTGACGGTATAGATGGTTCGGGTGCGATTGGCGCCGTAATAGGGGGCGGCGGAGAGGCCAGGCAGGGCGATATCCGGCTCGACGGAGGCGAGGTCGGCGATGGTGATGGCTGGCAGGGTGGAGGCGAGGAGGGAGTCGGCGCCATCGTTGCTGTTGACCAGGTGCAGGGAGGAGGGCGAAACCAGGCGGTTGGCGACCAGATTGCCGGCGGCGAAGGTGAGTGAGGCATACGCCTGGGAGGTGGCGGACACCTGCTGCAAACCGGTCAAGGTATTGAGGTCGTAGCGCCAGAGTTTGCTGTTGGCGCAGAGGAAGAGGATGCCGTCATTGCGGATGGAGAGGTCGCCGACTGAGGAGAGGACGAGGGTATCATTGCTCAGGTCGGCGACCTTTTGGATCGAGGCGATGGATTCACCGTCGAGTGAGATACGGACTAGATCATCGCCAGTGTGGTGGACAAAGAAGAGCTCGTTATTGATGCAGGCCAGATTGGCGGGCGGCAGGGTGACCGAGTATGGGAAGTTGCCGCCGTTGAGCTGGCCGACGAGGGAGTGGGTTTCGGCCGAGAGGTCATACCGGTAGAGTCGGAAATTGCCCGAGACGTCGGCGGCGTCGGTGTAATAGAGTGTATGACGCTGGGCGCTGTAGGCGAGCGACGTGAGCGAGGCACCGAGGGCCGGGCTATTGGCGGTGACCACGCTGGTTTGACCGGTGAGCGGGCTGATGCTGTAGAGCGATTTGCCGGTGGCGGCGATGGCGTAGAGTGACCCGTCGGCGCCGGCGAAGGGTCGGAGGTAGAAGGCGATGGCCTCGGTGCGGGTCCAGCCGAAGCGGGAACGATAGTCCCAGAGCACCGTGTCGGGCGTGTTGCCCGGAGTGACGACGCGGAACACTTTTTCGTTTCCACCGCTGACATGGGAGCCGATGACGGCCCCGTCGGCCGGATCGACGGCCATGGCGAGGTACTGGATGTTATTCTCGTAGCTATACGATCCGAGGATGGCGCCGTTGGAGCGATCAACAGTGAAGACACGGTCGGTGAAGTTGTCCGCGACGACCAAGGTGCCATCGAGGGTGAAGGCGACGTCGTCGGCACCCGTGGAATTGAAGCTGGATCCGGTGATGCCCCCGATGTGGGTCAAGTCGGTGAGCGACTTGGAGGAACTGACCCGCAGTGAGCTGAGCCGGAAAAGTTTGTCCAGTTTTTGATTGTTGTTGTAGTTGAGCACGCCGTAGAGCGCTCCGTCCGGGCCGGCGGCGAGACCGGTCACATTGTCCGAGCTGCCGAGACCATCCGTGGCGGCGAGTCCAGTCGCCATGTCGCCGACGAAGGTGGCCATGACGGGTGAGCCGAGTACGAGTTCCGGGAGGTCGACGTAGAAGAGCGGACGCTGGTAGCTCTGACTGCCGAACGTGATCGGATCGTTTTGGGTGAAGAAAGCGCGGCCGTCTGGGGTGATCGCGAGCGATTGGATCTTGACCGAGTTCGAGGTCAAGCTGCGCGTGGTGTTGCCGTCGAGGTAGAAGATTTCACCATAGTCGACGGCTTCGACGGCCAGGGCGCTGCGGTGGTTGCGGATTTCGACGAGGTGGCCTTGGGGTGTTTCGACGATGGCCCAGAGCGAGCTGCTGCGGCCGACGTTGGCGGCGGCGGCGGGGCCGGCCATGTCGACGAAGGCGCGGGTCGGATTGGTGGTCGCGGTGCTGACGGCCGTGAGGGAAGTGGAGTCCGGCGAATAGCGATCAATGGTGGTGGGGCCGGAGGTGGAGGCGGCATAGAAGGCGCCCTCGAAGATGGCGGCGGCTTCGTAGTAGCGAGAGGCGGAGCCGAACGACTGGAAGTCATTGAGGCCGCTGAGGCTCAGGCGGAAGGTGGGCGATCCGGCGACGCGGTCGACGAAGTAGAGGAAGCCACCGGAGGAGATGGCGAGGTCACCGACGTCGACGAACGGGGTGTTGGCGCGGAGGTCGAGCAGTTTGACCTGGCTCTCGATGCCGGTGGGGGAAGGAGTGATCTTGATGAGGTCGTCGCTATTACGCGGGATGTAATAGAGCCCGCCGCCGTAGAAGGCGAGGTTGTGGGGGCTTTCGGACGGGGTGTAGGCGAAGTCATTGGAACCGCGGAGGTTTCCGAGCGAGGCATGGGTGCCGGTGTTCAAGTTATAGACGCCGAGGCCGAAGGAGGTGGCGCTGGCGGAGTCCTCAGTGTAGTAGAGGAGGCCATTGTCCGAGTCGAGGGCGAGGGTGCGGAGGTGGAATGGGGCGCCGCCGGCATCGAGGACCGAGTTGACGCCGGTGGCGGGGTCGAGCACATGGATGGTGCGGTTGCCGCCGGTGACGGCGAAGAGACTGTTGGCCAAACCGGAGAGCGGGATGGCACTGTGGGGGCCGGTCATGTCGTAAATGGACACGGGGGGTGACGTGAGAACGCCGGCGGTGAGAGTGCCGTTGACCGGGGAGATGGAGTCGACGCGGGTGAGGGAGGCGGAGGCGGTCCCGTGGAGGGCGCCGGCGTCACTATTCCAGAGCAGGCTGTCGAGGGCACCGAGGTTACTGGAGACGGTGGTGAAGCTCGAGTCGGAGCGCAGGTTATATTTGAACAGGGAGGTGCCGTTGCAGAGGAAAAGCATGCCGGCATCGTTGAGGGCAGCGCCGGTGACGGTGCCCAGGGAGGAGTCGAGGTTCAGGTCGGCCACTTTTTCCTGTGCGGTGACGGCGGTGGCGGAGACTTGGACGCGGACCAGGTCGTCGGACAGCGCGTGAACGTAATACAAATCACCCGCGAAGAAGACGAGATTTTGGATGTCGCGGGTCGGGCGGTAGGCATATCCATCGGCGGAGAGATTGCCGAGGACGACATGCGTATCGGTGGCGAGGGTGTAGCGGCCGAGTCGGATGACGCCGTCGTCATGTTCGGTGTAGTAGAGTTGACCGCCGGTGGGGTCGAGGGCAACGGAACTGACGACGAAGGGGGTTTCGTCGGTGACGAGAGTGGTGGCGCCGGTGGTGGGATCGACGGCGTAGAGGCGTTGCGTGCGATTGGCGGCGTAATAGGGGGGGGCCGACGCGGTCGGAGTGAACTGGCCGTGGAAGAAGGCGAGAGCGCGGACGTCCGAGAAGTCGAAGCGCGCGGCGTAGTCGAAATAAGCCGGATCTTCGTCGGCGGCCGGAATGATACGGCGGACGGAGTTGCTTGAGGTGTCGGAGACCGTCAGGTCATTGTCCGACGGGTTGATGGCCAGGGCGCGGTAAGACACGCCAGAGCGGGCGGAGACACGCGTGAGCACGGAGCCGTTGGCCGGATCCACCGTGTAAATGTGGCCGTCGGCGGCATCGGCGACATGAAGCGTCCCGTCGGAGGTGAAGGCCAGATCTTCGGCGGAGGTGACCGAATCCGTGGCGCCTTGGAGCAGGCCCGCGGAGAGGACGTTGATCAATTGATTGGAGCTGTCGCGGAGCAGATTGGCGACGGCGAAGAGGCGATCGGGCGTGGTGACATCACCGGCGCGTAGGACGCCGTACAGGTGACCGCTCGAGGAAAGGGCCAGGCCGGTGACTTGATCGGTGGCGGCGGCGCCGAGGTCGGAGAGTCCGCGTTGCAGGTCACCGACGAAGGTGGCGGCGAGGGGGGTGCCGGGAGTTTGCGTGCTGATGTCAAGTTTGAAGAGCGGCTTTTGATAAGTGACGCCACCGACGGTGGTGGGACCGTTTTTGGTGAAGTAGGCCGACCCGTTGGCCGAAATGGCGAGGCTCTCGAGGCCCGCGGTGGTCGCGAGCGGGACCAGCTGGGATCCATCGCGGTAATAGACGAGTCCCCAATCAGTCGCCTGGATGGCGGGCGTGCGGTAATTTTTGAACTCCACCAATCGGGCGGACAATCCCTGGGCCGGGACACTGTCCGTCGTCAGGCGAGCGTGATTGAAGATCGTGCCATTGTCCGCTGGATTGGGATTCCAGTTGGTGACGAGTTGGTTGGCGCCATAGGTGATGACCGGCTGTGCCCAAGCACGAAGGGTGGCGCCGATGTTGGCGGCCAGTTCGACGCCGCGCCAGCTGGCGGAGGTCGAGTGCTCAGCGATGGGCGTGGTATTGAGGGCGAAGGTGAAGGTGCGCTGCGTTCCGGACTCGCTGACTTGCAGGCTGCCGGAGGTTTGGGAACCATTGAGAATGACGGTCGGGTTGGCCCGGGTGTTCTCGTAGTTGACGTCATAGCGATAGACTCCGAGGCGGGGAGTGCCGGTGGAGTTGTCAAGCAACACCCAGGCGTGATTGGTGGAGGCGCCGCTGGCTGGCTGTGCTCCGGAACCCAGGGCGAATGACACGGCCTGCCAATGGGAGGCACCGAAAGAGGGATCGAGCGCAGTGCTATCGACGGTGATTTGACCGGTGAGGAGGCGGGTTCCCTGGTCGTAGTTCAGGGTGATGTTATTCCAAGCGGCGGCGGCGGCGGAGGTATTGGCGCCGTTGGGAGCCGATGGAGTGAACGACCAACCCCAGGCGGAATCATTGCCGGTGGACTCGGAAGCGAGCGCCCAGAGGGAGTCGGATTTTTCCCAGGGGACGGACACTTCGTGGCCGGCGAAATCGAGGAAGGTGGCGTTGGGGTTGGTGGTGGAGGCGAAGGTGGCGTTGCCATTACTGGCATTGACGGTCTGGACGGCGGTGGCTCGGGAGCCGTGGACGCCGTGGAACGCCCCAGTGTCCGTGAAGAGCAGGCCGAAGTAGAACGGGCGGTTGTTGCCATGGACCGCATAGTTGCCCAACGTTTTCATGTTGAAGCTGAAGAACGTGCCATCGGAAGCGCTGGCGTAGGCGCGGCCGGCGGCGTCGACGGCCACGTCGCCGACGCTGCCGAAGGTGCGGGTATTTCCGGTGAGGTCGGCGATTTTGACTTGGGAGGTGATTTGGGCGGCGTCGACGGTGACCATGACGAGGTCGTCGGTTTGGGAGGCGATGTAGAAGAGGGCGCCGCCATAGAAGAAGAGGTTGTTCGGGCGTTGGGAAGGCTGGTACAAGTAGCCGGCGCTGGCGTCGTCCAGGGTGCCGAGCGAGCTATGAAAATTGGTGGCGAGGGTGAATTTACCCAATCTGAATTCGGAGGTGACATCCTCGAGGTAGTAGACAACTCCGGCGTCAGGGTCGCGGGCGACGGCGCGCAAGTTATAGGGGGCGGTGCTGGTCATGATGCCGGTCACGCCGCTGGCCGGATCGAACTTGTAGATACGGCGATTGCCACCGGTGACAGCATAATAATTGCCTGGGATATCGGGGGGTGGAGTGGCGTTGTTGCCGGTGATGTCCCAGATGGCTTGGCTGGGGGAGGTGGCGGCTTTGAGCGTTTGCGTGCCGGAGGAATTGACGGTGTAGATGGAGGACGGCAGGCTGACCGGGAAGCCATGGAGCGCATTGCTGGCGTCGAAGCTGAGGCCTTGGAAATTGGAGGTGGTGGCGGTGCTGATAACGGAGTATCTGTTGAGCGTGTGGATATTGAAGCGTGCCAGCAAGTCCCCCGACTGGCGGGCGAGGTAGAGCCATCCGGCGTTGTCGACGGCGACGGCGCCGATGTCGCCCAAGCTGGAGTTGGCATTGATGTCGGCGACTTTTTCGGCCGAGAGGACCTGACGGTCGTCGATGGTCACCTTGACGAGATCATCGGTGTTTGGGGCGATGTAGTAGATGTGGCCGTAGAAGTAGACGAGGTGTTTGGGCATGGCGGCGGGCACGTAGCCGAGGCCGGAGGCACTGAGGCTGCCGATTTCGGTGTGGCGGTCGAGCTCGACCTCGTATTTGGCGAGGTGGGTTTCGGTGGCCGCGCCGGGGTTTTCGGAATAGTAGATGACTTTGGTTTCGGGGTCATAGGCGATGCCGCCGATGTTCCATGGCGCGCCCCAGGTGAGGACGCGGTTGGCGCCGGAAGCGATGTCGAGTTCGCGGATGACGGAGCTGCTGGGTTGGGCGAAGTAATAACTACCTTGAGGGACGTCGACGGGGACGCGGTTTTGTGGGCCGGCGAGGTCGCCGAAGCCGCGGAAGGGAACGCTGGGGATGGAGGAAGTGGAGTTGCCGTCGGCGAGGGTGACGGAGTGAATGACACGGGTGTCATCGATGCGGGTGGCTTTGAGGCGGCCATCGATGGTGAAGACGAGGCCGGCGTAGCGACTGCCCGGGTTGGGTGTGAGCTCGGTGTAGTCGTCCAACGTCCGCATGTCGAACGTGGCGAAGACGGTATTAGATGAGATGTAAAGCAGGCCGTTCGCGTCGACGGCGAGGTCGCCGACGAAACCGGGACTTCCGGTGTTGTTTTGGAGGTCCGCGACCTTGTAAGCTTGGATCATGCGGCCGAACGGATCGATTTCGATTTTGACGAGGTCATCGGTGTCGGGGGTGATGTAGTAGAGGGCGCCGTTGAAGCAGGTGAGGTTGTAGGGGCGGGAGGCGGGCACATAATTGAACATGGCGTCGTTGATTCGACCGAGGACGGAGTGGGTGTTGGTGCGGATGTCATAGACGCCGAGGGTGTGATCATTGCGGCGGAGGTAGTAGATCCGGCGGCTGTCGGTATCGAAAGCGATGGTATCGGGCACCCAGGGGGGGACGGTGAAGACTCGGTTCCACCCGGTGTCCGGGTCGAGACGGAAGATTCGGCTCGAGGTGCCATCGACGGCGAAGTAGTCGTTCGTGATGGGAGGCGGCGTGGTGTCGAACATGCCGGTAATGTCCCAGATGGCGAGGTTGGGCTGGGTGTCGAACTGGTACGCGGAGGTTCCGTCCAATTCATCGGTGATCCACATTTGGCGGGGTTTGCTGGCGAAGCTGCCATGGAGGAGGCCGTAGATGTCGAAGGTGAGAGCCTGGTAGGAAGCCTCGTAATCGGATTTAATGACGGTGTAGTCGCCGAGGGCACCGATTTGGTATTTGGCGAGCAGATCGGCGTCACTGCGGCTGAGGTAGAGCCATCCGTCGGGTCCGATGGTCATGGCGTCGACGTCGCCCAAGTCACCGGCGTTGTCGAGGATATCGGCGGCTTTTTCCTGGGAGGTTATCTCGACGTTGTTGAAATCGACTTTGATGAGGTCGTCGGTGTCGGTGGGGACGTAATACAGGCTGCCTTGGAAGTACGTGAGGCAGACGGGGTAGGAGGTGGGGTGGTAGGCCCAGGAGGCGTCCTTGAGGCTGCCGAGGTCGGTGATTTCGCCGGTGGTGAGGTTAAAGCGGGTGAGGAAGGCATCGCCGGGGCGGGTTGAATCGTCGAAGCCGACGGTATAGATGAGCGAGTTGGTGCGGTCGATGGCGATGCCGGTTGGCTGCATGGGGAGGAGGGTGGTGAGGAGGTAGTTGCGGCCGGTGGCCATGTCGAGGCGGTGGATGGTCGGCTGGCCGTTGGTGACGAAGAAGTGCTGACCGCCGACGGGTTCGGTGAGGACGCGGGGCTGAGGGCCGGCGAAGTCGGTGAACGAGCGGACGGGGCTGAAGTTGACCGGGCTGCTGCCGGTACCGTTGGTCAGGTTGACGCCTTCGAGGACGGAAGGTGAGGCCTGGCAGATGCCGAGGAGGGCGCCGGATCCGGACATGACGAGGCCGGCCCAGACGCACGGGGGATTGGCATTGAGGACCGTATAATCGGCCATTTTTCGGAGGTCATAGGAGGCGAAGGCATTGGAGGCCGAGAGGATGAGTTTGCCGTTGGCGTCGGCGACGATGTCACCGATGTTGGTAAATGCGACGGAGTCACCGGTGATATCGGCGACGCGGAATTGCTGGGCGACCTCGTCGCCTTTTAGTTCAATTTTGACGAGGTTATCGCTGTTTTCGTGGATGTAGTACAATCCGTCGTTGAAGTACATCAGGTTGGTGGGTTGGGAGAGGGGGCGGTCGAAGAAGAAGTCCTGGTCGAGGCGACCGAGGTTTTTATGTTCGCCGGTTTGGACGTTGTAGAGGCCGAGGCGCCATTCGGAGGCGGCGGTTTCGATGTAATAGACGCGGGTGTTGGTGGCGTCGGCGGCGATACATTGGATGGGGAAGAGGGCGCTGCTGGTTTTGACGACGTTGGAGCCGTTGGGGTCGAAGACATAGATCTTCCGGTTGTTATCACCGACGGCATAAAACAGGGCGGCGATGGGCTGGCCGATTTGGAGGGAGGCGGGCGGGCTGACGTTGAACCAATGGCGGCGGTCGGAGGGTGGGTAAACTCGAGCCACGACGATGTTGCCGTCGGCGAGGTTTTCCACGGCGGCGCTGTAGGGGAGGGCGTTCGGGCCGGGTTCGCCGTCGATATCGCCGGGATCATCGCCATCAGTAGTATAGAAGATGCGGTGATCGGAGGGCACCACGCCGGTGCTGACATCAGCGTACATGCTGACCGGGCCGCTCACGATGGTGGTGCTGGCGGGTGTCGAAAGAACCGGGGCTGGCAGGGTGATTTTGGAAATGCCCACATTGCGTGCGGTGACTCCACTGTCGGCGAAGGCATTGCGGTTGTTGGCCTTCGCGTAATACTTGATGGTCATTCCCGGGCGACCATTGAAGTCGGAGAGTCGGACTGGGACGACGTCGCCTGGGTAAGCCTCGAAGAAACCGGTGCCTTCGGTGAGGGTCGGGGATGACTTGGGATCGCTATCGTCGTAGGTCCAATAGACTCGGAAGCCGCTGTCGCTTTCGTAGAGATTGGGGATGGCATCACCGTTGGTCAGGGTGATGCGGGCCGGTACTGGGTCGGGGGGAGTGGGGCTGTTGGGGGCCAGAGGTCCGCCGACTTCGAGATAGGTGTAAGTGGGAGCCAGGGAGTCGCTGAGTTGGGGGGCCACCGGAGTGGGGACGTAGGTACGGTTGGCCACCTCGCTGTCGAGGTAGACGGCGGGGTCGAGCGACTGGACGAAGGCGACCACCTTGGTTCCCGGGTCCACGGTGATGGGGCCGTTGTAGGGCATGTCGAGGCCGGGACCGGGCTCGAGGTGGTAAAGCACGCGGCTGATCGAAGTATTGTTGGGGTTACCCAGCTGGACGGACAGGGGGTAGTCGTTGAGAACATCCTGAGGGGGTTCGGGGTCGAAGGTGGGAGGCTGAGCTCGGACGGCGCCGGTGAGGGCCGCCGGAGGGGCGACGGTGGCGGTTGTATCGGTGCCGGCGACTCCGGTGGGCAGATTGGTGGGGGCGCTGGTCGACGAGGGATCGAAGTCCCAGACCCAAGGGTCATTTTTAGCCTGACGGAAGACCATGTTGCGACGTTCGGAACTGATCATGTCGGCCCCGCGTGCATCATCGAGGGCAAAGCCGTGGATGGTGTCGTCCGCCGCTTGGTCCACGACTTCGAACCGTTGCATCCCCGCGTTGTAGCGCGCGTGCAGCCGGCTCCACTTCCAAAAACCGCGCTGCGTCGCAGAGGCACTGTCGACGACCACCAGGCGCTGGTCGACCATTGACCGCTTCGCGAACATAATTTCGCGGTCGTTCCCGTCCTCCGTCGTCGTGACCGTCTTGAGCCGGTCCACCACCGCTTGCGGATCGGTCACGCCCCCCAGACTGCCGCCGCCTGTTAAATACAAGCTGATCGCGGAATTCACCTGATCCACGTCCTCCATCAACTTCGCATCCATGGTCGTGGACTGAATCTTCGTCACCACCGCCGTGCCGACACCGGCCCCCACCACAATCAGCCCTAACACCACCAGCAATTCCACCAAGCTGAAGCCACGGCTCCTCCGGCTTCGGCTTCGAAATTGGCAACTTTTTGAAATCCAGTACTTAACAGCTGGATTGGGACGATTTTCCCGGGAGGATTGAGACGTGTTCGCTTGCATGGTATTGAGAAATTTTGACTCAACAGACTCCAAATTCTATAATTATTATAATTAGATTGCAAGTGTTTGTCGTTCTTTGCCAAGAAAAACACCTTGGATTTCAAGGAGTCATGAATACTTAGGTCTCCTGAAATTAAAGCAAACGAAACCGTCTTTGGTGGGGGCCAAGGAGGAGGAGAGCCACTGAGGCGTTACGGATTACCGAACGAATCTATTGAAAATTTTGCATTCACAGTAAATACTATTCAGCTAACGACCAATGGATGGTCGATGAAGCGTATGAGAACACTCATTTCGAACACTGTGCAGAGGTGGAAAACGCTCTTGGGTGCGGGCGTGGCGGTGTGGTTGGGTATGGCGTGTGGAGGGGGTGGGGCGATGGGAGGGGACATAGTGTTGCAGTGGAATATTTATGCGCGGGAGACAATGAAGCGGGATTCGGCGCAATCGAATCCCGGGTGGTCTGGGCGGACGCTGGCGATGATGAATGGGGCGATTTACGATTGTTTTCAGGCGATTCATCGGACGCATGAACCGTTTCGGGTGGATGTGGAGGCAGGGGCGACGGCCTCGAAGGCGGCGGCGGCGACGGAGGCGGCGTATCGGATATTGTTGGGGGCGTATCCTGGGGAGTCGAGTTGGCTGTTGTGGGCCTACAGTTACAATTTGAGTTTAATTCCGAATGGGGAAGCGAAGGCGGCGGGGGTGGCGCTTGGGCGGATGGTGGCGGACGAGTATCTGGGGTGGCGGGAGGGTGATGGGAGTGAGGACACGGAGCTCTATGAACCGAGCGGACTTGCCGGGAGGTGGCGTCCTGACCCGTTAAATCCGACGCAGGAGGCGTGGGGACCGGGATGGGGCAAAGTGAAGACGTTTGCCTTGGAGAATTCGGGACAATTTCCGGTGCCGCCGCCACCGGCGCTGACGAGTGAGGCGTATGAGGAAGCGTTCGAGGAGGTGCGGGATTATGGGTCGGGGACGAGTTTGGTGAGGACGGAGGACCAGTTGCGGGTCGGGTTATTTTGGGCGTACGACCGATCGGGGTTGGGGCCGCCGCCGGTGTTGTTCCTGCGCAATCTGCATGAAATTGCGGTGCAGCGGGGGAACACGGAGGCGGAGAACGCGCGCTTATTTGCGATGGCCTCTGTGGCTTTGGCTGATGCGGCGACGGCGGCGTGGGACGCGAAGTTTGCGGATGATTTTTGGCGGCCGATCACGGCGATTCGTGAGGCGGAGACGGACGGCAATCCGCGGACGGCCGCCGAGGCGACATGGGTGCCGCAAGGTTGCCCTGGTGGCGGGATTGTACCGAATTTTACGCCATCATTTCCGGCGTATCCGTCCGGGCATGCGACGATGGGGGAGGCGGTGTACTCGGTGCTTCAGGCGTTTTACGGGACGGACGCGATGGAGTTTACTTTGACTTCGGACGAGTTGCCTGGGCATGTGCGCAGTTACACGGCGCTGAGCCAGGCCGCGCAAGAGAACGCGGACAGTCGGGTGTGGTTGGGCGTTCATTGGCGGTTCGACCAGACGGCGGGGCAGGATCTGGGGCGTTCGGTTGGGGAATATGTGGCGGAGACCTTCTTTGCCCCGGTGGCGGTGGTAGGCGAGGATCTGAGTTGGCGAATTACGGGACCGGAGAGCGGGGTGGGCTACACGGCGGTGAGCCGACCCGGGGGATACGCGATCAATGGTCGATTTGATGTCACGATTGGTTCGGAGTTCCTCAGGCAATTGACGGCTGGGCATGCGTTCACGATCCTGACGTCGGCGGGGCCGTTGGTCGGGCAACCGGTCAACGCGGTGCAGGGACGGCTGGCCACGGCGGACGGGTACGGATCGTTCCGGGTGGAGGTGAGTGAGCAGGCGGTGACGCTGGACGACTTTCAGCTGGCACCCGGCATCATTGAAACATTTGCGTCGTTCGCGGCGAGCCACGGATTAAGCGGACAGATGGAGACGGACGCCGACGGTGACGGGAGATCGGACTTTGAGGAGTACGCGCTGGGCACGGACCCGCGGGTGCGCGATTCGGCGCCGACGCCCGTATTGGAAACTATCGAAGGGCAGAAAATCTTGGTTTTAAGATACTTGAGGCGGCCTGGGCGCGAGTTGGCTGGGTTGTATGGGGAAGTGCAGCAGAGTGCGGATCTGGCCGACTGGAACACGGATGGAGTGACGGACACGGTGGATCCGGAAGCGGCGCCGGTGGCGGGCGCGGAGCCCCGGCGGGCTTGGATTCCCGTTATGGAGGGGGAGAGCCGGTTCATCCGGATGTGGGCGCGTCAGGAATAGGGCGCGAGGCGTCGTGGGGACCAGCGGGCCGGCGGCTCAGGCCTGGGCGAGTTTGGTGACGGTGGCGACGAGGCGTTCGAGGTTAAAAGGTTTGGTGAGGACGCCGGAGAATCCGTGTTCGCGGTGATTTTCGAGGATGAGGTCGTCGGTGTAACCGGTGGAGAGGAGGGCTTTGACGTCGGGGAATTCGCCGCGGAGGCGGGCGATGCATTCGCGGCCGCCCATGCCGCCGGGCACATCGAGGTCGAGGAGGACGACGTCGAAAGCGGAGCCCATGGAGCGGGCGCGGCGGTACGCGGTGATGGTTTCGGCGCCATCGCGGACGGTAAAAACTTCGAACCCTTGGAGGGAGAGCATTTTTTCGACGATGATGCGGATGCCGACGTCGTCATCCATGACGAGGATGCGGCCTCGAGAGAGAGGGGGCTGATGAACGGAATCGGAGAGGGAGGGGGTGGGGACGGGGCCGGTGGCGGGGAGGAGGAGGCGGGCGGTGGTGCCGGAGCCTTGGGTGGCGTGGAATTCGAGGCGACCGCGATGGGCGGCGATGATGGAGGCGGCACGGGTGAGGCCGAGGCCGAGGTGACCGGGGCGGGTCGTGAAGTAGGGTTCGAAGAGGCGGTTGCGGATTTCCGATGGGATGCCCTGGCCGGCGTCCGTCACATCGATGGTGACCCAGGCGACGTGGGTGAAGGGATCGTTGAGCAAACCGGTGGCGACGCGGAGGAGGCCGCCTTGGGGCATGGCGTCCTCGGCGTTTTCGAGCAGGGCGAGGAGGGCGTCGCGGAGGCTGGATTCATCGATCTGGACGGGTGGAAGATCGCGATCGAGGTGGAGTTCAAATTGGGCGCGGCCGCGGAGGAGAGCGGTGGCGATCCACCGATTCAGGAGGGGGCGGAGATCGGCGGGGCGGAGGCGGGACGCCGCGTTCCCGGTGCGGGCGAGACCGGCGAGTGATTGAATGGTGGATTCGGCTCGCTGGCAGGCGTCGGCGGCGTTTTCGAGCAGGCTTTGGGCTTCGGAGCGCGGGGTGTTTTGTTTGGCAAGGAGGTCGAGGTTTCCGCGGATGGCGGTGAGGGCGTCGTTGAGGGAGGAGGCGGCGCCGGCGGCCATGGCGCGACTGGCCTCGAGGCGGGCGTCGCGGAGGGCGTCGGCCTGGGCGCGCCGCTGGGCACCGACCTCATGGAGTTGGAGGCAGAGGGCGGGACGGTCGGACCAGAAGCAGCGGCCGACGGTGACCTCGAGTTCGCAGGACGTGCCGTCGGGGCGGCGGTGGACGAGGTCGTGCAGTCGGAGCGGGCCGGTGGCTTCATCCCACTGGTGGAAGACATCGTCCCGTCCGAGCAGGCCGGGAATGAGCAGGGAAACGAAGCGATCGCGGACTTCATGGACGGCGAGGCCGAGGAGGCTGGCGGCGGCCTCGCTCGATTCGAGGATCAATCCGTCGCGCGCGGCCACGATGAGGGAGCAGGCGGGGGCTGAACGGAAGAGGTTCTCAAAATTTCGAGCGGAGGTGAGGCCGTGGTGGCGTGCCTCGATTTCGAGGCGGTGGCCGGCGATAATGCGAGCGGCCACGGCGAGTCTGAGTACCAGATCCTGGCCGCGATTGAGGCCGATGACGATGTCGTGGACTCCGCGGCGCAGCCAATCCGTGGGCTGAGGTGGGGCATCCTCGAGGACGACGGCGATGACATGGGGGCCGCGAGGTTGGGTGAGTTGAGCCAAGGAGCGCAAAAAGGTGTCCAGAGGCGCGCTCCAGGCTTGGCGCAGCTTGAGGACAAGGCAATCGGGCGCCTGAGCCGCGACCAGGTGAAGGGCATCCTCCGGGGAGTGGGCTAGAGTGAGTTGATGGCCGGCGTTTCCGACGACTTCCGCCAGCAGATCGCGGGTGGCCACATCAGCATCCAGGACCAGTGTGCGGATCAGATAGAGGCCGCTCGGGTCGGATAACTCCGGGGGAGCCGAGGGAGTCAGGCCCGGTCCGGCGGCAGAAGAGGCAGGGGGGCTGGATGGCGGCATCACACGATCGGCTCTGATTATTTGATTTTTGAGAAATTTTGGCAAGTGCAATCCATGAAGATTACATGGCGGACGGTGGGGAGGTTGGCGATGGTACAGGATGCAAGAGAACAGACTGAGGCATGTTCCATCGGTGGAAAAGCTGATCCAGGGGGTTGGTGACTCCTGCGATTTGCCGCGCGCCGTTGTGGCGGCGGTGGTGCGGGAGGAGGTGGCGGAGACGCGGAAGCGGCTGGAAGCGGGCGAGGCGCCGGAGGCGCTGGGGGTGGTGATGGTGCGGGTGCGAGGGGCATTGGAGCGGCTGCATCGATCGGCGTTGCGTCCGGTGATCAATGGCACCGGAGTCGCGCTGCATACGAACCTGGGGCGAGCGCCGCTGGGGAGGCAGGTGGCTGAAGCGGTGGCGGTGGTGGCGACGGGATACAGCAATCTGGAGATCGACTTGGAGACGGGCGAACGCGGGCCGCGGGCCCCATTGGTGGACCGACTGCTGTCGGTGATTACGGGAGCCGAATCGGCCTGCGTGGTGAACAATTGCGCGGCGGCCGTCGTGTTGGTGTTGCGCTGTCTCTGTGGTGAGGGGCGCAAGGAAGTGATCATTTCCCGTGGGGAATTGGTCGAGATCGGGGGTGGCTTTCGGGTGCCGGAAATCATCGAGACAAGTGGAGCCACGCTGCGAGAGGTCGGGACGACGAACAAGACGACGGTGGCTGACTACGAGCGAGAGGTGGGCCCACGGACGGCGGCGATTCTGCGGGTCCATCGGTCGAATTTTTACCAAGAGGGGTTTACTGAAACGCCGGAGTTGGCGGATTTAGCGGCGTTGGCGCGACGGGCTGGGGTGCCTCTGGTGGAGGATTTGGGAAGCGGGGCGATGGTGGACACGGCGGGGCTGGGGCCGCTCGAGCATGAACCGACCGTCGCCGAATCTCTGCGGGGGGGCAGCGACCTTGTCTGCGTGAGCGGGGACAAACTTTTTGGCGGACCGCAAGCCGGGATCATTACAGGAAAAAACGAGTGGGTATCCAAGGTGCGCCGGGACCCGTTTTTTCGAGTCCTGCGATGCGACAAATTAATGCTGGCGGCTCTGCAGGAGACGGCATGGGCCTATTTGCGGGCCGATCGAACGGTGCAGGGGCCAGTGCCGGTGTTGGCGCTGCTCTCGACGGAAGGGGCGGTGTTAAGGGCGAGGGCGGAGAGGATAGCGGGCGGCTTTGGATCCAGGGTTGGAGTGGGCGAAGGCACATCGCGGTGTGGGGGTGGGACAATGCCGCGCAGCGCCGTGCCGTCGGTCACTCTGGACATCGACGCTCGGGACATTCCGGAGGCCGAGATGGCGCGACGGTTGCGTTTGGGCGAACCTCCAGTGGTGGGGTATGTCGAGAACGGGCGTGTGAAGATCGACCTGCGCACGGTTTTTCCCGAGCAGGACGAGGCCTTGGTCGCCGCCGTGCGAGCGGCGTTGGGGTAGAGGCGCCAGGCGGCCACCCTTCGCTGCTCGGGCACGATTGGGGAAACTTTTGCCTTTGCAGCGGCCACTTTGACTTATGGTGGCGGCCCGATTCAGGTCATGGCCTCTTCCGCTTTTGCTTCACTGCCCGGATTTCGCGATTTGCCACCACGCGAATGCGCGGCGCGCAACCATGTCTTCGCGGCGTGGCGTGAGGCGGCACGGCGGGCGGGATTTGTCGAGTGGGAGGGGCCGACGCTGGAGAGCACGGAGTTGTACCGAAAGAAAAGCGGGGACGAAATCGTCGGTCAGTTGTTTCATTTTGTGGACAAGGGCGAGCGCGAAGTTGCGTTGCGGCCGGAATTGACGCCCACGCTGGCGCGGGTTGCGGCGGCGCGTCATCGCGACTTCAAGAAACCGATGAAGTGGTTTCAAATCGGGTCGTGTTATCGGTACGAGGCGCCGCAGAAGGGACGGCTGCGCGAATTCTACCAATGGAATTTGGACATCCTGGGCGATGACTCGCCGGCGGCGGATGCGGAACTCATTGCCGTGGGCATCGACGCGCTGCGCCTGCTGGGATTCACCGCGGATGATTTTGCGGTCCGATTGAGTGATCGTCGATTCTGGGACGGATTTCTGCGCGAGGCCGGCATCGAGCCGGGGAGGACGACGTCGTTTCTCCAAGTGATCGACAAGTGGGAGCGGGAGAAGCCGGAGGAGGTGGACAGACAGCTTCGAGCACTGGGCACAACGCGGGAGGCAGTGGCGGAGTTCATGACGGCGGCCGGGGCGACGAGTGGGTCACTGGGCTCGGTGCTGGCGGATCTTTCGGCACGAGGACTGGGCGGTTTTGTGCGGGTGGACCCGGGGATCGTGCGCGGTCTGGCCTACTATACAGGGACCGTGTTCGAATTTTTTTCCCTGCGATCCGGGGCGCGCGCGATCGCCGGTGGGGGACGTTACGATCAACTGGTCGGCACGCTGTCGGACGGAGTGGTCGCCATGCCGGCGGCAGGGCTGGGCATGGGCGATGTGGTTTTGGGCAATTTAATCGACGAGACGCCGGAACCGAGCGCGCGACGGGAGAAGGCGTGGGTCGATGCGACATCGGTGGATGTCTGGGTGATTGTGGCCGACGAATCGCGCCGACCCGAGGCGCTCGCTCTGGTGCAGGAACTGAGAAAAGATGGGTTTAAGGTCGATTTTTCCCTCGGGTCGGCCAAAGTCGGACGCCAGTTCCAGTCGGCCGAGGCCGCCGGAGCACGCGCCGGCTTGGTGGTGGGGGCGGAGTGGCCGGTGCTCAAGCTCAAGGATTTGGCGCGGCGGGAGGAGGTGGAGGCGGAAGTGGCCGGAGTGGCGAGCGCGCTGCGGGCTTTGTGGGATTCGCGTCCGGACTGATCCGGTGCCCGTGTTGACCGAGGGCTTGGCCGCCGCATGATTCGGGGATGAGGAAGTTTGACAATCCGAATGAAGTCATCATTGCGCCCAGTGTGCTGGCGGCCGACTGGAGCCGTTTGGCCGAGGAAACGGCCCGGGCCATCCACAGTGGGGCGGATTGGCTTCACCTCGATGTGATGGACGGGCACTTCGTCGACAACATCTCATTTGGCCCACAGTTCGTGCAAACGCTCACCAGCACGAACGACTTCTTTTACGACGTGCACCTCATGATCGAGCGGCCGGACCATTATCTCGACCGGTTCATCCAGGCCGGCGCGGACAACCTGACGGTCCACGTGGAGGCCAATCACGACGTGGGCCGGACGCTCCGGCGCATCCGCGCCGCCGGCGTCAAGGTTGGTCTGGCTCTTCGGCCGGAAACAGACTTCGCGCGAGTCGTGCCTTACCTTGATCAAATCGATCTGCTCTTGGTCATGACGGTGGTCCCCGGATTCGGCGGGCAAAAATTCATGATGGAAACATTACCGAGCCTAGTCGCGGCGAAAGAAATCCGCGAAGAACGCGGACTGAATTTTCACCTCGAAGTCGACGGTGGCATCCATGAGGAAACCGCCAAGACAGCCATGGGCCATGGCGCCAATGTCCTGGTTGCCGGCACCGCCCTGTTTGGTGCCCCAGACATGGCGGCAGCAGTGCGGGCGCTGCGCGCGGCAAGGGGGAAGGGGTAAGGGGGAAGAGGGAAGGGGTAAGGGGGAAGGGGTAAGGGGGAAGGGGAAGGGGGGAAAGTAGACGGGGTCATGAGACCCATGGGCCCAATAGGTCCTATCAGTCCTATGGGTCCTTGCGGAAAGTCAGCTGGCGAAGAGTTGCCAGGCGAGGATGGCGGCCAGCAGGCCGAGGACGCCTATTCCGATGAAGTACCAGGTTCGGCCGGAGCGCAGGCGGCTGTGGTGCCTGCGGGAGCGGCGGTGCGGACGTTCCTGGGTGGTCGGCTGGCGAAACGCGTCCGTCGACTGGCGAGGTGAAAAAGCGGGCTTATCGACGGATTTTTCGTCGATTCGTTCCCAGCGGCTGCTCTTATCGGTCATGGGCGGAGCATGAAGAAACTCTGAGGGCGGGGAAAGGAAAAAATTTCAAGTCCCCAGGGCTGGGTCGTCGGGATCGTCGTCGCGGGCTCGCCGTTGGCTGCGATCCTGCATGGCGCGTAGGAGGGCAGATTCGTCGGCCACGTGCTCCCAGACTTTTTGACTCACGTAGATGGGCGCTTTGAGGCGAAGGGCGAGAGCGAGGCAATCGCTGGGGCGGGCGTCGATCTCCATGATCTTGCGTTGATGGAGTTCGTTGGCGGCGACGAGGATGAGGCGGGCGAAGAAGATGTTGTCGTTAAAGTCGTTGACGACGACGCGTTCGAGGCGGGCGTCGTAGGCCGAGAGGATGCTGACGATGAGGTCGTGGGTGAGGGGGCGTTCTTTGGGCACGCCGTGCATGGCCATCATGACGGCCATGCCGACCATCTGGTCGATGTAGATGACAAACACCTTGTCATCGTTTCCAAGAAAGATGGCGCATCCGCCGTTGGCGGGGACGACGGCTTTGACTTCGACCTGGACGACGGGTTGAGGCATGGCGGCGGCGATGGCCGGGGGTTCTATTTACCTTCGGCCGAGCCCGAGAGCAAGGTAATGGCGGGAGACGGCGACGTATTTTTCGGCCCAGGTTTTGACAGCGGCCTGTTCATCCAGGGAGAGGGAACGGCGCACCTTGGCCGGGGTGCCGATGACGAGAGAGCCTGGAGGAATGCGAGTGCCTCCGGTGACCAGAGCGCCGGCCCCGATGATGGAACGGGCGCCGATTTCGGCGCCATCGAGAATGATGGCGCCCATGCCGACGAGCACTTCGTCGTGAATAGTGCAGGCGTGGACGATGGCCTTGTGACCGACGGTCACCCATTCGCCGATGAGGGCGGGGAAGTCGTCGGCGAGGTGAATGACGGCACCGTCCTGGATGTTGCTGCGCGGCCCGACGACAATGCGATTGATGTCGCCGCGGATCACGGCCTGGTACCAGACGCTGGAGTGATCACCCAGCGTCACGTCACCAATGATGTCGGCGCTGGGCGCGATGAAGGCACTGGCGGGGAGGCGCGGCTGCCTGAGTAAAAACGGAGGCGGCTCGGGCGGCGGAATCAGGACATTCATAGGGCCAAGGTGTCTAAAAAATTTACCTCCTCACTCGAATTTTCGAAACACGGATTGACAAATCACCGTGATCTCCTAAAAACGCGACCCAGCGCAGAAATTCCAATCCAATAACCATCCATTCCAAAATGAATAAAGCTGAATTGATCGAAGCCGTTCTCAAGAACTTGGGCAAAGAAACCTCGAAGAAAGCGGCGGCGGACGCCGTCGATGCCGTGATCAGCGCGATCGCCACCGGGATCAAAAAGGACAAGGTGGTGCAAGTGATTGGATTCGGGACTTTCAAGGTGAGCCAACGGGCGGCGCGCAAAGGACGCAATCCGAAGACCGGCGAGCCAATCAAGATCAAAGCCTCGAAGAGCGTGCGATTTTCCGCATCCAGCGCGCTGAAATCGAAGCTGTAGTCTGGCCGTCGGCGGCCGGCCGGTCGACTCGCGCATTGGCTCAGAGTGAGTCAATCGGAGGTAAAACGCTCCCTTTTTTATGGCGGGCACAGCCCGCCACGCCCAGGGGTGAGGGGGCCGACCGTTATTTCGAAGCGGGGGTTGCGGTGTGATCAGGTGATGCCGAGTGGGCGCTGGCTTAGCGGATGACCGATTCGAGTTGTCGGAGGAGCGAAGTGCGAGCGAAGGCGATGCCCTTGTAAATCGCGACGTCTTCCGGCATCGAGCGCAGCGCCTCGATGAGGCGCCGGGTGACTTCAGGGAACGGGAGGATTTGGGAGAGTCGGACGCGACCGACGCGGATGCCGAAGAGGATGGACGAGGATTCCGGGATAAGGGTGAGCAATTGTTCCTCGTAGCGCAGCCACACCGCGGTGAGCGGGGTATCGTCGGTGAGTGAGCGCAGGTGCAGCGACGGATGATGGTTCAGCGCGGAGTCGGCGGCAAGGCCCCAATTATCCCGCCACCAGACGGCACCGGGTTGGAGGCGAGCGAGGAAGACGTGGATTGGGCGGCCGAGCGACTGGTTGAGTCCTGGAACGGGTTGGTGGATGGTGTCGAGGGGCTGGCCCAATTTTTCCGTGAGAGCCCACCCAGACGGGAAGCAGACCGCGCCGGCGACGAGACGGTAAGCGGCATCGCGGTCGGGCTGAAGGATGACCCAATCCGGCTCCCAGACACAACCGGCATCGGCACACCATTGGTGCAGTGCCGCCGGGTTGGAATCCGGCTCGGCCGGCGGCAGCGTACCTGCGGGCGCCTGGGCTTGGACGAGCCACCGAGCGATCAAGGTGGCCGTGGCATTGAGCAAGTGGGCGCAGCCCGGCAAGGAGGCGGCATACAGATCAGGACGGGAGCGGAGCAGGGACCGGCGTTCGCCCATGACTTCTCCATGCAGCGGTGTGGGAGCGAAGAAGGGGGCACCCTCGCCGGGACGCAAGGCCATCTGGAACCGAAACGAACCGTCAGTCAACGAGCGAATCGGATCGGTGGGCGAGGGCATGGGCTGCGTTCGCGAGGGAGGGGGCTGAGAGGAGCCGGGACAACTTCCCGCTTATGCGAGGAGGGAGAGCGCGTGTTCAGGGGAAGCGCCGTCATGCACGACGGCCATGAGCGCTTTGGTGATGCCGCTGGGATTGGGATGCTGGATGACATTGCGGCCATAGACGATGCCGGCCGCGCCTTGATCCATCAATGCCTTGGTGCGCCGGAGGATTTCCTCGTCGCTGACACGACCGCCGCCGCGAACGAGTACCGGGATGCCGCAGGCCACTTCGACGACTTTGTGATAGACTGAGACGTCGTCGGTGGGATCCGCCTTGATGATGTCGGCCCCCAGTTCCACCGCCTGCCGCACCAGCGACATGATCTTGGTGGCATCGCCGTCGACCATATAGCCACCGGCCTTTTCGTTGGGTTGAAAGACGAGCGGCTCAACCATCATGGGCATCCCATAGAGGGCACACTCGACTTTGAGCCGGCAGATATTGTCGACGCAATGGTCATGAACGATCGAGGCGCCGGGGATTTGAAACAGGTTGACGCAGACGCAGGCGGCGTCGTGCTGGACGGCCTGGAGGGCGGCGTCTTCGATCATGCGGCTGAACGGGGTGGACGGGAGGACCTTTCCGTAGATGTTGGCGACGTCCGTGCGCAGGACCAGGGAGGGTTTGGAGCGGCCTGGAATTTGTTGGAGGAGGCGGGCCTGGCCGGTGGTGAGCTGGATGGCGTCCGGGCCGGCCTCGACGACGGTGCGCACAGCGGCGGCGAGGTTTTCGATGCCTGGGAGGAAGGCGTGTTCGTTGAAGAACCCGTGATCGATGGCGACGTCAAAGCATCGGCCGTCGGCGCCGAAGAGACGATTGTAGCGGGAATGATGGGACATGGAGAGAATACTCAAGCGGGGGCGTGATAGTCGCGCAAGTAGTCGCGCAGGGCGTCGGGCCAGGAGCGAGGGGCATAACCGAGGAGTTCTGCGAGACGATCGTTGCTCATGGCAGTGTGGATGGGGCGGGCGGCCTTGAATTCGGCCACGCTGGAGAGGGGGATGGGGCGGACGCGGGACTCGCGGAGCGGGATGCCGGCCGCGGCGGCGAGATCGAGGGTGGTTTCAGCGTACGAATGCCAGGTGGCGGGGGCGCCGGTGTGGCAGAAATTGAGTATTCCGCCGAAGTTCCGGCGCGGGCCGTCCACGAATGGATGGAGCCAGGAGGCGAGGTCGAGGGCGCTGGTGGGCATGGAGTACTTGTCGGCGACGGCTTGCAGGGGTTGTCCGGCACTGGCGCGAGCGAGGATCTGATCGGGGAAGGAAGGGCGATCGGGCCCGAAGATCCAGCTGACGCGGGCGACGAGAGCGGCACCGGCCGTGGCCTCGAGAACGCGTTGCTCGGATTCCGCTTTGGTGCGGGCGTAGACGCTCAGGGGCGCGGTTGGGTCCGACTCGTTCCGAGGTCCGGGATGAGTGCCATCGTAGACGTAATCGGTGCTGAAATGGACGAGCCGGGCGGCACGCTGGGCGCAGAGGGAGGCGATCAAGGCCGGTCCCTCCACATTGGCGGCTTGAGTTTCGGCTGGGTGAGATTCGGCGAAATCGAGGCTCGTAACGGCGGCGGTGAGGAGGAGAGCATCGAAGGCAATGGGCTCGAGCCG
This sequence comes from Verrucomicrobiales bacterium, assembly GCA_046155625.1. GTDB lineage: Bacteria > Verrucomicrobiota > Verrucomicrobiia > Verrucomicrobiales > V1-33 > CAJBME01. The sequence continues at coordinate 3,285 of JBJXFS010000373.1, read as the reverse complement.
GTCGCGGATGAGGTCGGGGCGCGTCAGGTCGAAGGCGGTGCGGTCGAAGGCGACCACCGGGAAACCGGCGAGGCGGAAGTGGCGGGTGAGGGCGCCGCCAACTCGGCCACCCGATCCGACGATGACGATGCGCATGGACGGGAAGTGGAGCGCCCGGGGTGGGGTGTCAACGGCCGTTTACGGGCGAAGCGAGCCATAGGCGGGAAGCCTAGGGCCTGGTGCTAGAACAAGACGAGGCTCAGATCGGTTTCTTCCAAATCCAACCCATCCTCCGGGGCGAGCAGATGGTCGATGTTTTCAAGGAATGCGATTTCAGCGGCGATGGCCTGGAGGATGGACTCCGCATCATCGCCCGGGGTGGCTTGGTGCGGTGGGTAGGGGTGGGTGGCTGGGGCGATGGCCGGCGAACGATGGGCCATTTCGGAGGCGGTCCAAGCAGCGAGGCCCAGTAGCACGAGGGAAGCGACGGCCAGAGCCGGGCGCAGGTCAGGAGCGAAGAGGCGGCGCCACCAAGCCGGGGACGCTGGGGCCGAGGGCCGACCGGGCTCCAGGGACTTGAGGACGCGATGAACAAAATCTGGGTGAGCCGTGACTGGGCGGGCGCGGCCGAGCAGGCGCCACACCGGGTCGTTGATTTCAGGGTCCTGGCCTGCTGGAGGGATGGGGGACGGATTGGACATGCCGTTTCTTTAAACGCGGGCGGCAGGGCTGAGTTGCGGAGATTGTTTTTTCGGACTCGCGCGCGGAGTGAATGGCGGACCGACAGGATACTGCCAAAGAGGGACCTGATTTCCCTCCCTGTTCTTACCGCCACGGGGCCAAGCCGGTGAAGTGGGCCATGACCGCGGCGATGACCATGGCCACCAAAACGACGAGGATGACCAACCGTCCCCAGCCCGGACCTTCGTCGTCGTCGGTTCGGCTGGAAAAATCAAATCGTGGATCCTGGCTCGCGGCCAGGGGGTCGGTATCCAAATCCGATGTTCTGGCTCCGAAAAGCATGCCGATGGGAAGGTCCTCATCGGAATCATCGGGGGCATCGGGAGTTGGAGCCAGCACGTCCGGAATGGGGAGGAGGGGTGAGTCGATGCTGGAACCAAGGAGCGCCTCGGCGAATCCGACCTGGGTGGTTTCGGGGGAGGCGCCACCCTCCGACTCCCAGGTCTCGCTGGGGTCTGGAAGCAATGCGCTGCCCAGGGCGAATGGCACGTTGGATTCGTCGGTCGTGGGCTCGGGCGGGGTGGAGGGGCCCGAGGAACCGAGTGGGACTGCCTCGGCGGGGGCGGCAGGTTTGGGGCGGGCGTTCGACAGTTTGAGAGAGGCTCGATTTCGCTTGGGTTTGGCGGACGTCTTAGTGACCGGGCGTGAGGAGTTGGCGGGTGGTGCGGATCGGGATGGGGCCGATTTAACCGGTCGTGGAATGAGGGGAAGGAGCGAGTCGATCAGGGCGGCACGGGTGATGCGTGCGGTGCCGTCGAGGGCGCCGAGGAGCCTGGGCGCGTGGTCACTGGGCACGCTGGGCAGGCCGCCGCAGAGCCAGGCGAACAAAGCGGCGTAATCTCCTGCGGACGGCGAGCCCAAGCCGGGCGGGGGGGCGGGAGGCGGGTCGGCGGCTGGGCGGTGAGGGCATGGATCGAGCAGGCGTTCACGGAGGAAGCGTGAGGGTTGGGCGAAATGGGTGGCGGTTGGATATGTCCGCATTTTGCATCGGAAGGGAGGCCACGCCGTCACGGGGTGGGAGGCCAATTGGTCATCACCGGGCAAGGCGTGGGTGGCATCAGTGAATTCGATGAAGACGTCTTGGGGACAGAGGGCGGCGGGGGCAAGGCCCTGATGTTCCAGCGACTGCACCGCCTGATCAAAGGTCTTCATCACGAATGCGGCCTCCGCGGGGCTCAGGGCGGGGCGGAGGCGGCGGAGGCTGCCGAGGGAAATCCGGGGCGCGGCTTCCTCGAGGAACCAGCCCGGGTCATCGAGGGTGGGCAGTTCGAGGATATTGAGGGCGTGGACGTTGGGTTTGGCGAGCAGTCGCTCCGAGGCCCGGCGGACCGACGCGAGCGTCTCCGAGGTCATCAAGCGAGCGGGCGGGAGCAGTTGGATGACAACCGAGTGGGTATCGGCCACAGCGCGTTGCGCATAAGGGAAGGCGGCGTCGAAGGCCGCCCGCTCCAGGCGCACCCGTTCGCCGACTTCGGCGGCGATCCGGGGCAGGGTGGGGAAATGCGCGGCCAGCGGCAAGCGCGGGCGCAAGGCGGGTGAGAGGCGTGCGGGCGGACTGGCCAGTGCGGGCGAGATCGCGCAGGCGGCCAGCGCAGTGTGCAGGGCGGACAGATCGCGCACATTCGCGCGACCGGGTGAATCCAGCAATCGAAGCAGCAAGTCGCCGACTTCAGGAGGCACCGGCAGGGCGGACGCTTGGCGCGGTGTCATTTGTTCGGCGACCACACCACTCAGGGCATAGCAGAGCAGTCGTCCGACTTCCTTGACGGCCCGATCTTCGGCAGCGCGGGCATCGGATATCGTGGCGGTCGGGGGTGCCCCGAGATGAAAATCGGCCAATTTGACCAGAGCGTCGGTGGCCGCCTCCCCTTCCAGCGTCAGGCGCGCATTGAATACCTGGACACGTGCCAAGAGCGCGGGGGTAGCCCGCAACGCCAGCAGCCCTTTGGTCAGTTGTCGCGTCAGTTCAACCGCCCACCAGGCGGGCAACGGCTTGCATCGAGCCAAATAGCCGTCCAGGATTTCACCATCGATGAATTCCGTCACGTAAAACAGCGCGCCTTCATCTTCGCCGGCTTCCAGAACTTCCAGGATCCGTCGATCGCGGATCCGCAGCAGTGACTGGATGACGTCACGAAAGCTTTCGACCGCTGGCACCGCCGATGGATCCTGCGTGTCGATTCCAGATACAACGTGAAGTTCGACCCATCGATGCTTCTCTGGTTGGGAAGCGAGGCACACCACCTCGCGATCTGTTCGCCACAACTCTAACGAGGCCCCGCCGATTTCTTCGGCGATGTCATAGGTGCGAAAGCGTTGCAACGAAGAGGGCATGGGTTCCGAGGCGCCGACCGGTGGGCGTCAGCGGTTGACAGCTAGATGTAGCACAGGTGGAGTGGGAAGCACGTGGGCATGTCGGAGGTCGGCGGTCGGCGGTCGGCGGTCGGCGGTCGGCGGTCGGCGGTCGGGGGGAGGAGGTCGGCGGTCCGGGGGGAGGAGGTGGTTTGGGGGAGTAGGGTATTGGAGTGGGATGTCGAGGACGAGGACGAGGACGAGGACGAGGAC
>JBJXFS010000351.1:0-9895 GCA_046155625.1 Verrucomicrobiales bacterium | reverse complement strand
GAGTCGAAGCCGAGGATGATCGGCGAAAAGGATGGGCTTCAACCTCAGGGACAATCCTGCAGGCGAAAAGCCTCTTCAGGATGCTTGGAATCGTCCTCGTCCTCGTCCTCGTCCTCGTCCTCGAAGTGACCGCTCAGCTGACCGCCCTGCCACCCATGCCTGTGACTCTCCCTGTCCAGCGTGCCCCCGCCCGTTTCGGCCTGAATACTGAATACCGACTACTGAATACCGACTACTGAATACCGACTACTGAATACCGACTACTGAATACCGACTACTGCTCCCCTCTACCGCCCGCCGCCCTCCGACCTCCGCCCACCATTCCTATTGAAAGGCGGTCGCGCACGCATGAAACATGCATCCCCATGAACACAGACGAAGAGGCGGCTCCCATTGGAATTATCGGCGGCAGTGGGCTGTACGAGATGGCAGGATTGACGGACCGCGAACTCCTGGACGTAACAACCCCTTTTGGATCCCCGTCCGATGCCATCATGGGCGGCACCTTCGGCGGTCGGCGCGTCTATTTTCTCCCGCGCCACGGCCGCGGCCACCGCATCCTGCCGACTGAAATTAACCATCGCGCCAACATTTACGCCCTCCGATCGCTCGGAGTCCGGTTCATCATCGCGGTCACGGCATGCGGGTCGCTCCAGGAAAAATACGCCCCGCGCGACGTCGTGCTGCCCGACCAGTTTTTCGATCGCACGAGCCGCCGCGCACACCATACGTTTTTCGGCGGTGGCATCGTCGCCCATGTCGGGTTCGCCGAACCGATTTCCGTCGGCCTCCGCACGCTCCTCCACCGCACCTGCCTCGCCCAAGACCGACGCGTCCACAACGGGGGAACCTATGTCGCGATGGATGGCCCCGCTTTCTCCACCCGCGCCGAATCCATCGTCAATCGCTCGCTTGGATTCGACGTCGTCGGCATGACCAATCTGGCCGAAGCGAAACTCGCCCGTGAAGCCGAAATCGCCCTGGCCACCCTCGCCATGATTACCGATTACGACTGCTGGAAAATCGAGGAAGAACCCGTCACCGCCCAGCAGATCATCGGCCACCTGCACGCCAACGCCGCCGTAGCCCGGGAAATCCTCGCCGCCACCATCCCCAACATACCCCCCTCACCCTCCTGGCCCGAACACACCGCCCTTGATGCCGCTCTGGTCACCGACCGCTCACTCTGGCCTGCTCCCACCCTCGAAAAACTTGCCCCCCTCCTCGCCCGCTGGCAACGCACCCACCCAACCTGATCCCTTCCCTCCTCCCCCTTCCCTCTTACCTCCTACCTCTTCCCCCTTCCCGCAACCGATACCTGAACCGTCGGCGGCAAATCCAGGTGACGCCGATGAGATCGTAGGCGGCGCGGAACGCGCGGTTGGCCAGCCCGTATTTGCTCTGGCCGTGGCGGCGTGGCCGATGGTTCACGGGTAATTCGACAACTCGGTATCCGGCGGCGGCCACGAGCGCGGGAATGAACCGGTGCATTCCGGTGAATGGGAGCAGCGCATCGCGGCAGGCCCGCCGCATCACTTTGAGTGAACAGCCGGTGTCATGCACCCCGTCGCGGGTGAACCGCTGACGGATCGCATTCGCGACGCGGCTCTGCCAGCGTTTTGACCACGAGTCCTGGCGCCGCGCCCTCCAGCCGCAGGCGAGATCCGCCCCCTGCTCGATCAGAGCGACCAATCGCGGCAGGTCCGCCGGATCGTTCTGCAGGTCTCCATCGATCAGCCCGAGAAGTTCGCCCCGGGCCGCCATCAGGCCGGCATACATGGCGGCGCTTTGGCCGGTATTGGCCTCGAACGCGAGCACGTGGACCCACGGGTGCCGGGGTATCCGCATCACCGTGTTATCCGTTGAACCGTCGTCGACCAGAACAAGCTCAAAATCCCACCCTTGCAGGGCGGCGCTCACCTCCTCGACCAGAGGAATCACATTGTCCTCCTCATTGAACAAGGGGACGACAAGCGAGAGGCGGGGGCTGGAGGCGGTGGAATCGGCCATGCGGCTTCGGAAGCTACGGTGAACGAGCCGGACCGCGCCACGAGCGGCAAGCGAAAAATGAAAGCCGCCGCACCGGCCACCGGCCCCGTCGGACTTCGATCCTGCCGAGACTTTCAAGCCTGTCGAATTGCCGACTCAACACTTCCAGCAATTCCGGTTCCGCCGACTCCGAGACAAAAAGGGCGTCGAGTCCCGTCCAGGACGTTTCGTCCGCGTAGCTCACCCATACGCTGAAATCGCTGTCCACCGCGTGCCGCGCCGGCACATGGCACCGGATCCGCGTCACCGAGGCGTGGGGGAATGGCCCATCACCGGTCATGTAAAACTCGTGAATGGCAGCCAGCCCGGGACTCTCCGCGATGAGGAATGCCTGTTGTGAAGCGCCTTGTGCGGTCGCAATCGTCCGCAGCGCCGCCGCGGTCTGCGCGGTGGATTCCTTCCAGCCCCGAATCTCCGACGTCGGGTCCATTCGATAAGACCAAGGAACACCGAGATGACGCGCCATGTCGCTGTGCAAGGCCAGCAGAGAATACCCGCCCGCCACGAGCAGGCTGGCATTCTGGGCCAGCCGATGGGCGGTTGGCGCGAGAGGCGATTCGACCCACACCGCCGCTAGCATCATCAGCGCCGCGCTCCCCACCAATGCCGCCGCGCCCAGCCCACCACCGCCCGTGATGGCTTCAACCACCATCCAGAGAGCACTCGGCATCGCCAGGCTGAGCAAAAAAACCCGCCCATTCTTCTGGTCCCAGGGGTCGTCCCGACTCAAGCCGCCCTCCCGATACCGCCGCCAGCTACGCCAGGCCGCCTGCGCCGCCCGAGCCCCGCTCCACACCATTCCCGCAAATAAAAACGGCGAGGCCGCCAGCACCCCGAGGCCGATCCAGCGGAGCCCAGCCCAGGGATCGAGTCCCCGCGCCCAGTCATACCTCACCCCGACCAGCGGAAGCCAGGCCTGATCTCGTAACCACCAGACCCAGGGGGCTGCTCCCGCCGCCGCACAAATCATCGCCAGCCACGGGCCTGGGCTCCGCCACCGGCCACGCCAGCGCCGCGGCACGACCAGCAGAGTGACCATCCCCGCCACCAAGGCCACACCGGCCGGCGCCGAAAGCACACCCACTCCAAACACCAGTCCCGCCGCCAGCCACTGCCATACCCACCGCGAGGCTCGATGAAGCGCCTGCCATAGCCACCAGGCCCCCGCCACGCCGAAAAAAAACAAATACGTCTCCGGCAATGCCCGCACCGCCGCCAAATTCACCAATGGCGTCAGCTGCAGCGCCACAAAAAACCAACCTCCTGCCTTCTCGCCAAAGGCGCTCGACGCCAGCCGCCACGCCAGCCAACTCGCCCCGAATACCGCCAGCGGCGCGAACAACCGGACCCCAATCGCCGTGTCCCCCGCGACCCACGTGCCCACTCGCGACAGCCAACTCGCCACCGGTCCATGCCCAAAATACCCCATCCCAGCCTCCCGACCGCCCAACCACACCAGCGCCTCCGCCGGCGTCAATTCCGTGGCGCCTGCCACCACCCACCTCAGGGCGGTGAGAATCACCAGTCCGATCAGCAGCGGGCGTGGAAGCATCGAACCTCCAGCCTCCAAGCACGCCCCGTCCCTCGCAACCCGAAAGACGCGGCCATAACCTCAATCGCTTTTCGAAGCCGCGTGAGTCGCCGCGGTTTCGGCAGCATCGCTCAAGCCATCGGCGACCCGCGCCACACCACCACGGATTTTGGCACGGGCGAGAAATGCATGAAAGAATCGGAGGACGGCTCGATGGTGGCGGGCTGCGGCCGCCATACCCACCCAGGCCTTCGACTCCGAGCGGTCGCAGGCGAAGCCGACACGTGTTCGTTCCCACGGCGGCCTCAGCCCGCCACTCCCAGTGAAACATTGCCTTACAGCCGTGCAAAAATCCTCCCGGACGCGACGCCTCCTGCCATGAATTCTGGCTTCCATTCCCCGGATCTCGGATACCCTCGATTTCGGGCCATTTTCAGCCATCCCCGATTACGCCACCATGCCCCGCTTCCTGACCCGCCGTCATTGGCTCGCCACTCTCGCCCTGCTCCCGCTGCCGTTCGGCGGGTCGGTTCCGTCGCTTCCATCGCGGGCCCAGGAAACGCCCGATCCCACGGCCGAGGAAATTCAACGGATCGTCAAGCTGAGCTACATCCGCCAGAAAATGTCGCTCAAAGGCCGCCTGCGCAACGACCAGACGGGCGCCGAGGCCCCGTTCGAGCTCTCCATGCTCGAAAATACCATCCGCTTCCGCTTCGACAATCCCATCCAAATCATCAACCTCGACCTCAACGACAAGGGATTCGTCCTGCGCGAGGTCGTTCGCGGCAAGAACGCCCCGGTCCCCCGCACCAAATATACGGAAAAAATCCGCGGCACCGACATCACCTATGAGGACGTCTCGCTCCGGTTCCTCTACTGGCCAAACCCCGTCAAACTGGACAAGGAAAACGTGAAGCACCGTACCTGCTGGAAGCTGCGCCTGAACAACCCAGACACAAGCGGCGCCTACGGCGTCGCCTTCATCTGGGTCGACAGCGGCAGCGGCGGCATTATGCGCATGGAGGGATTCGACCGCGAGGGCAAGCTCATCAAACGCTACGAAATCATCTCCGGAATGAAGGTCAGCGAAGGCGGATGGATGCTCAAACAAATGCGCATCGAATCATTCGACCCAGCCACCCGCAAGCGGACGGGCCGGTCGTACCTCGAACTGGACAAGGCCTGAGGATCGATCTTTCACACCCGCCGTCGAAGCGCCGCTAAACGGCGTGCAGCGAGGCCGCCAGTTCGGCAGGCGTCAGCGTGGCCGTGCCGACTTTGCCGACGACCACCCCGCTGGCATGATTGGATATTTCGGCCGCTTCCTCCGGCGTGGCGCCAGCGCTCAAGGCCAGGGTAAACAGGGCGATGGCAGTGTCGCCGGCTCCAGAGACATCGAAAACTTCGCGAGCCAGCGCAGGCAGGCGGAAGGGGGCTGTATTCGGCTTGAGCAACGCCATCCCTTGTTCACTGAGCGTGATCAACAGCATCTCCGTGTCCCACTGCGCGAAAAGTCTTCGACCCAGTTCATCCAGCGCGGCGTCCAGCGTCGCCGGCGTCCGCAAGCCGGTTTCGACCAGCCCCGCGGCTTGAAAGGCCTCGGATCGATTTGGCTTGATGGCCGTGGCGCCGCGCCAGTGCAGTGGGTTGTTCGGGTTGGGGTCGACCGTCACGATCACCCCCGTGCCGCGAGTCAAATCCGCCAGCCCGTCGACCAGCGACTGCGTCAGAAACCCTTTGCCATAGTCCTCGAGAATCACCGCATCCACTTCCGGCAGTAGGTGCGACAAAATATTCAGCGCCCGGTCGCGCATCGCCTCGCTGAGCGCGCGCCGCGTCTCGCGATCAATCCGCACCACCTGCTGGTTGCGGGCCACAATGCGCGTCTTCACGATCGTTTGGTAATCGGGATCGCGCAGCAGCCCGGCCGTGTCGATCCCGCTCGCGCTCAGCAAATCATCGAGCTGGTTGGCAAACCCGTCATCCCCCACCAACCCGGCCACACTGACCCGCGCGCAAAACGGCAGAAGATTCCGGGCCACATTGGCCGCGCCCCCCGGATAGGCGTTTTCGCTTTTCACCTCCACGACAGGCACCGGCGCCTCGGGGGAAATCCGCGAGACCGCGCCCCAGATGAATTGATCCAGCATCACATCCCCCACCACCAGCAGGCGTTTCTGGCCAATGGCGGAAAGCAGCGATTCGAGTCGGTTGGCATCCATGCGAAAACCGTCACCCTCCGCCGTCCCTCCTAAACTTCAAGGGCACCGCAACCCAATCCGCGCACCCAAGCCCAGGCTCCCCGGCACCGCTCGCTTGGGTCGACAGTCGGCGACGCGATAGACGCCGCTCTTGTACGGATGTCGTTGGCCCGGGCCGTTAGCCCTGTGGCAATCGCACCGATAGCCCCCAACGCTATTGAGTCAGCGCGCGTTTTTCGAGTTGTTGGCGCCGGAAGCACACACAGGTGAAGTCGCGGACGAGGACGAGTGGTGCCAAGGATGGATGGCTGAATCTGATGAACCATCGGGTGGGCGGAAAAGACCTATTCAGGATGCTTGGAATCGTCCTCGTCCTCGTCCTCGAAGTGGCCGCTGCGCAGACCGCCCTGCCACCCATGACTATTACTCGCCCTGTCCATCGCGCTCCGCTCGTTTCGGGCTGATTACCCGATACTGATTACCCCTCCGCCCTCCGACCTCCGCCCTCCTCCCTCCGCCCTCCGCCCTCTCAAGCCCTGGTCACCCGCAACTTGTGCGCCGCCGCCTCAAGCGCCGCGAGGGCCGAGTCGATTTCCTGATCGGAAGTGGCCCGTGAAAGCGAGACGCGCAGCGTCTCCCGGGCCGGGCGCGACGCGAGTCCCATTGCGGTGAGCACGTGGCTCGGCTTGATGGATCCCGTGGCGCAGGCGGAACCGCTGCTGACGCAGACGCCTTGATTGTCCAGCAGGATGATGGCGCCTTGGGCATCGACACCCTCAAGGCGGAAGTTGCTGGTGTTAGGCAGACGCGGAGCCTGAGCGCCGTGGAGGTGGACACCTGGAAGGCGACGACGGAGCTCGGCTTCGAACCGATCGCGTCGCTGGGCGAGCGCTCCGCCATCGGCGGCCAATTGGTGGCGCGCGGCCTCGGCAGCGGCCCCGAGACCGACGATGCCGGGCACATTCAGTGTGCCGCTGCGGCGACCGCTCTCCTGACCGCCGCCGAGTTGGGACGGGTGGAAGCGCGCCCCCCGATTGACATACATGGCGCCCACCCCCTTGGGCGCGTGCAATTTGTGGCCGCTCAGGCTCGCATAGTGGACACGCGTCGCGGCAAAATCGATGGGCACTTTTCCAATCGCCTGCACCGCGTCGGTGTGGAACAGGATTCCACGTTCATGCGCCAACGCCGCCGCCTCGGCAATCGGGTGAATCAAGCCGGTTTCATTGTTGGCCCACATCAGCGAGACACAGGCCGTCTGATCGGGCCGAAGCGCGGCCTCGTACGCCGCCAGATCGAGTCGCCCCTCGCCATCGACCGGCAATAGGGTTACCTCATACCCCTGGGCGGCCAAAGCCTCGCACGGACGCAACGTGGCCTCATGCTCGGTCATGCAGGTGACCACATGGCGGCGCTCGGGATGCAGGGCCACGGCCGATCGCAGCGCGGCGTTGCTCGATTCCGTGCCACCACTGGTAAAGACGATTTCTTCCGGCGTGACCCCGAGCAATGCGGCCACTTGCTCGCGTGCCAGTTGCACCGCCTGACGGGCGCGGCGGGCAAAACGATACCCGCTGGAGGGATTGGCCCAGTTCTCCCGCAGAAACGGCAGCATCGCCTCCCACGCCTCGGGACTCAGTGGAGTGGTCGCATTCTGGTCGAGATAGATGAGATCGGCGGCAGCCACGGGTGGGCACTTTACCCCGCTCTCGCCGCACGCCAACAACCGATCATTTTATCCTTTGTCCTCGGGCACTCCTTGCGCCTTGAGTGGAGCATGGTGGACACGATTCTTCAATTGATCGACCGCTTCGAACTCAACGCCTGGAAGGTGATCGGCTTGATCGGAGCGGGCCTCTTCGGCTGCCGCTGGCTCGTGCAGGCGGCCGCTTCCCGCCACGCCGGCCGCTCCATCGTCCCTCCCTCCTTTTGGGTCATCAGCATCCTCGGCTCCCTGCTCCAATTGCTCTACTTCTCGATCTATCGCGTCGATTCGGTCGGCATCCTCAATACCCTCCCCCCCTTCCTCGTCAGCGCCTACAATTGTTGGCTCGTCTTTGGGAAAACGGCCGTCGACCGCCGCCAACGTCAGCGCGAGGAACACGAGTGATCCCGCCGCCTAACCGACCCACCTATTGCAGTCGGAACGTGATCCGCGCCTTGTCCTTGTCGTATGGCGACATCTCCAGCTTCACCCGATCGCCAATCACCAGCCGGATGAATCGTTTGCGCATCTTGCCGGAAATATGCGCGAGAACCTCATGCTCGGTCCCCTGCAGCTTCACCCGAAACATCGTCCCCGCCAGAACCTGGGTGACCGTGCCTTCGAGTTGAATCGCCTGCTCCTTGGTATCTTCCTCCTCCACCGCATCGGGACGCGGGGCATACCTCCGTTGCCCGCCCCCACCGCGCCGTGGACCACCCGAACCAGGTCTCCGACCTCCTCCCCCGCCGGGTCGCTGCCCGCCCCCGCCGGGCCGCGGCGGACCACCACCCGGACGCGGCGGGCCACCACCCGGTCGCGGCGGGCCACCACCCGGTCGCGGTGGGCCACCGCCCGGACGGGGCGGGCCACCGCCACCAGGTCGCGAGCCGCCCGGCCGTGGCGGGCCGCCGGAACGAAAACCACCACCACCGGGACGAGGAGCATTGGGACGACTGGGCATGCAGAGTCGGGTAAAATTTTATCCTTCCTTCATTTCCGCCATCTGACAACAGCAAATCAAATCAGGATGGCTCACTCCGCGCGAAAACTCCCCAACACCGAAAGCCCCTCCTTGTTTAAAAGCAGCACTTCGTAACTCACCGGGTACGTCGCGTCCGCGTAGGCTTCTAATATCTTCGGTCCCATCGCCTTGTATTCCCCCATGGGTCGAGGAAAGACGTAAATCGTAAACCGGTCGGGAATCAACACCACCAAATCATCCCCCATCGTCGCCCGAAACGTCTCGTAAAACTTCGGTGCCAGCACCGCACTCGCCGTCAAGTGGCTCGTCCCCCGCACTACCGCCGACCGCACAAATCCCTTCCCGTCCTTTTCCACTTCCGGCTTCAACTTCGCCCACACCCGCTCCGCCGTCGCCTCCGCCCTCTTCCTAAACCCTCCCCACCCCAAGTCCAGCGCTTCAAATTCCGATGCAGTGTAATAACGAACACCTCCCACATCTGTCTCCTTGCCCGGCACCAGTGCCGTCACTCGCCCACCCTTTAACATCCGCTTCACCATCGGTCCGTCACTCGGCTCAATCAGCAGACAAAAACTTTCCCCTCCAACGGCTACCTCAAGAGAAAGGGCGAGCCAAAAAGTCGCAGCCCACCACCGCACCCCCGACAACCTCAGCTTCAAGCCGCCAAATCCGGCGGCGATGTCTCGCATAGCATGTATAATGTCCATACAATAGACCGTGGTGAACCCAATTTGCGACCATAACGCTTCGCACGTCTGCGAAAAACTTCCAATCTATTAGGGAAAACTGTCGCGAAATTGTCAGATCAGAGTACATTCCTTGCCACCTATGGCAACCACGACCACTCCAACCCGCCGGACTCGTTTCTCGCGGAGGATTCCCGATCACGTCACCGATGAACTCGTCAACGTGCTCTCAATTCCGAAGGTATATGAATTCAATGAGCTTTTCGGGCTGGTCTATGAGAATCTGAAAAAGCGCAACGCGGTGAGCGGTGGCGAGGAAATGCTGCGCCTGCGCGCCTATGAAAAGTTGCAGAATCTGGTCGGGCGAAACTTGGTCGAGAAAGTGATGAAGACGTATCGTGGCTTGGCCGGCATCAAGTCGGCGGCCAGCGTCAACCAACCCAAGCCGATGATGAGTCCGATCATGGCCGCCGCCCAAGCCGCCGTGAAGGCCGAAGAGGAAGCCGCGGCTGCCGCGGAGCGCGCGGCCGCCAAAGCCGCCGCCGCGGCCGCCGCCAAAGCGGCCCGCACCGCCGCGGCCTTGGCTTCCACCAGGGCATTGGCCAAAAAGCCAGCAGCGGCTCCTAAGTCAAAACCGCTGGCCAAGGCCGCGTCGGCCAAAACTCCCACCAAGCCGACCAAGGTGGCCACCTCCAAGAGCGGGCCAAAGTCCGCCGCCAAGGCGAAGCCGGGCGCCCCGGC
>JBJXFS010000315.1:0-5009 GCA_046155625.1 Verrucomicrobiales bacterium | reverse complement strand
CGCCAGGAACAGCCCCCTGTGCCGCCCAAATCCCCTTGCGAATCCGCTCCTCCCGCCTCAGCGCCCTCAATTAACCGATTTTCCAACCACTGGCAGCCAATCCAGCCTCTCCATTTCGGAATCGCTGATTCTCATGGCTGTTCCTTTCGTTTGGTATTCACGTGTGGCACAATAGTTTTATTATCCTACCGTCACCTTTTGTCCTGGATAGGCCACGGTCGCATAACCGGGACAAATGCGACCCGAGGGGCAGAGCTTCGCTTGTCTCCGTCTTGGTCCTGAATTACCAGAATCACGAGAGCGTGCCAATGTGAATTCTTGGCAGCGTGCGCCTACCGCGTCCGCTCCCGCGCGACCTTAAGCGCCAAGCCTTGAATCACCAGATCCTCCGCGCTGGCAGGTGACCCCTGCCCATCGGAGCACCGGAGCACCGGTCGCCTTTTTAATCGCGCACCCGCGCCACCATCACCCCGCGCCGCACCGCCGCCTTTTGGCGCGCCCTGAGCGCCTCCACGTCCACGGCATCGAGCTTGCCCACGTCTAAGGCCATCACGGAGTACGAAGCGCTTGGACGCAAGCCCGAGCAGACCAGCCCGTGGCAGCACTAGGACAACGCCTCGGCATCGATTCGCCCAGGCCAGTGACAGCGCCGACATCCCGACCATCCGCAGAGAGCCTGCGAACCTCCCGCCCTGGCCCGTGGGAGTGAGGAAATGCCATCCCTCGTTCGGTGGGACGCCATCGCGGCGGAGCGTGAGGCGGAGCAGATAGGCCATGCCCGAGGTGGCGGCCAAAAAGGCGCAGTCGATTTTCCTGTCGCACACAGCCGCGGGGTGGGAGGCGACCCTCGCCAAGTTCAAGCTGAAGTGAAATTGCAGAAACGCGGCAGCACCCGCTACTAGTCGAAGATCGACGCCGCGTCGCTGATTGCCAAAGCCCGAACGGAACTCACCGGCGAGCCATTCAAAATTTTCTGCCTGGCTGAGATCAAAGGGAGTGACTGCCAAATAACCACTCCACGAATTGAGGAAGGAGCTCGGCGCCCTGCTCGCCAGCAACCACGGCATCTTCGCCGCCCAGCGGGTCCGGCGTCATGCCCAAATCGCCACCACCGCGGCGTACTACACCGACAAAAAGAAGCGCATCACGGCGGGTCTAGGCGGGCTGCTCCTTCCCACCACGAAGGACGAACTCGAAACCGACCCAGACTGCTCCGATCCGTCTGCGCCAGACGGCGCCGGTACCTGAAGGCGCACAAAGGGACAGGCAATCTATGCCCGAGCGACGGAGCGCCTCCCCGAAGCCGCACGCACCCCGAAGAGCGGCGAGCCTCGCCGCAGTCCCAGGGCTTTCAGCTCTCGGAAACAGTCGATGCCTCACGATCCGCCATCGGCATCATCTACAAGCGCCCCAGGACTCTCCCACGCCGGCAACATTTCAACTTGCCGCGCGCGCCACCCGCCGCTTCCCTTCACCATGCAGTGGCGTGCTGGCAGACTTTCGTCGCCAATCGGTCGAGGTCTGTTCCTCTCCCTCGCCGCCGGCGTCTCGCTGACTGCCCAGGAACCACCGCCGCCGCTCGCCACCGCCCCTCCCGCGGCGTCCCCCCTGCCCTCGGCGCACCCGCAGACGGTCGAGTTCTCCCTGACCGGCGCCAACGGGACACCGATGGATAAAAAACTCTTCGGTTTTGACCTCGACGACATGCGCTGCCTCTGGTGGCACTGGGAGGCGCCGGAAACCGGGTGGTACGCCATCGACCGGCCCGATGAACCCGATGGGGCGTCGGATGAATTTCCCATGGCATGCGTGTTCGCGAGGGGAACCGACGAAACCCTGGCGATGGTATCGACGCTCAAGGCTTGGGATTGGTACCGGGCGGCCTGGTTCCGTGCCTGCAAAGGCCAGCTATTCGCCTTTGCGATGGCGGGCAAGCCTTCCGCAGGCCGCTGGCGCTTGCGCCGTCTGGCCACTCATCCGGTGCCGCCCGGGGAGGAGGCCATCGAGCTTCCCTCCGCGCCCGGCGTCATGCTCACGTGGAAGCTCACCCGCGCCCGCATGGGGCGCGATGATGACCCGCAAGAAGAAGTGATCGAGTTGGGCCCACGAGACGAGTTCGCCTTCAAAGGTGATACTCCACCGACCGCCTATCCGCCTGGTGTGAAGGACTCCTTCAATTGGAGTTGGGTCGCCCCCCGATCGGGAATCTTCGAGTTTTCCCGGCCACCCGACAGCTACTTGGAGGTCAAAAAAGATCCTGCCCAGGAGGGTGGACCCGAGTTACTGGCCGGCTTGGCACGAAGTGGCTCACTCCGGATTGCCGCCTCCGCAGGCCAGCAACTTGACTTCTCCCTCTCCTTGCAGCGCATCGATTCCGAGGTGGTGTTGGAAGCGCGCGAAATCCCCCGCCCCTCCAACGTCACTCCGGACAAGCCGATCTTCCTCCAAGGAGTGAGTGGAGAGATTTCCGTCTTGAATCCGGATGCGCTGGGACCCGCCGACGCGCCGCCCGGCACCTATCACCCGGACCGCTGGCCACTGTGGTGGAAATTTGTCGCCCCGACCGATGGGCGGTTCGTCATCGATCGGGCGTACATCGAGACGCATTCCTACACGGATGTGCGCGAAGAGTTCTTCACCCTTATGGGGCGGTTCCAGGTCTACCATCCCGATCTGGAATCCCTCGCGGCAACGCTCAACGACACCCAAACGCACGGCCCAGGTCCCCGCGATTGGCACCTCAGCCCGGGCGACACCCTCTGGATCCGTGCCAGCTCACCAGAGATTTTTTTTGAGTGGTCTTGGGAGGGTGAGTAGCCGCCGTTTCCCGCCCTGGCATAGCACCCCCATGGCGATCTACCGGACGCGTCAGACCCCCTGCCACCCCCTCCTGACATGTCCCGCCATCCCGCTCCAACGCCAGCCCCTCGAAGCAAATTCCTATCATTCAGGGGGGAGAAAAGGGCGGAGGACCGTGGAAGAGGTGATTAAAATGAGGTGGACGTCTGTCGGCGCTTTGATCGCAGTTTCGTCGTTTCATTCAACCCGCAGCGGGCAGCGTGGCGCGGCGCGTGGCGTGCCATTTTGTCAGGGAAAACGGGGCGAATGTGTAACCCACATTCTGTTCACCGCACGCGCTTAATCCTGTACCCGGGAGATGTCTCGGCCACTGAGCGCTGAACCGGGATCCTTGTCCATGCAGGAATGGCCATCGCCGGTATGCACTCACCCATTCGTGTTCACAACACGATGGATCCGAACCTTTGTTCAAATCTGCTCATTCCATCCATGAAACACCGTCCACTCATTGCCACCCTTCTCTTGGCCGCCGCCGCCATCTCACCCTCATCCATCGCTCTGGCTGCCACGGTTGCCACGCTGAGCGGCGCACCGCCGCTCGTCATCGGCCACCGAGGCGCGGCCGGCTATCGTCCTGACCACACTCTCGCTGGCTACCAGTTGGCGATCGCCCTGGGAGCCGATTTTATCGAGCCCGATCTGGTGTCGACCAAGGACGGCATCCTGATCGCGCGCCATGAACCGATGCTCGGCGGCACGACGGATGTCGGGTCGCATCCGGAATTCGCCGACCGTAAATCAACCAAGATGGTCGACGGCGTCGCGGTGACCGACTGGTTTGCCAGTGATTTCACCCTTGCGGAGATCAAGACGCTGCGGGCGGTGCAACCTGTTGCAGGGCGCGATCAGAGTTACAACGGGTTGTTTGAAATCCCGACTTTTCAGGAAGTCATCGACCTCGCGAAGGCGCAGGGCGCCCTCACCGGGCGGACCATCGGCGTTTATCCCGAGACCAAGCACCCGAGCTTCCATGATGCCTTGGGTTTGTCATTGGAGGAACCGCTGGTCTCCATGCTCAATGCCGCTGGCTGGAACACCTCGATTTCACCGGTTTTCATCCAATCGTTCGAAGTGTCCAACCTGCAGGAGTTGAACACGCTCATCGATGTCCCGTTGGTTCAACTCATTGACGCCGACGACGTCAAGCCTGACGGCTCCATGTCGCTGGTCGCGCCGTACGCGCAACCATATGACTTCGTATTGAAGGGCGACCCACGCACATTCGCAGACTTGCTGATGCCGGCGGGCCTGGATTTTGTCAATGATTATGCCGATGGGGTTGGTCCGTGGAAGCCCTATCTCCTGCAGACAAAGATTTATGATCCAAACGGCGACGGAGTGGCCGAGGACTGGGACGGTGACGGTCTGGTCACCATCAAGGATCGGGAGATCGTGGGGGACACCGGTGTCGTTGCCGCAGCCCACGATGCCGGCCTGCTGGTGCATGCATTCACCTTCCGCAATGACGCCAGCCTGTACGGCTTCAGCAATCCGCTCGATGAATACCAGGCATATTTTGACCTTGGTGTCGACGGAGTGTTCACTGACTTTCCTGACACGGCGGTGGAGGCCCGGTCACTCGCCGTTCCGGAAACGTTTCCGAGCCTGCTGGGCTTCGCCTGGGCACTGGCAGCGCTGGGGGGGCTCTTCAGCCGAAGCCGCTTCTCCGCCTAGCGCGGCGACACGCGTCAGCTCCCAGAATAGAGCCCGGAGCAAAGCGGCGAGGTTTGGCGCCGGCGGCCACCAGCGGAAAGGCCTCTGGATCCGCAAGCCCATTCAATCGGAAGATCTGAGTCGCCGGCATGAGGTCGAGGTTGGAGGCCGCGGGCTGCACCATTCCTTTGACTCAATACTTGGTGGATCGGGATAGTGAGTGCGTTCGACTATTTTTATGCGCATGCAGCTGCATGTGCCATATAATAAGCCCCCCCGCCCCCATGAATACTCTTTACCTCGCTCCGGCCATGCTTGTGGGTATGGCCGTGCAGCTTTTTGCCGCCGCGTCCCTGGTTTCAGGACTCAGGGTGAGGTGGACCCCGAAATTCGGGCCAGAGGCTAAACTATGATTGTGGTGGTTGGGGGTGGCCCATAGAGACCGAACCCAAACCACACAAAATGAAAGCCAAACGCAGAAGACACGACCCCGAGTT
>JBJXFS010000342.1:0-12979 GCA_046155625.1 Verrucomicrobiales bacterium | reverse complement strand
AAATGCGAAATCCGGCAGGCTGCTAGCCGCCCCATTTCGGCGCCGTGGCGTCGGTCGATCCACCAAGTCCTTGCGAATCCGGAATTTGGGCGAGGGCGAGGTCCTCGGGGAACACGTAAACTCTCTCCAGGATCCGATCGAGCAGATTCAGTTCTTGGCGCAGCGCCGCGTGCCGCACCGCCGGCAGGGTATTTGCGAGATTGATGATCATTGCGCGGAGCCGCCGGGCGATCTGGATGTTCGACGCGCCATAGGTCCGAATCTCAACGAACGCAAGATGGACAAAGTCATCCCAATCGGGCGTCCGGAGGATGACACGGAGAGTGCCGGAGGGATCACGGATGACATCGGTGCGAAGATTTCGTCGACCGGCGCTGCGGAGAACACGGTGGAGCTGGTCGATTGCAAGCACGGCTGTAGTCGGATCGTTGATTGCCGCAGAGAGGGCCTTGATAGCGATATCGACGAGGATGCGAATGCCAAACAGCGGATCCTGCTCCATGGTGCGTTCGGAGCCAAAGATCACGCTCGATCGCAACAAGGCGTCATCGATCGCCGCGGCGCCTCCGTGGAGGTAAAAAAGTGGTTCGTCGGCGCCGACGAAATCCCCCACTTGCGGCGCGAACTCTATCAGCCCGTTCGCTTTCCGCGCTGCCTCCACAAGTTCCGTCACGTGCACGGCGAGGACGATGGACAATCCTCCACGGTGCAGGACCGTGCGATCAGCGGGGCCCAGGTTCCGCGGAGCCGCGACGGCATCGGGCTCATTGACTGCCATTTCGGGATAGAAGCTATTGATCACTCGAAGCCCAGCGTCGCCGACGCGCTTCACGAGGCTTACCGGGCGCAGCAGCCGCGCCGCGTAGTCGATGAGAAACAGGAAAGTAGCGAGGCTAACAAGACCGAGCGCGCCGATGACACAGAGGAAGAGCTGCGGCACCGCCTCCTCGATGTGATTGATCGCGCGAACGGAGAAGAGAAGCGTGAAGACAAACAAGGCTACCGTGTAACGGATCACATTGTCGCGCAGCAGCAGCGTTGCGATGATGCGCGGTGTGTATTGGCCGCTGGCCACCTGGATCGCCACAAGCAGCGAGCCAAAGGTGAAGACGACGAACGAAAGGCTGAGCGTGATGACGGTGTTGGCAAGGGCCTTAGCTCCCTCGACCCCAAGCTCAAACCCTGCCCAGGCGATCCGCGACTCGACCACTTCGACGATGGCTCTGAATACCCGCTCGGCAACGCCGGCCAGAACCGGAATAATCCACAGCGACGAGCGCAGGTAGCTCCGGATTTGGTAGCCGCGCTTCCATCCCGTGCTCATGGCTCAATTATTTCACCCGTCGCCGCAGAATGCGAGGCCAGGCGGATTTTTTGCTGGATCGGAGCTGAGAATGGGCGGTTGAACCCTCCGGACTTTCGCCCTCCCTGGAACAAGCCGCGATCCATAACCACCCGCGCGATTCCCATCAGCACGGAGTCGTAAATGCCCGCGCCTTCGCCGCCTGCGGCACCGGTCGGATTAGTTTTCATGGAAACCATCATGGAATCAGGAGGGTGAATCGCCGTCTCGATCAAGGCCGAAGACTTTCGTAAAAAGGACTAAAAACATGCCTGTGGACAGGCCGCACATCAAGATGCCGGTGAGTGCCTCGACGCCGCCGACAAGCCGCCACTCCTCTGGCAACACGAGGTCACCGTAGCCTGTGGTAGTGTAGGTCACCGCGCTGAAATACGCCGCCGTCGTGAAGTCGGGCATAGCCCCACGCCACGCATACACAAACGCCCAGACCAAAATTTGCAGCAGGTGCAGGAGCACGGTCCACGAGGCAATTCGGATCAACCGCCACGCGGAGGGCCAAAAACCGCGCTCACCGAGTTTCAGACGCCCCTGCATCCAGCGAAAGACGGCCATGATCCCCATGGCGTGGATTGCGACGCAAAGTGCCATGAGGCTGAATGCGATGAAAAGTTTGGTAATCAACGGCATTTTCTGGGCGACAATTAGTCCGGTGTCGATCCTTCCACCAGATCGATTTGGTTCACGTTTTCTTGACTCTTACGGTTTCGACGGATCAAAATATGCAGATTAATTGGGGCATCTAAACTATTTTCCTGTTTACTGCAAGCCGCGGCAGGGAGTCTGAACGCAGATCAGTTCGTGGGGATCGTACGGCTATGCTCCGGTGCCAGCGTGCCATGCGAATGGAGGGATGGATTGGCCAAGCGATACAAGATTGATGGGAGGCCGCTTCGGCACTTCGGTCTGTCCGGCGGTTGATTCGCCTGCACATCACAGTTGGTCCATGATTGGCAGCATCCCGATGAGCTTCGCCTTGGTGCGCTGCCAGGAAAGCCCCTTCCCACCCCCCTCACATGACCCGCACCCCTTTCCCGGCGCCGGCCCCCGGAAGCAAATTCCGATCAATCAAAAAAGTCTTGGTAACGCGAAATTTCTCCGCAATGATTCCGTCAAACAATAATTTAACCTTCAATGGCACATTCCACAGCTCGGTGTCCCTGAAGTGCTTCTCCCCCGTCCGAGGCCTCACCCAAAAAACCAAAAAGCTCAATACCATGAACAACACCACACCCACACACGCATCGAAGCACCCGATGTTGCGGCTCGCGCTTTTCGCAGGACTCGCCGTTATGATGAGTCCGCTCTCCGGCTGCGGCGGACTGGATCGCCGTGATGATCGTCGCGACTATCGTGATGATCGCCGCGACACCCGCCAAGATGACCGAGACACCCGGCAGGATGTACGTCGGGGGACTACTGATTAGCCACTGCCTGGACTCAATTTGTCAGTGACATCATGAATGATGTCGTTACCATAGAGTCTCACGAGCTCGATCTGGCCACTCTCGATCGTACGATTCTCCACCTACTCGATTGTCACTGAGGTTTGCGAGGATTTGCCCTGCCGTTGGCAGTGAGCCAGCCTCGATAAAGCGATCCGGGTTCCACAAGTCGGAACGAACGATGGCACGCGCGCACTGAAAATAGACTTCATGGATATCAACGACAACCACGGATCGTGGTGGCTTGTCGTCGACGGCAAAAGACTGCAGCAATGGCTCATCAATGCTGACGGAGGCCGCACCGTTGATACGCAATGTGTTCCCGGAACCCGGCAGAAAGAAGAGCAGCGCGACACGGGGGTCGCGAACAATATTTCGTAGCGAGTCAATCCTGTTGTTGCCACGACGATCCGGCAAATGAATTGTCTTGTCGTCCACGACGCGAACGACCCCGTGGCGGTCACCGCGCGGTGAACAATCGAGCCCTTCCGGGCCACTCGTTGCCAATGTCAAGAACGGCGACGCTTCAACGAAAGCTCGATAGTCCGAGGTCAGGCATGAGGTCACCTTGACCGTGGATGTCACGCCAGGAAATCCGTAGATCGCCTCAAGCTGCTCAACGTTTTCAATGTTCGACATTTGTAGCAATTACAAGTTCTGTCGCAGATCAGTGTTAGTACCCGACCGTCACCTTTTGTCGTGGATAGGCGACGGTCGAATAACAAGAACAAATGGTGCTCGAAGGCGGCCTCCTTTACAACGGAAATCAGGGTGGCCCCTCAGGCACCGCAGGGCGTTTTCATTCTCGAGCAAGCGATTTGTACAGACGAAGCGTGAAGCTCACGCCCTTCTCGGAGATCACCGTATTGGCGCGGAAGGTTCTCAGCGACCAGTCGAATTCCGAAGGCGTTGGTATTCTGGGACTGCGGCAATCATTGCCGCTCTTTCGGGCGAAAGCCCCTTCGCCGAGAGGGCGTTCCGCCCCGAAGAGCTGGGATGCTCCCAGCAGCAAAACAAATACAACACGCCGAGCGCGATGCCTGACGATGGGGCGCGTGCGGTGAACTGGAGTACCGGCCGGTGGGCCGGAATCGATGGTCGAGGCGGGAAGCGATGAGCGAAGTGGCTTGCCGTACACCGCTTCGCCCGGGCCTGCGATTCCGCCTCTTCTGGCGGGACTCCAACGCAAGCCGCGCATTAACGCCTTGGTATAACATTGATGGGCAGAATTTTATGGATAAACTGCGTACCATTCGGGTCTGATCTTGTGGGGTGAGGAGGGGAAAGTCGGGCGCTCCACATGTCGCCCGGGTGGCGTTCCGATTTACTGGGCACGCTGATCAACAGACTCTTGCTGAGGACCTGAACCCTGAAAGCATCCCGCTTCTGAATCTGGGGACTCAGTGTGGCCGGGGAGGGGATCTGGGAGAGCTTTGGAAAAAAACTGCCAATATTTCTCGAAATAGCTTGTATCAAAGCCGCCAAACAAGGTACTTTCTTAAGGGGTGAAAAGGCTGCGTGTCGGGGTTGCTCGGCGCTCCAGCAGCGCCCGAATCGAGGAGAGCGCGCCTAAGGAACTTAGCTCGTTTGGATTGCACCTTTTTGAATTGGAAACACTGCAGACTACCGCTGCAGATTGGCTCAAAATGAAACAACTAATGCGTCCATATATGTACAACTTAACACTGACACGTCGGGTGGTTGTCGCCACTTTTTCACTGCTAACGGCCGGTACAACTTTCGCTGCTTCCGTCTGCATCTTTCCTGACCCAAAGCTTCCGCCCCTGGGCGGCGAGTATCGTCCGGCGAATGCGGGCGAAATTCATGCCCTTTTTGCCTCCGGGCAGTTCCAACTGATCGACCCGATCCATTTCGGTTTTTTGGACACTTTTGATCCGCCTGCGTTGGGTCAGAGCACCATCCATTCATTTGGATCCACCGTGAGCATGATGTTGTCGGCCGACGGCGGGACGACATTCAATCCAGTTGAGAACCCGGCCGGAGTCGCGGTCAGGGTGGATAGTACTCATGGCGTCGGCGACACCCGTTTCTTTGACACCGAGATGCTCCAACTCGACCTCGTGGGCGGGGTGGCGGGAGGGCTCCCACCGGGAGTCATAGTTCGCGAGAGTCCCACCCTTGCGTCTAGGGGGAAGACGACGATTCAGGAAGTACCCGGCGGGTATCAAATTGACAGTTTTTTTGACATCTTCGTAGAGCTGTCGATCGATAACGGCCAAACTTGGATGCCGTCGGAAGCGCGTCCGGTTCGCATGGTACTCAATTGTCCGGAATCGGGTTCCACCCTTCCGTTGCTTCTGGTTCCTGTGCTTCTACTTGCGTGGAAGAGCAGGGACCTGAAGGCCCTGACGGGCTACTGAGGTTCTTAGCCACCGTGGTCGCCCTGGCCCTTTCACCGGCCTGAAAGTGTCGCTTGGCCGGCTGTCCTTCATTTTGCCGGGGGTTGGGTCGATTGCTGATAGGAATTTGCTTTGATGGGCCGGCGTTGGGAACCGGGGCGTGGGTCATGGGAGGCGGGGGAAAGGGTCTGGCTCGCCCTAGCCCGATCGATGGGACACGGGATCGACACCTTCAGAACCGCAGAGTTCTGCGAGGGCGGACCGCTCGATCTGGGCTGAGGGGACGGCTTATCCCCGCTTCACCCGGATGTTCCGCACCGCGAAGGGCTGGCCATGGTCCTGGATTGCGATCTTGCCGGTGGCGGGCAGGTCCTTGTCGGCAGGCTTTTTTTCGCGCAGGTTGAAATCCTGGATGCAGACGCCGTTGAGGACGACGACGAGCCGGTCGCCCTTCATCGAAACGGTCATCCGGTTCCATTCCCCGGGCGGCTTTGAGGCGTTCTTCGACGCGCCCTGGGTCTGGATGACGCCGCCCATGTCGTGATGGCCGAGTTCCTTCGTCACACCGAAGGAATCGAGGATCTGCACCTCGAAGCCGGATTTCGTCGGGTCGATATCGTCGGCGCAACGGAAGTAAAGCCCCGAGTTCCCGCCCGGCGTGTATTGGAACTCGAAATCGACGGTGAAGTCGCGGTACTCGCCCGGCAGCCAGATGTAATGGTGGTAGCGGGTCCAGCCTTTCTCGCCTTCGCGGGGGGTCAGTTTCAGCGATCCGTCGGACTGAATCTGCCAGTTGCCCTCGGTCTTGACCTTCGAGAGATCCTTCCCGTCGAAGATCACATCAAATCCCGGCGCATCAGGGGCGGGATGGCTGGTGAGCTCGTCGGAGAGCGCGGGAAGAGTGCCTAGGGTGGCGATGACGGCGAGGAAAAGAGGGGCGGGTCGTTTCATGCCGTGACACTATCAGAACGGCATCGATTCCACCAAGCGCAATGTCGCTTATGAAACTTCCCAGAAGGATGGTGTTCAAAAGGAAGTTTTCCCGATGTCTTTCCCCGGCCCCGGCCGTGAGAGGGTGAAGACACGAGTGAAATGATGCCGGTCCTTAAAGCCGACGGCAGCGGCGATGTCGTCGATGCGGCGCGGCGTGGTCCGCAGGTCGTGGGCGGCGTCCTTCATGGGGCTGCGCCAGCCGCGCGATCAACGGCTGGACCAGCGCTGCCAGCACCGGTGTGAGCCGCACTGCCACCGGCTCGACCGGCGTTCAGACTGGATTTTTCTCCCCTGATGGAGTCCAGTCCGTCATGACCTCTATCATTCGCCTGTTTGCGGTGCTGAGCCTGATCTCGCCCGTCGCTTTGACCGCGGAACCGCCGCCCGTCCGGGTGCTGGTGTGGGACGAACGCCAGCCGGCGCAGAAGGAAGCGTATGGGGGCGGGTATCTTGGCGACACCATCGCTGCGTATCTGGCGAAGCAGCCGGGGCTCTCGGTGAAATCGGTGGCCCTCGAATCGCCGGATCAGGGGCTCGACGCCGGCACGCTCGACGCCACCGATGTCATCGTCTGGTGGGGACACGTCCGGCATCAGGATGTCACCGAGGCTCGCGCGGCGGAGGTGGCCGCTCGCGTGCGGGATGGCCGGCTCGGGCTGGTGCCGCTCCACTCCGCGCACTGGGCCAAGCCGTTCGTGCGGCTGATGCAGGACCGTGCCAAGGCCGACGCGCTGGCCAAGGTGCCGGAAGCCGAGCGTGCCACGGCGCAATGGGAGTTTCTCAACGCCAATCCGATCGGGATTGGCGTGAAGGCGGACGCGCCGCTCACACCCGCGCTGAGCCATCGCGACGGGGTGTGGACGCTGACCCTGCCGCACTGCGTGTTCCCATCGTGGCGTGCCGACGGAGCTCCCGGGCGCATGACCACCCGGCTGCCGGCGCATCCCATCGCGGCGGGACTGCCCGAAAAGTGGGATGTCCTGAACACTGAAATGTACAACGAGCCGTTCCACGTGCCGGAGCCGGACGCGGTGGTCTTCGAGGAGCGCTGGGACAAGGGGGAGTCCTTTCGCAGCGGCTGCGCCTGGCAGGTCGGCAAGGGCCGTGTCTTTTACTTCCGGCCTGGTCACGAGACCTACGCCGTCTACCGCCAAATCAACTGCCTCAAGGTGATCGACAACGCCGTGCGGTGGGCCAGCCCGGCCGCCGCCGCGGCGTCGGAAAAATGAAGGACGTCGGGGGCGGCGCCGTGGCTCAGGCCAGGGCTTTGCCCATGAAGATGCTGCTGGTTTTCATCTACAGGCAGCCGGAGGCGTGCGCGGCCGTGTCCGAGAGCATCGAGCGGATCACGCAGAGGTCGTCGGCGAACTTCGCGGTGTGGGGAAACAGGCTGCTGATCTCCAGGCCGCTCCGGCCATGCCTGGTGAAGGCGAAGGGCGACGGCCTGAGGTGGCTGACGGCCTGGCCGTTCGATCCCACCACCGCGTCCCCCTGGTACAGCCGGCCGTCGCATCTGGCCAGCGCCGGTTTTGGATCGAATGGCGCTCAGTTGCGATAGCGCAACACAATCCGCTCCTAGCAAAACACAGACAACACGCCGAGCGCGATGCCTGACGATCGGGCGGGTGCGGCGAGCTGGAGTACCGCCAGAAAAGGCGGACTCGACGGGGTATGTCAGGCGAAGACACGGGTGAAGGATTAGGGGGATCAGCCTAAAAGCCCGGATGGGAACCACGAAAAGCACGAAACACACGAAAAACCAAGGCGTTGCCCAATGATCATCGTCCACCTGATGCATGAGGAAGTCGCTTGACCTCACCCAATGAGTTTTCGTGTGTTTCGTGACTTTCGTGGTTCCAATGTCCCTTCTTGGGATCCGCAGTGAGGCCGGGCCGACGATTCCGCCTCTTCCGGCGGCACTCCAACGGAAGCCGCGCTTTAATGCCGTGGTAAAGCCCTTCGGGGCCAAACTTTATGGATAAACTGAGTGCCGGTCAGGTCACCCCCCTCCCAT
Organism: Verrucomicrobiales bacterium; assembly: GCA_046155625.1. Taxonomy (GTDB): domain Bacteria; phylum Verrucomicrobiota; class Verrucomicrobiia; order Verrucomicrobiales; family V1-33; genus CAJBME01. The sequence goes on along the minus strand of JBJXFS010000342.1, from coordinate 4,807 downwards.
GACCCACGCCTCCATTCCCAGCGCCGGCCCCTCAAAGCAAATTCCTCTATCAGACCTGAAGGATGAGATCGGCCAAGAAGCGGTGGACTCTGCGCGAATCAACGGCTACTGGGATAGAGCCCGGCCGCCACACCCGGGCGCAACCACAAATACTTGTCGGATTTCCTGGACCGGCCGGTTCTGATGGGTGAACCGTGATTTTGCTGATGCAGCGGGCAACTGACCCGTCCTCAACGCACATCCCAACCCGCCACCACCGCCATCATGATAATCCCACGGATGTTCGCGCTGGTTGCCGCCGCGGTCCATGAGTCCACCGCGCACAGGTGGAGCCCTCTCACCACCGTCGTCGGCTCGGATGGCACGCCCCTCGACGGCGTGGAAAACGAGGGGGCCTCCCTGCCCGTTTTCGTCGCCGCCATCAAGGAACGAGGCAACCCCCGGGCCAATGACCGCTTCCTCCCTGCCTACACCGCTCACGCCGCTCAGTTAATGAAGCCGAAGCTCACCACCACCGCACGCTGGGGGCTCGTTCCGTCGGAGGCACGAGTGTACTCACACGCAGACAATGAATAAGCCCACCCGACCCATCGCCGGTCTGTGTCTCGCCGGCTGCACTGCCTTCCTGCTGACGGTGGTGCGAACGGACGTGCCTCCTGATTTGGCCACCGGGCATCCCGCGAAATCGGCTGTCCAGCGACCGTCTGCCAGGCCCCCGCTGGCTGCAAACTCCGCATCGCAGCCACTCCCCGCAGAAGCCCCGGTACCGCTTCCGCCTCCAGTGGTTCCCGCAGCTCCTGTCGCCGCCGAGCCCGCCGCATTCAACAGCCACATCCCCGGAGTCAATGGCCGTCCTCCGGAGGAGAGCATGTTGAGTTCATGGGCCGCGCGCGATCCGGAAGGTGCAGGCCGATGGCTGAAGCAAAACCTCAATCACCCGAACTTCGCTGACATGGTCCGCGGCTACGCCATCCAGGTTGCCACCATTGATCCAGACGCGGCCCGGCAGTGGGCCGCAGTGCTGGATGGAAAAGGCAACCGATTCGGACTCGGCGGCACTTTGGAGCAGCACATTGATGCGATCGAAGCCATGATGAAAAGCCCCGCGGAGCCGCAAACCCCGCTCACCCCGCAGCAACTCGCCGCGGCATTTCTCCCTGATTACACACCGGCGCTCGTACGGCAGCACCCGGACGAAGATCCGGTGGTGGAGATGAGGCCGGTTTTCCCTTTCGTGTGAATGCCCGCTCCTTTGCTGCGGTGGTCACCGCCCACACAAGTCATGATTCATGACGCCACCTGCCAGCTCATTGCAGAACCACCGCCGATTCCGGCCGGCGCGGGTCAGTGAATGGTAAACGTCGTCATGGATGTAAATGGTGAGGGTGCAGGCGCGAATCGCAGACACCCACTCGAACGAATCGCAGACACCCACTTATTCATCGTCGAACGCAGCGCGTCCGCCGGAGCGAACGGATCGCCGTCGGCGAGGTTTTCATCGTTGGCGCTGGAGTAATTGACTTGAGAGCTGGAGCGGGCGGCGTTGCGGATAAGTATGTTGCCTCCCGATTCGAGGGCAACGCCGATGACGTTACCGGTGGTATTGTTCTCATCGATCCGGTTTTGGCTGCCTGAGACACGGATGCCGATGCCGATGCCCAACCGGCCATTCTGGCGGCAGTTATTCTTCGCAATCAGACGGTCGGATTCGGCGATGATGCCATCAACGCCATTAAAGCTAAGCACCACCAGCGCCATCCCGTGAAGAGTCGCGCCCATCGCCGATGTGGCAAGGGACCACACAAGAGCCGCGACCAGAGACCGCCACCCCCTCGCGGGTGATTTCCCTTCATGGCAAGATCAGGCGGAAAAACGTCCGGACATCGGGCGCGAGCGTCCACACGTGAGGGCTGACCGCTTCGGGGATCGACTGCCAAGCCCCGCTCCCCAAAGAGTGGCTGAACTGCAACTCGCCTGGGCTGGTCCATTCCAGCGTGACCTCGGTCGCTGAGGACCGTCGGATCGCCAGCGGTCCGACGGCGAACGCCTGCACTGTATAGTCCGTGCCACCCGCGTCCGGGGCTGCATCGACGGTCACGAAGCTCGAGTTTTCGGCGTCGATGACGAACCGCAGCGTGGGTGCGACAAATACCAGTTCGCCATCTTCATAGCGTGCGTGAAGAGAAATCCGCATTTCAAAACTCGTCGCGCCACCCTCCGGCAGAGCGGTGGCCTCAAGGCCGAGAATCGGCCCCTCGTTGAACCCCCCGTTTTTCTCCTGATATCCGGCGCCCTGCTGAATGAGCATTTCGGACCCGATGCCCAGCACGCCATAGCCGGAATTGTCGGGATTGGCATCGATAAAAATGTTATTGGTGGAAGCGTTGAATACTCCTGGCGCGTGCAGGGTGAGACGGAAGTAAAGCCAGTCCTCGTCGTTTGCGGCTTGCACATCGGCGATGTCGAGGGCACCCGCCGCCCCCTCTTCCGGATCGTTCAGGACAACGGGGATGGCCTCCCAATCCTCGAACGATCCGTCGATGAGGATGGACGAGCGGAAGGTGTCGGACGAACCTGGCAGAATCGCATTGCCGAAGCGGTCGGTCACTCCGGTCACCTGGAGCTGGTACGTTTTCATGGGTTCATGCGCGGCCGTGGTCAGACGGACGACGTCCGGCTCGCCGGGATCGCGGATGGCTGAAAGGACGGTCACCCTGGGCGACAGCGAATAAAATGCGGGATTGCTGGCGGTGGTTTGGTCGACCGGTTCGGAGAATCGGACCACCACGCGTCGATTCGCGCCGGTCACCTCGACCAGTCGCGGCAATTCGGTGTCGGTCAGGACGGTGACGCGGACTCGCCGGCTCAGGGTGGTCGACGGGATCGGGTTGGAAACGGCGACATAATATTCTCCGGCATCGGCCGCCGTCGCCACGCCACCGTAGGTGGGAAGGGTTGCTCCGTCGATGGGAGTGCCGTCTCCACGAAACCATTGGTAGCCGAAGGGGCCGGTGCCGCTCGGAGTGACGCCAAGGCTGAACAGGGTGCCGGCGCGGATGGTCGTGTCCACTGGTTCGCCAATGATGCCGACCGCCTCCTGAACGACGGTAAGACGTGCTTCCCGGCTGCGGACCGGATCCGGCGCCGCCGGGTTGCGCACCTCCAAAGAGTAAAGTCCTGCTGCAGCAAGGCGAACGTCAGCGAGCATCAGCGTGGGTCCCGACTGCCCTACCATGGCCACGCCGTCTTTGAACCACTGGTAGGTGGCTGGCTCGGTGACCAGGACCGGCGCGGAGAGAGTCGCCCCTTCACCTTCACGCACGCTTTGGTCCGCCGGTAGCGTCGCGTCGGGAAATGCCGGCGGATAGCTGATCGCGGCGAGCAGCGAGAAACCAAAGGAAAAGTCGGAATTGCCTTGAATTGCCTGGTGGGCCTCGACGGCGAGCACGTTTTCTCCCTGGCGTAGGGCGTTGGTCGGGATGGAAAAGCGCTCCTCCATCGGACCGGTGCCGAGGGCCGGGGTGGTGTGGGTGATCGGACCGGCGGGCATGGCCGTGCGCCGCAACTCCACACCATTCACATAATACACCGCCCCATCGCTGGGATAGCCCGTCGCCACCAGCAGCACTCCCGCAGGATCCGTGTTCCAGGAAAAATGATTCCGAAGATAAAATGTCGGGCGGTCAGCCGCAATGCTCGTCTGGATCGGGCCGCCAGCGAGCCCGGTGCCGAAGAACCCAAGGCCATTGGTCCATCCGGCGGCTCCATCGTTGAAGTCCAGTGCCATCCAATGCGGCGGAGGCGCGGTGTTCGTGCCGTTGGCCCGCCAGGAAGTGGTGGTGGCGTGAATAAGCGTGGTGTTGATCGCGAGCGGAGGCGGTTTGTCCGCGAAAATGTATTCCAAGCCGCCAAAATCAGGCGCCGTGTCCTTTCGCGCAAAGGCGGCGTTTTGCGCCTCCACCATCACGCCAATCGTGTCGCCGGCGAATACTTCCGTACCATCGGCGGCGAAGGCGGAGGTGCGTGACACGCGAAATTCGAACGATGTCCCCGATCCCGTCGGCGCCGCCAGCCACCCCAGTCCACTGATCCCCCCTTCGTTGAAGCCGCCCCCACGCTCCTGATACCCGGCGCCTCCCTGCACCAGCATCTCCGAGCCAACCCCGGCTGCAAAGCCGGTACCCGCGTCATTGTCGGTATTGAAGTAATAGTTGTTGCGCGCCGTGAACGGGTCGCCGGCCGTGTGCAACCCCAGTCGCACATAAAGGAAGTTTTCGTCGTTGGCCAGATGGACCGACTTCAAGTCAGTCCAATCACCTTCGTCCTCCCCGTCCTCATAGGACGGATCAATGCCGGCCCAATCCACAAATCCACCGTCAATGGCGATCGTGCGGTAGGTGCCGGCCAAGGCGGGCGCCAGTCGGGCCCCTACCAGACAGATCAGGCCCGCCGCAAGCACCGCCCCCAATCTCGAACCGCGAGAATTCCCAGGGGGATGATGGGCGCGCGCGCATCGCAGAGCGACTGGGACGATTGGAGGATGAGTCAGGCACATGGAATGATGGCGGTTCAACTCACGCTCGGGAGGACACTTGTGTCATGTAGCGTTACTGAGAGGAATTTGCTTTCAGGGGGTGACGTTTGGATCGGGAGCGTGGGTCATGCGGGGAGGGGTCAACGTCATGGGAGTCCATAATTTGAAGTCATAAAGTGGCATAAGATGCGCGCAGTTGGTTTACGGCGTGTTTCCAGGGCACGTGGAGAAAGAGCAAGGTAGCTACCCAGCGGATGAACTTGACGCTGTTCT
>JBJXFS010000337.1:0-25975 GCA_046155625.1 Verrucomicrobiales bacterium | reverse complement strand
CGTATCGTGGGATCGATCCACGGGGCACTCTTTGTGATTTTTGGCATGGCCCTGCTCGCGGCCTGGATCGATCGCCGCTGGTCGTTCACGAGACCGCTGCTGGTCTTCATATCCTCGCTGCTGCCGTTCGGGGTCTTCTTCATGGACCGGAGCCTGCGAGCGGAACAGCTGAGATCGTCATAGGAATTGTCAATGCCGGTCCCGGTGATGGTGATGGGCCTGGGCTCGCACAGTGAGGGAGTTTGTCGTCGCGCCGGTCACCGGGCCGCTTCGCATCTTCCAGCAGTCCCACAGCCTGCGTCAGTCGCCAAAATTTCAAACTCAACTCTCTGCGGAATACTGAGAATTTCTTGAGAGATGAAGACGCCCTGCGGTTGCGTGTGGGAGGCGGCAAGATAGGCTGCCGGTTTTCTTGTCGCCCGCCATGCCGCCGTCCGATTTTACTCCCGCCGAACTGCTGGAATTGACCAGCCAGCATTTTCCGCTGCTGGCGGGGCCGGACATGGAGATCGCGCCCATTCTCAAGGGCGGGTCGGACCGGCGCTACTACCGGCTCAAGAAACACAGCCGCCCACTCCACCTGATCCTGGTCCGCTACACAGCCGCCCGGCCCGACAACGCGTGCTTTTTCCCCGCCACGGAAATCCTCCAGGAACATGGTGTCAGGGTGCCCAAAGTGTACCACCACGATCGCGATCGGAAGCTCGCGTGGATCGAGGATTTAGGCGCGCTCGACTTGTGGGCGCTCCAACAAAGTCCATGGCCAGAGCGGAAGCGGTTGTACGTGCGCGCGCTCGAGGAAGTGGCCTTGCTCCACCGACTCAGGCCGGAAGACCTCCCGGCCGCCCAACTGGAGCAGCTCATGACCGGTTTCACCGAGGAACTCTACTTGTGGGAGCAGAATTATTTCTTCGACAACTTCGCCGCCCATTTTTCCAATGTCAGCGTGGGGGAACTCAAGGCCGTGCGCGATTCCGAGGCACTCGCCTCCCTGCGGCGCGAACTCGGCTCGCTGCCTCGCACTTTCGTCCACCGCGATTTTCAGTCGCAGAACGTCATCATCCGCGATGACGAGCCGTTTTTTATCGATTACCAGGGGCTGCGGCCCGGGCGGCCGGAATACGACGTGGCCTCGCTCCTCTACGACCCGTATGTCGCCTTCACGCCCGACCAGCGGGCCGAACTCTGGACCGCGTACCAACAAGTGAGGGCGGGCGACCCCGACTGGGAGACGTCGGACCGCCGGTTCGCCCAGTGCGCCATCCAGCGGCTCATGCAAGCGCTCGGGGCGTACGGAAATCTGGCTCTCAATCTGGGTAAACCGGAATTCATCCAGCACATTCCCCGCGCCGTCGAAAACCTCTCCCACGTCATCGCTGATTCGGGAGTCGCCGTCGAAATGCTGCCGCTGCTGCGCGTGCGGAAGAACGCGGTCGAGTAGGTAAGGGGTAAGGGGTGTGGGGTAAGGGGTAAGCGGAAGTAAGAGGGAAGCGGTAAGAGGGAAGGAGTGGCGGGTGAGGGGGTTTTTGATTATGGCAGGGTGGACGTATGGCAGCGGAACAGGCGATGAGTGTAGTGGACGACGCGGCGGGATTTCGTCGGGCGTTGACGCGTTGGTTTCGCCGGGAGGCGTGGGACCATCCATGGCGGCGGACCGCCGATCCGTATGCGGTACTGGTATCGGAGTTGATGCTCCAGCAGACGACGCTGGCCATGGTGTTGGAACGCCGACACTTCGAGCGCTGGATGGAGGCATTTCCCGATGTCGAGTCGCTGGCCGCGGCATCGGAGTCCAAAGTCCTCGCGATGTGGGAAGGCCTCGGGTATTACAACCGAGCGCGGTATCTGCAACGGACGGCCCGGCTCGTGTTGGAGCGCCACGGCGGCCGGTTCCCGGAATCCCTGGAGGAACTGCGCGCCCTGCCCGGCGTCGGTCGATACACGGCCGGAGCGGTCCTGTCGTTCGCCTTCGATCGACCGGCGCCATTGGTCGACGGGAACGTGGCCCGGGTCCTGGCCCGGCTGATGAACTTTGACGCGCTGATCGACTCGTCCGCCGGCCAGAAGCAACTCTGGTCCTGGGCCGGCGCACTGTTGCCCAAGCGCGACGTTCGCACCTACAACGCCGCCCTCATGGAGCTCGGACAACGCGTTTGCACACCCGGCGTGCCCGCGTGTTTGATCTGTCCCGTGCGCGCCTGGTGTCGCGCCACCGAGCCCGCCAGCCTGCCGGTTAAAAAACCACGGCGAGCGCCGATCTCGGTGAACGAGGACGTCCTGGTGGCCCGGCACGGTGACCGCGTGCTCCTTCACCAGGAGACCGGGCGTCGGCGGCGCGGGTTGTGGAAACTCCCCGCCGTCCACGGCCGTCAACGCGGCGCCCTCCTCTGGGAAGGCCGCTACTCCATCACCCACCACCGCGTCACCCTGCGCCTCTTCGCCGCCGTCGGTCGCCCCGTCGCCCGAGCCGACGAAGCGTGGATCCCGGAAACCGACCTGGCCGGGCTCCCAATGCCCAGCCCGTTTCGCCGGGCTCTTGGCGCAGTGCTTTTGGGGTCCTTGTGAGTGGTGGTTCCCATCCGGGTTTTTAGGATGAACTGTTCGGCACGCCGCCCATGCCTTGCCCCGTCGATTCCGCCTCTTCCGACGGGACAACCCGACCACAGCCGCACAAGAGCTTGGTGTATCGCCTCCCCGACCGCCGACCGCCGACCGCCGACCTCATCGAGCCGCCGGTCGACGAGAGGGGCCGATGGCCACGAGCACGCGATAGAGACTGGTGCGTGACGTCATGAAGAGCCATTTTCCATCCGGTCCCCCGAAGGCGAGGTTGGCGGGGGATTCGGGGCAGAGGATGCGGCCGACCAGGCGGCCGGACGGGTCGAAGATCTGCACGCCGTCGCCGGCGCTGGACCAGATGTTGCCGGCGGCGTCGACGCGGATGCCGTCGGGGCCGCCTTTATCGATGGTGCAAAACACCTTGCCCTCGGAGAGGGTGCCGTCCTCCCGCACGTCGTAGACGAGGATGTGGCGCGGGCGGCCGGAGTCGGCGACATACAGGCGTTTTTCGTCTGGGGAGAAGGCCAGGCCGTTGGGCATGTCGTGCTGGGCGGAGACTTTGGTCGTCTGGCCGTTCTTCGGGTCATGGCGAAAGACGAAGTGGCCGTCGAGTTCCTTCGGTTGGTCGCGCGGCAATCCGTAGGGCGGATCGGTGAACCAGAATGTGCCGTCGCTTTTCACGACCACGTCGTTGGGCGAGTTGAAGCGTTTGCCATCGACGCGATCGACCACGGTGACGACGGTGCCGTCGGATTCGGTGCGGCTGACGCGGCGGGCGCTGTGTTCCGCGCTGACCAGGCGGCCCTCGAGGTCGAGGGTATTGCCGTTGGTGTTGTTGGACGGCGTGCGAAAAATTTTGAGTCCGCCCTCGGGTGACCATTCCTTCAACTCATTGGCCGGGATGTCCGAAAATATGAGCCGGCCGGCCTCGCCCTTGCCCAGCCAGACCGGGCCTTCGATGAATTTCATGCCGTCGGCGAGCTTTTCGACCTTGGCATCGGCGGCGACCAGCGGGCGCATGGCAACCTCATCGACGACGACGACTTGGGCGTCCGAGTGATCCAGGCAGAGGCCAATAATGGAAGCGCAAGCGAGCGTGGCGAACCGAACGGAAACAGGAGATTTCATCACACTCTACTATGGTGAGGCATTCAAGCCGCGGCAAGTCGCACTCGGGAGCCGGCCAGGGCGTTTTCATTCTCCTGTAAGGACTTCGTGGAGCAGAGCCGTTGTGCTCTTGTGGTTCGCAGAGGCCATGGTATCATTCCAAACATTCCTCTGCGGACGGCGTATCGCCGAAATCATTGAGATTCTGGGACTGCGGCAAGCAGTGCCGCTCGAGCGGGCGAAAGCCCCCTCTCAGAAGAGGCGTTCCGCCTGAAGAGCTGGAACTTTTTCCAGCAGTCCCAGGGCCTCCGGCTGCCGTCCAAACGCAAAACTCAACAAGTGCCTGGAATCAGGCGCTTGGATTAATTCATGAAAACGCCCTGGGGAGCCGGCGGGTCAGGGTGTTTTCGCGTGTGGGGGCAATACGTGGATGACCAACGACCAATCAAAACGGCGTTTGGCTGATGGGGCCAAAGGCATTCGGCTGGGAGCGTCCCAGCTTTGGGGTTTGTACTTTTTTTGGTGCTTTTTTGTCAACGAAACGATGCTGCAAGCGAATCAAAGAAGAGGGCATTCAGGTGGGACGCGACCTCCCGGGCGCGTAGGCGGAGAAGGCGTACTATCTGGGGATGGTCTTCACTTCTCGAGTGATGGTCGCGTGTTTCACACCAAGAAAATTCCCAATTACCGAGTCCTGGCTCATCGCTTATTCTGGATTTCGACACCGCTTGAGTAGGCGAAAAGGGGCTTCTTTCACCACGCTCCCTCCGCTTACGAGCCCGGGAGGTCTCGTCCCACCTCCAGTTCTTTGGGGCGGAGGCCCCATCCGCGGAAAAGCTTCTGCCTCATGGCGCGGGCGAAATGCCATGGTTCAGAAGGGGCTTTCGCCCGCAAGAGCGGCAATGCTTGCCGCAGTCCCAGAATACCAAAATACGAGAATACCAATGACTTTGGCTCACTGTGGTTTGGCCTCGCGCGCCTTGGGCGGAGGCGCGTTGTAGAAGAGGATGTCGTCGAAATTCAGATGGCCCCAGCCGTCGACGGCTTCGTCGATGAGGCGCACCTGCACGCCGGCTCCCTGCCACGGCCGCACGTCGATGAAGACGCGTTCCATTAATTCGTTGTCGGGCCCGGTGGCCGTGGCGAGGACGACTCCGCTGGCGGCATTGATGAGTTCGACGCGAGTGGTGCGGCTTGAGCCTCCGCCGATGAGGAATCCGAGGTACGGTTGCGTGAGGGGAAAGGCCGCGGACGTCAGCGTGCCGGTGGGTTTATCGCCGGCCTTTTCGTAACCGCCGACCCAATGGTCGCCGGCGTGGCCGCTGCGCATGTCTTTGCGGCGGGCGGTGACGGCGTCCCCGCGCACGACTGAGCCGGCGAAGGCCTCGCCATCGGCCGTCCAGTCGGTCAAGTCGCCGGATTCGAAATCGAAGTTCAGGCGGCGGCCATCAGCGGTGGTGGGAGCGGTGCTGACCGCGGGTTTGGGTGCGGGGAGTGGTTTGGGGCGGGCGGCGGCGGCTTGCTCGGCGGTGGCGGCGGTGACTTGCTGCAGGAGAACATAAACGCCCTTTTTGTTTCCCACCACGACGTCCGGGTGGCGGTCGCCATTGATGTCACCTGCCACGATCTGGGTCCCAACACCCGAATTGGCGTCGATGCGGTGCGGCACGAAATCCACTCCTTCCGGTCCTCGCGTCAGTTCGAACCAATAGAGCACGGCCTCGTCGTTTCGATCCGGATCGCCGAGGCGCCCGTGGGACCAGAAGCGCTTGCCCGTCACGATGTCCTTCAGCCCGTCGCCGTTCATGTCGACGAGGTCGAGGGCATGCAGCTCCGAGAACTTCACGCCATAGCGGTTTTCGTCCGGGCGCTGACCCATGATAGTGCGTTCCTTCCACCCGATGCGGCCATCCGCCTCGCGCGTCTGTTCGAACCAGGCGAGTCCGAAAGCATGGGCGGCCAGGCTGGTGATGACGTCATTCAGGCCGTCGCCATTGACGTCATACGCGTACATTTGCGCGCCGCCAGGACCGGAAAACCCGTGCGGGTGGTGCGTCCACACCGGGTCGCCGTCGAGTGAAGCCGGTTGCTCCCACCAGCCGTCCTTCTCCAGCAAATCCATTCTCCCGTCGCCATTGACGTCGCCGACGCCGAGGCCATGGGTGAAGTTCCCGTAGCCGCGGTCGGGCGAAATGCGCCGCCATCGCCATGGCTTGGTAGTGTCCGACCAGTCGGCTTCGGCAAATCCATAAGCCCCCTGAGTGAGGCAAACGAGCTCCGGTTTGCCGTCGCCCGTCAGATCAGTGAAAGTCGGCGATTCATTATCAGTGCGCAGGAAAACGACATGGCGTTTCCAATGACCACCGCCCTCTCGCGGGTTCTCGAACCACGCGGTCTCTTTGCCGGGGAATCCGATCACCAGCACGTCCGTCCACCCGTCGGCATTAAAGTCATAGGGAAACGAAAAGAAATTATCCGAGTATGTATTCTTGCGGCCGAGCGCCCCTTCGAATCCCGGCACCTGAAGCACCGTCCGCTCGCCCAAAGGCACCGCAAAACTGGCCTGCGCCGTGTAAATTTCATGGCGCGTCTTGAAGTCCGGCCCGGCCCACCACCACGGGCCCGCCACCACGTCCTGCACCCCGTCCCGATTGAAATCCGCATGGTGCGCGCCTTCGCACCAAAATTGGTCGGAGAGAGCAATCCGCTCGAACGTGCGCACCACCGGCGTTTCGTCCGCCGGTCCGGCAATCAGTAAAACGACGGAGCCCGCCAGAGCGGCCACCGGCGGCACGACAACCAAGGTACGAGTCAGTTTCATGTCCAATGGGGTTGTTTACACGGCGCGCGGCGCACCGTCCATCATGGCCCCAATTTCGCCGCCGCCCAGCGGATTCCGCGGCCGAAGGGAGTGGCGGGCTGTGGCCGCCATATCGGCACAGTCATGGCCGTCTGAGCCGTCGCAAGGAAGGCAACAGGTGTCCGTCGTCATGGCGGCCACAGCCCGCCACTCCCAGGGGACCATGGCCTTGCAATCGTGCAAAAATCAGCCGTGGCGAATGCGTGGATCATCAAATGAGCACGTGTTTTGAGGGAGAATTGGATTAACTATTACCATTCGCTCCAAGATTATGATTCGTACTCTCCTTGTTTTGCTGCTCGGCTGGCATGGGACGGTCAACGCCACGAACGGTGAAGAAGCCCCGTCCGCATCTCCCAGCGAATCACTCACCACCGAGCCATCAGCGCAGCCTGAGGACCAGGGTGAATCCTTTCGAGTGTCCGCGCCTCCAGGATCCATCCGATTTCTCATGCATTGCGTCGGACGCAAGGTGGCCAGTCGGGAATTCGAACTGCTGAGCGAGACATATCAATTGAAACGCCGGGAAGTTCGGGAAGATCTCTCCATCTCCCCTAAGGAGAATTTTATGGTTCGATCGGTCCGCGAAACTTTCATCGGCCCCGGATTGTTGGTGTACGGTCACATGCAAGAAACGGTGGACCCCAAAACCCGTGCGCCGCTACCGCAGTTCACTAAAATGGCCGGTGTGGCCGAACTGAAGGTCTCCGCGATTGAGCTGATTTTGGCGGAATGTAGGGAATCCATTCGTCACGGCCTGTGGACCGGGGAACTGCCCATCCCGGATATGCCGCGCACTCCGGAATCACTCCGCATGCGATTCCCTGAGATACAAAGCGATGAGACCGAGGAAACCTTCATCAACCGGAAGGGCGGTACCCGGTACCCGTTTGGGAGTACCCGACGCATCACCTATGCCAATCGATGGAACTCCATCGACCGATTCCCGTTCTCCTTCGAGTTTCGCGGCGATTCGCTTGTCCTGCTGAAGATCCACCCGGCATACAACGACGTAATCACCATATGGCCGAAGCTTCCCGAGGCCCCCCCAGTCGGCGAACCGAAGTAAATCGCCAGGGCAGCTTATCATTCAGCGGGCGATTGAGGCCGAAGGTGGGACGAGTCCTCCTGGGCTCGTAGGCGGTGGGAGTGAGGTGAACGCAGCCCCTCAGGACCTTCTCAAGCGGACCCCAATGCGAGCCTGCATCAAAGTGATCATGGCCAACGCCTCCGGGTTGATTCACGCGACCATCACTCGAGAAGCGGGGACCGTTCTCGGAGGGGACGCCTTCACCGCCTACGCGCCCGGGAGGTCGCGTCCCACCTCAAAGCCGCTGGTGGCTGTGACTTCGACTCGAGGCGCCGCAGGTCGGATTCGGTGGCTGGGCAGGCGCCCCATTCGGTGATCAGGCGGGTGATCAGGCGAGCCGGGGTGACGTCGAAGGCTGGATTGGCGCAGTGGCTGTCGGGCGGGCAGACGCGGACGGAATGGTGAGTGCTTGCCGAATCCGGTCCGTCGATCCAGCCGACCTCGTCGGCATGGCGTTCCTCGATCGGGATGCCGCGGCCGTCGGCGAGCGCCCAGTCGATGGTGGACGAAGGAAAGGCGACGTAAAACGGGATGCCGCAATCGGCGGCGGCGAGCGCTTTCAGGTAGGTGCCGATCTTATTGGCGGCGTCGCCATTGCGGGCGATGCGATCGGCGCCGGTGATGACGATGTCAACGCGTCCTTGTTGCATGAGGTGGCCGCCGGCGTTGTCAGCGATGACTGTATGTGGCACGCCATGGCGGGCGAGTTCCCAGGCGGTGAGGCGGGCGCCTTGGTTGCGCGGGCGGGTTTCGTCCACCCAGACGTGCACCGGGCGGCCGGCGTCGTGGGCGGCGTAGATAGGGGCGGTGGCAGTCCCGATGGCGACGAAGGCGAGCCAGCCGGCATTGCAGTGGGTGAGAATGTGGAGCGGGGCGTGATCCGGACGGCAGAGGGCGCGTCGCTGTTGGTCGAAAAGCTCGAGTCCGTGGCGGCCGATGGCCCGGCAGGCGGCGACGTCCTCCTCGGCGATGGCTTCGGCGGCAGCGCGGGTGGCGCCTTCAAGCAGCATCCGGTCGACGGCCCAGGCGAGGTTGGCGGCGGTGGGGCGGGTTGATTTCAGCAGGGCGGCGGCGGCGTCGAGAGGATGGCTGGTTTCGGTGGCGAGCCACATGCCGTAGGCTGCGGTGGCGCCGATGCAGCCGGCCCCACGGACGTGCATGTCGCGAATGGCGGCGGCCACGTCCTCGACGCGCCGCAGGTCTTCGGTGACGAAGGCCCAGGGCAACTGGCGCTGGTCGATGATCCGCACCACGGCCGGCGCGTCCGCTGGGATCCACACGGTGCGATCGGGAAGGGAGTGGTTCGTCTTCATGGCCGTCAAGCCAGAACGCGCAGCGGCACCGGAAGACGCGTCACGCTCAGCGGCGTGTCGCCCCCCGATTCCCCGTCGATTTCAAAGGGCGCCATTTCCGGGGATTCCAGGCGCACGCGTGAACCGCGCAGCCGCGTGACGCCTTCATGTTCCTCATCGATTTCGTAAAAGAGCACGTCCGCCACCAGGTTGGAAAAAATGGCCGGCCCGTGCCCGTGAATCACCGCCACGTCAAGCAGGCCATCGTCATTTTTCGCCCCGGGAAAAACGGGGAACGGCCCCCCGTAAAACCGGCCGTTGCCCAGGAGCACGGTGCCTCCCGTGATCCACGGACCGTCGTCGACCTGAACGCGAACCTCTGCGGAGGGGCGGTCGAGCACGCGCGCCAAGGTCCCAAGATAACTCAGCGGGCCCCAGCTTTTCTTGGCCTCCCACGACGTTTGCCGAATGACCTGCGCGTCCACGCCGACGCCAGCCATTTGGAAAAAAGTTCGATCATTGGCTTTCCAGGCGTCGATCGGGCGTGCCTGGCCGGCGACCACCCGTTCCCAGCACTGCCGAAGATTGAGGACCGGCAGGTCGAGTTCGAGGGCAAACACATTCATGGTGCCCAAGGGCAGCACACCCAGCACCGGCGGTTCAGGAACCGCCGCCTCCAAAAGCCCGGCGGCAACTTCGTTCACCGTGCCGTCGCCTCCCGCCGCCACCACCGTCGACCACCCCTGCTCGGCCAATTCGCGCGCCAGTCGCCTCGCGTCGCCGATCGCCCGCGTCTCGACGACGTGCGCCCCGGTCGCCAACGCGCGAACCACCTCCACCTTGCGCGAGGCCCGCGTGCTCTGGGCCGCGGGATTGAGAATGATGGCGGTGGAGCCCGATGCTTCCGCCTTAAGCAGCGGAGAAGCGTTTGACCATTTTTGTCCATGCATGGGGGCGGAACCTGATTTTTTTGAAAGGGTTTTTGTTGAGAAGCCATGGAGTCGATCGCAAGACTCTTGCGACAGGCACGGGGGAAACTGCCCATGCAGCAGAACCTGTGAACAAAGCCGTCAACGGCCCAAAGGGCCACATGGGAATTTGCCCATTTTTCCTGGGACTGTACCATCGGAACGACTCTTCCATTCAGAGATGCGCCGAATGGCCTTGAGGTGGGACGCGACCTCCAGGGCGCGCGGGCGGTGAAGATGTTCCATCCGAGGATCGCCTCCACTCTTCGAGCGGTGGTCGGCTGAAACCCCCTGACTTTTTTCGATCTGTATCTTGTTTCGACATGTCAACTTTTGGTCGATCGGCCAGCTCTTGAGGAGGCAATGATGGGCTGTGGGCACCCCGCTCCCGCCGCCTACGAGCCCAGGAGGTCTCGTCCCACCACGAGTCCCAAACTCCAGCGAAACTTGGACTCGCGCGCTGACAAATCCTTCGATTTGCGGTGCTGCACCCTGAAATCGCTCCGCCCCGAACGAAATTGGGGCACCCTCGGGGCAATGGCCGGAATTCAAGGGCCCCGCCGCGGGATGCGCTTTGGCCTACCGAGCGGCGACGAGGTCGTAGCCGCGCCAATCATGGATCGTGACGTCGGCGAAGCTGCCGACGGGAAGTGACTTGTCCACGTACACCGTGCCATCGATCTCCGGCGCGTCCCACGCCGTGCGGGCGACCCCCGGTTGCTCGACGAGCACGCGCATCGTGTGCCCGATCTGCGCCCGATTTATCTCCTCGGCGAGCGACTGGAGTTTGCGCATCGCCGAGTTCCAGCGCGCCTTGCGCGTCGCGTGATGGAGGTGGCCGTTCAATTTGGCTGCCCGCGTGCCGTCTTCGCGGCTGTACTCGAAGACACCCGCACGTTCAAAGCGGGCCTCGTCGAGGAAGGCGAGCAGTTCGGCATGGTCCTCGGCCGTTTCCCCGGGAAAGCCGACAATAAACGTCGTGCGCACCGCCACGCCCGGAATGCCAGCCCTGATCCGCTGGAGCAGCCCGCGGATGTACGCGCTGTCGGTCTCGCGCTTCATCAAGCCGAGCATGTGGTTGGAGATGTGCTGCAACGGCATGTCGATGTACCGGACGACCTTTTCGCTTTCCCCAATCGCCGCGATCAGGTCGTCGCTCCAGTGCGCCGGATGCGTGTAGAGCAGCCGGATCCAAAAATCGCCAGGGATGGCATTGAGCTCCCGGAGCAACGAGGCGAGCGATTCACCGCGGCTGCTGTCGACGCCCGACCGCGGGTTCGGTCGCTGCCCTTGCCAGCGGTCCATGCCGAAATACGTCGTGTCCTGCGAAATCAAATTGATTTCCTTCACGCCGGCGGCGACGAGCGCGCGCGCCTCGCGCACCACCGATTCCTGCGTCCGGCTCCGGTGCTGGCCGCGAATCTTGGGGATGATGCAAAAACTGCACGGATGATTGCATCCTTCGGCGATCTTGATGTAGGCAAAATGGCTCGGGGTCAGGCGGAATCGCGGCGTGTCGTAATCCGGTATCCACTGCGGCTTCTCGGTCACCAAGTTGCGGTCGGCCAGCTCTTGCGGCGTGAACAGCCGGTTGATGACCTGCGGGACTTCCGTCAACTGGTCAAGACCGATAAAGGCATCCACCTCCGGCATCAGGCCCGGCAACTCCTGGCGAAACCGCTGCGCCAAACACCCGGCCACAATGATCTTCTGCTTCCGGCGCCGACCGTCCGCCTCCCGCTCGTCCACCGCTTCGTGAATAGCCGCAATGCTCTCCTTCTTCGCGTTGTCAATGAACGAACACGTGTTCACTATCAACACGTCCGCCAACTCCGGCTCCGGCGTCATCGCCATCCCCGCCTGCTGCAAATGCCCCACCATCACCTCCGAATCAATGAGGTTCTTCGCGCAGCCCAGTGAAATAAGTCCAACCTTGATCATCCCCCACTGGTCAGGGGTCCCAGGGCATTGGTCAACTGCCGCGGTCGGAGATCGGAGGGCGGAGGTCGGCAGTCGGAGGACGGGGGTCGGCAGTCGGAGGTCGGGGGTCGGCAGTTGGACGTCGGGGGTCGGAGGTCGAATTTACCGAATCGACCGGGCTCTCCCGGAGCGCGAAGGGACGCCGCCACTGTTCTACCGAGTTTGATTTGGCTCGCGCGGTGGCATGATCCGGCGACAGTTGCGAGCGAACTCACACGATGACTGGCGTGCACGGATTTTGGCTTTGGGGCTTGGTGGCTTGCTCGATGGGGGGCGTGGCGCTTCAGGCTGCTTGGGCGGAGGAAGCTCCGGGGGTAGAACAGGCTGATTGGGTTTTCCTGGAGAACGAATCGTTCCGATTAGGACTGATCAAGAGTGCTGGAGGGGCGATGGGTTATTTTTCCAAAGTCGGTGAAAAGAAAAATCTCCTGAATCATTATGACCGCGGGCGTTTGATCCAGCAGTCGTACTACGGGGACGCCGATGGCTCGATGTGGGGCGATAAGTCGTGGCGGCTCAATCCGGTGCAGGGCGGGGATTACCAGGGGGCAGTGCCGCCACTGGTGGAAACGAAGGTCACCGCAACCACCTTCTACGGCAAGTCGATCCCGCTGCATTGGGCGACGGGGGCCAAGCTCGCTGACTTCGTGCTGGAACAGTGGATCGAGCTCCGGTACGACCACGTCCACGCCCGATTCCGGATGACCTATCGGGGCACCCGGACGCATGCACCGCGGCATCAGGAGCTGCCCGCGGTTTTTTTGAATCCCTCGCTTTCCGAGTTGGTGCTGTTTCAAGGACCAGCTCCCTGGACTGGGCAGCCACTCGCGCGCAAGCAACCCGGCCAGACCAACGAGTACTTCGACCTCCCCGAACGCTGGGCCGCCTTTGTCGACGAATCCGGCCACGGTGTCGGGGTTTGCGTGCCGACCGCTCCGCAGCTCACGTCCTATCGCTTTCGCAGTGGTGCCGGATCCGACTGCTCTTATCTGGCCCCGATCGCCACCTTCGCGCTCCAGCCCAACATGACCTTTGAATACGACGCCTACTTCTTCATCGGAAACGCCGAGGAAATCCGGGCTCGCTGCGAACCGCTGGCGAGGCCAAAAGAATAGCAGCACGGCGACCGGCCGGTCTTTCCTGTCGCGTTGTCCATCGGTTTCTTGTACGAAACTAGGATGGCTATTCGAAACATGAGGGGCGCGAAGGGTCGAACAGTGACAGTTCTTCTATTTGTTCTGTTTGTATCGTATGCGCATTTATCACTGCGAGGCCAAGACGACAATGTTCCCCGTAAGGAGATCCCATTGGTGCGGCTTTTGGCGGATCCAGGGCGGTACGATGGCCAAATCGTGATTGTATCCGGGGTGGCTTCGGTGGAGTACGAGAATGTGGCCCTCTACGTCGACGAAGGCAGCTACGACCATGCGATTACAGCAAACGCGTTTTGGCTGGGCGAGGGGAAAGTGAAACGTCTATTGGAGACTAAGGAGGCGCTGAATGGCCAATGGCTGAGGGTCGTCGGTCGTGTGAATGCCAAATTGCTGGGCACCTTCGAACTCTTTTCCGGCACCCTTCATGTCGATTCGATTCGAGAGGTCAGGCCCGCTAAGGGAGGGGAGAGGGAAAAGAAATTTGGAGGCAGCAAGGAGGGAAGGTGAAACTGGGTTGGTAGTGGAACGACACTCCAGGCGAGGGAGAGAAGGAAACGTGGAGGTGGGACGCGACCTCTGGGCGCGTAGGCGGTGAAGGCGTTCCATCCGGGAATCGTCTCCCCTTTTCGAGTGATGGCCGCGTGAATCACCACGCAAGGTTTTGCCCAAGACCACGTCTACTCAGATTCGGCTTTCCTTCCGCTGGGCATCGACAGAGAAGGGGAGGCGCGGATCCGTGGAGCACACTCCCACCGCCGACGAGCCCGGGAGGTCTCGTCCCACCGCAAGCATCAGCGCGCCTCGCCGGAGCCCGGCGGGCTACGGGAGTGCCGCCCACGTGATTACGCCTTGCCCTGACCGCCGCCGAGGCTGGAGAGCAGGGAAGGCAAGAGGGCGGCGATGCCGTCGGAGGAATCGTTGCCGGCTTGGACTTGGCCGGACGGGGTGAGTTTGTCGATGATTTTGGGGAGATTATCGGCGAGGAAACCCGAGACTTGGGCTTGGTCCACGCCGAGGCTGGAAGCGAGCGAGGCGAGTTGTCCGGATCCGAGGACCTTGCTGATCTGGTCGGCATTGACGGGCTTATTTTCGCCGAGACCGACCCAGGACGAGAAGACCTCGCCGAGACCGCCTTGGGAGAATTTACTCATGAGCCCCTCGATGCCGCCGTTTTGGGAAATCAGTGAGTTGAGGGCGGTGGCGAGCGGGTTGCCGGGATCGCCGGAAGTGTTGGAGTTGCCGGTGACGGAGGAGATCAGGCTGTCGAGGAGTCCCATGGAATTGGATGGTTGGAAGTGAGTGGCTGCGGTCGTTATTCCGCGGAATGCGATGGTGGAGCGTCCGCGGGTCTTACTCAAGGATTGATCGACAGTTCAGGAGGATTTCGAGTTTTTGCGTTGAATACGCTCTTCAATGCCGACAAGCCACTCAACGGAAAAAGGGACGCCGGAACCACATAAAATTCAAACACACGAAAGTTTATGTAAACTTTGCCAGTGGGAGTTTATCGGGCGGGCGCGAGCAGTTCGTGGATGGTTTGGATGACGATGTCCTCGCAGGCAGGGGCGAGGCGAGCGGGTCGGTCATAGTACCAGAGCGAAGATTCGGCCTCGTAACCGCCTTCGGCGAGGATGCGGCGGGACGGGATGTAGCAGGGGACGTCGTTGGCATAGGCGGTGATCCAGAGGGGTGGGCCGCGGCGGTCGGCGGTCTCTTTCTTCAGGCGGACGGCGTAATCGACGACAACCTCACCGGCGAGAAAAACCAGGGCGAGGGCATCGTCGTCCGGACCCCGGTTAAAAACCCATGTTTGCACGACATACGGGAGCGCCGTTGGCAGGGTGATGCCGTCGCGAAGTTGGGCGAGGCGTTTCCGGGCGTGGTACCCGACGATCTCGGTATCTTGGGCGCGGGTTTCCCACTCAGCGGTAGTGGGCAGTTTCTGAAATGGCAGATCGACGCGGCGCAACGCGCAACGCAGGGTGGGGGGCAGGGAAGTGGGGGACTGGGCCAGGGTCTCGCGGACGGCGGTGGCCAGGCCGGCGCCGTGCTGGCGAGCGAGATCGACAGATCCTCGTGGATGCGGATTGGCGTCGGCCCCGCACCCGATGGTGATGAGCGCGGTGGCGCCCGGAAAGAGACGTTCCAATTCCTCCTGGGCGCAGCCGGCCCAGTCGCCGTGGATGTGATTGGGCTCGCCGTGCAGCGTGGTGCAATGACAGGCATAATTGGCGACGATGGCGCGGGGCCGCCCATCGGGATGGCGCACGCAGAGGACGGGAAGGGCATGATCGACTGGACCGCCTTCCGTGCGTCGGTTTTTGGCGAAGCCGGCCTGGCCCTCGTTCCACGATACCGTGGCGAGTTGGCGGTCAGCGAGAGCGGCCAGCACCACGGCTTCCAAGTCGTCGGTCAGGCGATCCGAGTAGCGTTCGATGCGCGCGGCCTGCTCGGCCGGGATGTCCGCGGCGAAGATATTGGGCGCGAAGCCGCGGGTCTGGGGGCCAGAGTGGGTGTGGGAGGAACAAATGACCAGTCGATCACGGCTCAGATGGGCTTTCTTCTCCACGCGGCGCGCCACCTCCTCGGTGATGGGAGCGCAGACGCCGCAATTGTCCACCGTCACAAGAACAGCCGGCGGTCCGTCGCCCGGCCACAGCGCCACTGCCTTGGCCCACAGCCGTTGCGCGATCTCGGTGGTCTCGGTATTTCTCGAGGCGTACCCCGTCAGTCGGATCGGGCCATCGGGCGTGATGTCACGTTTCGCGACCCCGGCGTCCATGCCCGCGCGCAGCGGCGCAGCCACCCAACCGCCCACGACCAGCCAGCCAAGAACCTGCCAGAATCTTGTGATCATGCTCCCCATCGTCTCCGGGTCGGGCCGAGTGTGACAAGCCAAATTCCGCCCTGCCCAGGGTGATCGGCCATGGATTTTTGATTTTCGACTTCCGATGTCCGACCGCCGATCACCGGCCACTGACCGCCGGCCACTGACCGCCGGCCACTGACCGCCACGGCTTGACGCCACTAAAAGCCTGCCGGAGAGATGCGATGCATGAAAGCCTTGGTGAAGAAGGAAGCGGCGCCTGGGCTCTGGCTGGAGGAAGTGCCGGAGCCGGAGGTGGGGATCAACGATGTATTGGTGAAAATTCGGAAGTCGTCAATCTGCGGGACTGACGTTCATATTTACAACTGGGATGCCTGGGCGCGAAAAACGATTCCGGTGCCGATGACGATCGGACATGAGTTTTGCGGCGAGATCGTGGCGGTGGGCGACAACGTGCACGATTTTGCCGTGGGTGATTTGGTGAGCGGCGAGGGGCATCTGGTGTGTGGCCGGTGCCGGAACTGCCTGGCCGGTCGCCGGCACTTGTGCGCGCACACCCGTGGCATCGGAGTGAACACGACGGGGTGTTTCGCCGAGTATCTGGCCCTGCCCATGACCAACGTCTGGCTGGCGGATCGGCGCATCCCCGAGGAGATCATCTCGTGCTTTGACCCGCTGGGCAATGCTACCCACACGGCGTTGGCCTTTGAGGTGCTGGGTGAAGACGTGCTCATCACGGGCGCGGGCCCGATCGGATGCATGGCCGCGGCGATCGCCCGCCACGCCGGCGCGCGCCACGTGGTGGTCACCGACATCAACCCGTGGCGGCTCGATTTGGCGCGCACGCTCGGAGCGACCCGCGTAGTGGACGTGACCAAGGAAATCCTTCCCGATGTGCAGAAAGAGCTTGGGATGACTGAGGGGTTTGACGTCTGTCTGGAAATGTCGGGGTCGCCCAAGGCGGTCGAAGCCATTTTAGCCAATGCGTCGCACGGTGGAAAGGTGGCGCTGCTTGGAATTTTTCCCGAATCCTTCGCCATCGATTGGGATACGGTGATCTTCAACGGCCTGACGCTCCGAGGGATCTACGGCCGCGAAATGTACGAGACATGGTACCTGATGACGGCCATGCTTCAGAGCGGCCTGAACATCGCCCCGGTCATCACGCATCGATTCCACTGGAAAGACTATGAGGAAGGATTCGCCGCCATGAAAAGCGGCCGCTCCGGCAAAGTGGTGCTCGATTGGTCCTCATAATCCTCCGCTCATGCGACATCCTTACTTCGACCACCTGGCGCGCGAACTCGAGGCCATTCGGGCCGCTGGCCTCTGGAAAACCGAGCGCCTCATCGGCACCCCACAGGGCGCCCGGGTCCGACTCGCCGACGGCCGGGAGGCGATCAACATGTGCGCCAACAACTATCTAGGTCTCGGCAATCACCCGGACGTCGTCGCCGCCGCCCATGCCGCCCTCGACCGGTGGGGGTACGGCTGCGCGTCCGTCCGCTTCATCTGCGGCACCCAGGACATCCATCGGGAACTGGAGTCAGCGCTCTCGGCCTTTCTCGGCACTGAGGACACCATTCTCTATTCCTCGTGCTTCGATGCCAACGGCGGCTTGTTCGAAACTCTGCTCGGACCGGAAGATGCCATCATCTCCGATGCCCTCAATCATGCATCCATCATTGACGGCATCCGGCTCTGCAAGGCAAAACGCTTTCGGTACGCCAATCGCGACCTGAACGAACTGGAATCGCGGCTGCGCGAGGCTGATGCCGCCGGCGCGCGCTTCAAGCTCATCGCGACCGATGGGGTCTTCAGCATGGACGGGACCATCGCACCGCTCCGGGAGATTTGTGATCTCGCCGAACGCCATGGCGCGTTGATCATGGTCGACGACTCGCACGCCACCGGTTTCATGGGCCCCACCGGACGCGGCACGCCCGAGCATTGCGGGGTGGCCGATCGTATCGACATCCTCACCGGCACGCTCGGAAAGGCGCTCGGCGGGGCCAGCGGCGGTTATACCAGCGGCCGCCGACCCGTCATCGACCTGCTCCGTCAGCGGTCTCGTCCCTACCTGTTTTCCAACACCCTGGCTCCCGTCATCGCCGCCACCACCCTTAAGGTGCTCGAGAGGCTTGCCGCATCCACGCAATGGCGCGACCGGCTTTGGGCGAATACCGCTGTCTACACTCAGGCCATGCTCAAAGCTGGTTTTACTCTGCCCAACCACGGCCAACATCCCATCATCCCCATCATGCTTGGCGAGGCCACCGCCGCCCAACGCCTCGCCTCCGACTTGCTCGATCGCGGCGTGTACGCCGTCGGCTTCTTCTATCCCGTCGTCCCCCAAGGCCAGGCCCGCGTCCGTACCCAAATCTCTGCCGCCCATACCGAGGAAGACCTCCGTCAGGCAGTCGCCGCTTTTACCGCCTGCTGGTCGGAGGTCGGAGGTCGGAGGTCGGAGGTCGGAGGTCGGTAAGCAGTAATCAGAAGTATTCGGTGTTCAGTATTTGGCGAGAAACGGGCGGGGCACGATGGACAGGCGATTCACCAGCGAGGGGGGCGAGTTGGGTAGCGGAGCGGATTTCTCGAGGACGAGAACGATTCCAAGCGTCGTGCCCCTGTCCTTTTCGCCTAAGGACTTGTACTTCAAATTTGAAGCCCCATCGTTGAGACGGAGGCAATGTTTTGTTCGCCGAGGTTAACAGGCTGCGAATGATCGGGCTTACCGAACGAGGCCATGGAAGATCCTGCCCTGACGACAACACTTGATCCTGCATGGTCGGCCCCTCTGCTGGTTACCCTGTTTGTACTCGCCGTTATGGCTCCGGGCTTGTGGTGCTTGCTATGTTTGCTGCTTTCTCGCATTGGCGGATGGCATCGGCTGGCGCTCCGGTTTCCAGCCAGGGAAGGGCCCAAAGGCAAGAAACGGCGGTTTCAAAGCGCGCAGATCGGCTGGGTAAACTACAGTAACTGTTTAACCATCAGTGCGGAAAAGACGGGACTTTATCTTTCGGTCTTGTTTCTCTTCAGACTTGGTCAACCACCCCTCCTTGTCCCATGGTCGGCCATCCGAAACCGGACGACCCGCAAGTTCCCTTGGGGGGAGATCGTCGCGTTCGACGTCGGCTCCCCGCCGATCGCCACCGTGAAAATGGCGAATCGCGTCTTCGAGGAACTCGATGCCGAGACGCGGGATGGTTGAGTCGTGACCTCAAGCCATAAACCCGAATCGTCCTCGTCCTCGTCCTCGTCCTCGTCCTCGAAGTGGCCGCTGCGCTGACCGCCCTGACACCCACGACTGTGAGTCTCCGTGTCCATCGCGCAGCGTCCATTCGGTCTGAATACTGTACACCGAACACCGAATACGATTCTCCGCTCTCCGCCTGCCGCTCTCTGACCGCCGCTCTCTGACCGCCGAGCGCCGAGCGCCGAGCGCCGAAATTCGCTGAAAACTTTTCGCCTCTCGCCTATCCAGTTTAAAGGTGACAAGGGAGTCTGATGGCGGACGCGATGACACCGGGATCATTGACAATCACTTTTCTTGGGACGGGCACGTCGGTGGGGGTGCCGATGGTGGGATGCGACTGTGCGGTGTGCCATTCGGAGGACCCGCGGGATCGACGATTCAGGTCGTCGATTCTCGTGACGAGTCCGGAAGCTCAATGGGTGGTCGATACGGGACCGGATTTTCGTTCGCAATGCCTGCGCGCGGGGATCCGTCATCTCGACGCGGTTTTGTTGACGCATGCGCATACCGACCATGTGGCGGGATTTGACGATCTGCGTCGATTTACGGTCGGAGCGGATGCGGAACTCCCGGTCCACGCGAGCCCCGAATGTTTGCATGCAGTGCGCCGGATGTTTGAGTTCGCTTTTAACGGCGAAAACCGGTATCCGGGGTACTTCAAGCCGGCGCCCCGCCCCTTCGACGGGCCATTTTGGCTCGGGGAAACGGAAATCACGCCGCTACCGGTGAGCCACGGCAAAGTCGAGACGCATGGATTTCTTTTTTGTCGGGGTGGCCGGAAGCTGGCCGCCTACCTGCCCGACATGAAGTCGGCTCCGCCGGCCACGGTGGCGGCGCTGGGCAGGGTTGAAGCGCTTATAGTTGATGCCCTGCGATTTACGCCGCATCCGACCCACATGACCATCGATGAATCACTGGCCTTCGCCCAAGAGGTGGGGGCGGCCCGGACGTGGTTTACTCATTTCCAGTGTCAGGTCGGTCATGCGGAAGCGGAGGAAAAAATGCCCGAGAACGTACGTTTAGCGTATGATGGATTGATTCTTTCACTTCCCTGACCCGATCGTGATATTTCCTGTGCTCCATTGCCGATTTCTGACGCTGCTGGCCGCCGGCCTGCTCAGCCTACCCGAGCGGGTCACCGCGGATCTGCCGAGTCCGGATTACCGGGAATCGACTGTGGTTTTGTACAATGTCGGACTGCCGGCCTCGCGTCGTTTGGCGGGCGCTTATGCCAAGGCGCGCCAGATTCCCACGGGCAATCTGGTCGGGCTGGCGCTTTCTCCGCAGGAAACGATCACTCGGGGCGAATACAATGGGGCACTGGCCGATCCACTCCGGAAGATATTCACCGAAAAGGGCTGGTGGAAAATGGGGCAGGGGGCAGAAGGCGTCCAGGTGGTTTCGAACACCAAGCGGGTGCTGGCAGTGATGTCCGGCGTGCCGCTGCGCATCACGGAAGAATTTAATCTCGAAGGGCCGCGTGATCCGAACACTGGCCAACCGGTCGCGCCGCCAGCGGGTCAGCAGAACAATGCCAGCGTCGATTCCGAACTCACGCTGCTGGGCGTGCCGGGATCGAATATCGCCGGCGGGCTGAACAATCCGTACTACCGGAAGGATGAAGCCTTCTCCAATGGCGCACCGCCCGCCCTCATGCTGGTGGGGCGCGTCGATGGCCCGAGTTTCGCCACTTGCGAACGCATGATCGCCGATGCCCTCGCCACGGAGAAGACCGGCTTGTGGGGCCGCGTGTATTTGGACCTCGCGCGCAAGGGAGCGGGATACGATGAGGGAGACAACTGGATTGTCGCGGCCGGGCATGCATTCGGGACGGGCGGGTGGCCGGTGGTCATCGACGCCCATCCCGAAACTCTGCCGACCAATTACCCGATGAACGACGCCGCCGTGTACTTCGGCTGGTACATCCGGTCACCCGACGGGCCCTTTCTCAATCCGTCTTTCAAGTTTCGCCGCGGGGCGGTGGCCACGCATATTCACAGTTTTTCGGCCACCTCAATTCGAGGTCAGAGCACCGAATGGTGCGGTCCGTTGCTGACCAAGGGGGCCTGCGCGGTGCTGGGGAACACCTGGGAACCGTATCTGACCATGACCACGCAGATCCACATCTTTACCGATCGGCTGCTCAAAGGGTACACCCTTGCTGAAGCCGCGTGGATGGCCACGCCGGCCCTTTCCTGGATGAATGTGGTACTCGGCGATCCGCTCTACCGCCCGTTTGCCAATCGCGCCACCACGCCGGCGATTCGCGACAGCCAAGACTTCCAGTCGTATCATGCGCTGGTCGCCCAGCACGGGGGGAATGAAGACCATGAAGCCCTACTCAAGGCGGTCGAAGCGGCCGCGACCGCCCGCAAGAGCGGAGTGCTTTGGGAGGCGCTGGGCGTTCTCATCCAGACCTATGTGCCGGACGATCTCAAGCGGGCCGCGGGCGCCTTCGAAAAGGCGGCCCGGTCATACACGCGAGTCTCAGACAAAATTCGCTGCTATCTGCAGGTACCTGACCTGCAGCGACGAAACAACCAACTCGACGGCGCCGTCGCTGATCTCCGCCGGATCATCTATGAATATCCGAAGGAGCCGGAGACCGAAGCCGCCCGCGTGTGGCTCACCCGGCTCAAGCCCCAAGCTGCCCCTCCCCCGGATCCGCCTTCTCCCCGCGGCCGGAAGAAACGATGACCGCCGCCGACTATCGCACTCTTCATTCCACCGTTATTGGTCAGGGTCGCATCCAGGAAGATGGGTGGCTTCCAGGATTGACGCCCGAGGCGCCGCGCCCACCCGAAATCCAACTCCAAAGCCGCTGGTTCGCTGGGGAATTCGGCCGCCTCTTCAACACGACCTCCGGCCAGCGTGTCGAAATAGTGCAAATCGGGACGTGGAATCACGCGGCCGGACCGGATTTTTCCGAGGTCGCCGTCCGGATCGGCGGACGTCTGCTCTCTGGATTTCTTGAACTTGACTGGGACGCGCGGGACTGGGAGCGCCACGGGCATGCGCAGAATCCAGCGTACGATTCGGTGGTCCTCCATGTGTTTTTCGAGCAACCCTCTGGTGTTTTTTTCACGCGCACATCGGTCCACCGCGAGGTTGCCCAAGTGCGGATTGATTTGACCTCCTTTCCGCCCGCCGGCCCAACGCCTGCCCCGGCCGAAGCGCGCTGCGGGAGGTGTTCATTCCCCCTGCAAGATCGCCCCGCGTCCGACGTCGAGGTACTGTTCCAGGCGGCCGCGCGCCAGCGACTCGAGCGCAAAACCGCCCGCCTGGCGACCTTGGCTGATCTCCACGGATGGGACCAGGCACTCTTCCAGCAACTCGCCGCTGCCCTCGGGTACCGCCGCAACCAATGGGCCATGACACTGCTCGCTCAGCGACTCCCGTTGATGGTGGTGGGCACGCACCCGGCCGGTCCCGCCGCTCTGTTTTTTGGAGCCGCCGGGTTTCTCGAGACTCGAGTGTACGAAAAAGCACCACCGGAAACTCGCGATTACCTCCGTGCCCTCTGGGAACAATGGTGGAAACACCGGGCGGAATTCTGCGCCGTCGCTCCCCCCCACTGGGTGCTGGCCGGCGCCCGACCGCAAAACCACCCGCATCGACGACTCGGCGCCCTGGCTCACATCGCCACTCACTGGAAAATAGTTCGCTCCGCCTTGGACCCGCCTATTGGCGGCACCGAAACGCCGGGCCGGCGCCTGGTCGAGGCCCTCGAAGCGCTCACTCATCCGTACTGGGACCGCCATTTCACCCTGGCCAGTGCCGCCGCAGCCCACCCGGTCGCCCTCGTCGGGTCATCCCGGATCGCCGATATCCTCGGAAATGTCGCCTTCCCACGGTTTTTCATGCATCCCAAAATGGCCGACGCCGCCTGGACCGCCTATACCTCGCTGCCCGCCGCCCTGGACAACGAAAAATCCCGCCGCGCTGCCGTGCGACTGCTCGGCCGCCGCTGCGACGCCAGGGCGCTCCAAAAGAAATTCTATCAGCAGCAGGCGCTCATCCAAATCTACGATGACTTCTGCCTCCAGGATCACTCCGATTGCTCACAGTGCCTCTTCCCCGAACAACTCGCCCAGTGGCCGGTATCGTGAGTACCTGCGTCCAGACCAAAAAAGGCGGCACCGGCCCCCGCGACGCCTCGGGGAAGAAATCCAGAAGAAGAAATCGAGGACACCCACTCCTTGGAAGAAGAAATCGAGGACACCCACTCGTTGGAGCGAGATTAAGCCTGAAGGAAGAAATCGAGGACACCCACTCGTTGGAGCGAGATTAAGCCTGAAGTCCGGTGTGCTCGAGGTCTTCGGAGTTCATTGAAGATTTGCGTAACCATTGTGATAGTATGAAGTTTTCAGGATTTCTTGCTGCCTCTGCAAGAATGGATGTCCACGATTTGCCTGGCATGAGGTGGACCCCGCCGGGAGTAAGAACATCAAGGTTCGTCTTTTGGGTCGCTGGTGACGGCCGGGGGCCGCGCTTTGGAGACGAGTGAAGCGTCCTCAAGCGAATTAGGATCAGCGAAGAACCAGGAACGAGGAACGAAGAACGAGGAACGAAGAACCAATGTGATTTTCAACTGATTCGCGCCACGGTGGTCTGAGAAACCTGATTCCATGCCAACATTCGCTTACAGTGCCCTGAAACCGGACGGATCCCTGGCCCGCGGGGAGTTGACCGCCAATGATCGCGGAGAAGCGATGCGGCGCCTGGACCGGAGCGGATTGCAGCCGGTCTCGATTGCGGTGAAGGACGCTGTATCCAGTGGCGGGGTGGCGACGGCGGTGGCGCCGGGCAAAAAGCGGTCGGACGGCAAGGCCGAACCTCCGGCCAAGAGAGGGGAAGGGGGCAAGAAAGCGGCTGAGACGAAACCGGCGGCCGCGCCGAAGGCCGATGGGGCAGGTGCTTTGCCAAAGGGACCGGTCCGGCTGCGCCGGAAGCAGGTCATTCTGTTTACCGAGGAGTTGAGCGACTTGCTGAGTGCCGGACTTCAGTTGGAGCCGGCGTTGCGGATCATGGAGAGCCGGGATGAACTCGGCCCGCTCAAGCAAGTGTCCGCCCTGTTGCGGCAAAAAGTGCGCGACGGCGGCAGTTTTTCGGCCTCTCTGCGGTCGTCCTCTCCCGATTTCGGCGAGCTTTACTGCTCCATGGCCGCGGCGGGCGAAATCTCCGGCGCGCTCTCGGTGATCCTGAAGCGCCAAGGCCAATACCTCAAGAGCCTGGCCGACCTGCAGAGCAGCGTCATCACGGCGCTCATTTACCCGGCCTTCCTGTTTGTCGCCGGGATGCTGGTTTCGACGCTCTTCGTGACCTTCCTTGTCCCGCAGTTGGCCAGCCTGCTCAAGAGCTCGAACAAACCGCTGCCCCTTCCTGCCCAGATCATGATGGGCTCGGGCGATTTCATCAAGGCTTACTGGTGGGTGATCCTGCTTGTGGTCGCGGCCGTCATGTTCGCCTTTCAGAAGGTCACCACCAACCCGGTCTACCGACCGACTTGGGACCGCATCCGCCTCGGCTTGCCGCTGGTCGGCCCCATCCTGACCGGCCGCTTTTTCGTCCAGTTTCTCGAAACGCTCGCCAATCTGGTCGACAACGGTCTGCCCCTCCTCCGGGCTCTCGAACTCTCGCGTGACGCCACCCAAAACATCTACGTCCGCCGCCTGCTGGACCAAGTCATCGGCATGGTCGGCGAAGGCGGGTCGCTCGCCAAAGCCCTGAAACGCGTCGGCTTCTTTCCGCCCCTCATGACCGACATGATCACCGTCGGCGAACAAACCGGAGACCTGCCCCTCGCCCTCCGCCGCACGGCCGAACGCTACGACAAGGAGCTCGAAAAAAAGATCGTCCGCCTCCAAGCCGCCATCCCCCACATCGTCACCATCTTCATGGCCATCCTCGTCGGTATGGTCGCTTACATGATGATCACCGTCATCCTCGAATCTGTCAGTAGCATCAAGGTGCGGTAGGGGGGCTTGGTTCTTGGTTCTTCGTTCTATTTTTTTCCGTCGCCCGGCCCCTACAACCCGGACGGGTGATCGATGAACACGGCGGGTGGCAGACCGAAGGTGGATTCGAGCCACTGGCCGAGGGCGATGACGCCGAACGTTTCCGTGGCGTAGTGGCCGGCGTATAGGAGGTTGATTCCCAATTCCTCGGCCAGCGGGTAACTCCAGTGGGGTCCTTCACCGGTCAGGAAGGTGTCAATCCCTTCCGCCGCCGCGGCCGCCACTTCCGCCCCCGCTCCTCCCGTCACGAGGCCCAACTTCCGAACGCGCGCTGGCCCGCCCGGACACAGCGCCACCCTGCCGCCACCCACCGCCTGGCGAACCATCGACACCAAATCATCGCGGTCCAGGTCAACCGCGGCCCGGAGGCCGAGCTGAATGCCTTTCCACGGAAAAAAGGGCGCCGTGTCACTCAGTCCGAGCGCCGCCGCCAGCCTCGCGTTGTTCCCCAGCGAGAGATGGACATCGAGCGGGATGTGGCTGCTGTAAATCGCCAATCCGCCGTCGATGGCCACCCGAAGTTTGCGGAAGGCCGCCCCCGTCAACCGCTGCGGACCAGCCCAGAACAAACCGTGATGCACGAGCAGCAGATCAGCACGCGCCTCGACCGCGCGCGTGATCACCGCTTCACACGCATCCACCGCCGCGGCCACCCGCGTCACCCGCCCCGATCGATTCGCCAACTGCAGACCGTTGAGCGCACCTGGATAATCCGGCACTTCGGCCACCCGGAGTTCCTGCTCCAGCGCCGTCACGATCTCAGCCAGCGCGACCGATCCGCCATCCACCGTGTGCTTCGTCGACATCCCACCACCCAATCCGCCCCCACCCCGCGATCAACCGCCATCTGCACCTCGGCTCCTTC
>JBJXFS010000316.1:0-6054 GCA_046155625.1 Verrucomicrobiales bacterium | reverse complement strand
AGTCTCCTTCGTGGAGCCAAACGCTGACTGGAGAGCCGGATGCGGGAAATCCGCCCGTCCGGTTCGGTGGGAGGGGCGCCGCAATCCAATGTGGCGTCCCTACCCCTATCCAGTGAAACACTACCTTACAACCGTGCCAAAATCCGCCGTAGCACGAGATCGCTTGGAAATTTTGAGCTTGGCAGGAGCCAGCGGATTTCCAGAATACGGTCATGACGAGCCGGGGATTCAGACGATGCGCAATCTTGGGATGGGTGGTGTTGGCGGGCCTCGGGGGTGACGCCGGAGGCGAGCCATCCGCGCTTGGGCAACCGCTTTTGGCCAACCCGAATGGGCGGGACGGTCTGCGGCAATTGGGCGGGAAGGCACTCTATGAGATCAACGACAGCGTGATCACGGGCACCTCGGTGGCCGCTGAACCCAACAGTTTTTTGGCCACGGAGAAGGAGTACGGCGACTTTGAATTGTCCTACGAATTCAAAGTCGACCCCAAGCTGAACAGCGGCGTGCAAATCCGGTCACACAGTCGGCCGGAATACAATAAAGGGCAGGTCCACGGGTACCAGGCGGAAATCGACCCCAGCCCACGGGCCTGGACCGCCGGCATTTATGAGGAAGGACGCCGCGGATGGCTGCAGAATCTCACGGCCAACGAGCCGGCGCGCCAAGCGTTCAAACAAGGCGAATGGAACACCGTGCGCATCCGCGCCCACGGCGATTCGATCCGAACGTGGCTTAACGGAGTGCCCGCGGCCGACCTTCGCGATGCCGGCGAAACCACCGGGTTTATTGCGTTCCAAGTGCATGGCGTTGGCAATGAGCCGGCCAAGATTGGAACCCAAGTCCAATGGCGTGCCATTCGCCTGCACGACCTCGGGGCTCATGAGTGGAAACCGCTCTTCAACGGCACTTCACTCGCCGGCTGGTCAGCCACTCCGGGCGGGCAATGGGAGGTGCGCGACGGTGCCATCCGCGGGACCAGCCCGGCCAGTGACCCGAGGCACGGCCTCCTGCTCAGCAACGCCACCCACGGCGATTTCACCCTGCGGCTCAAATTCAAGGTAACCAAGGGCAATAGCGGCTTCTACTTCCGCGCTCAACGCGTCGACGATCCCGTGACGGTGCACGGCATCCAGGCCGAAATCTGCGAAAACGACGACACGGGCGGACTCTACGACACCGGGGGACGTGGGTGGATCGCTCAGCCTGACAAGGCGTGGATGGCCAAAGAGAAAGTGTGTCGCCACGGCGAATGGAACGAGATGTGGGTCAGCGCCCACGGCGCCCGCCTCGTCGTCCACGTCAACGGCCACCAAACCGTCGATTTCCTCGACCCCGATCAGAAGCGTTCGACCGGCCACCTCGGGCTCCAACTCCATGGAAGCCAGGACATGGATGTCGAATTCAAGGAGATGGAACTGCTGGTGCCAAAGCCGTAGGGTTGCTGATGTCTCCGCTTCTTCCCGATCCCGAAGAACCAGTCAAGGCGCCTGATCCTCACGTTCAGCGGGCTCGATGGAAAGAAAGGCTCTGGTATGCCGTGGGTATCGTACTTGTCTATTTGCTTCTCTTCGCCGCCTCCGCGGCTTTTTTGGTTTAATCTAAAAACCCGGATGGTAACCACGAAAAGCACGAAACACACGCAACACCAAGGCGTTGCTTAATTATGACTGTCCACCTGATGGATGAAGAGGTCGCTTGTCCTAACTCAATGAATTTTCGTGTATTTCGTGACTTTCGTGGTTCCGATGTCCCTTTTTGGGTTTAATCTTTGGTGCGGAAATCGAGGAACATCGATTTCGATGAAACATCAACTCAGGTTTCGGCCACGGGCGGTGGCACGTCGTCGGCCGCGGGCGGCGGCGCCTCGTCGGCCTCGACCCGGGGCACGCGCGCGATGTCCTGGAGGCTTTCGTTTTCCTTGAGGTTGATGAGCCGGACGCCTTGGGCGTTGCGGCCGGTTTCGCGGATTTGATCGACGGGGATGCGCACGCTCTGGCCGGTGTTGGTCATGAGCATGAGGTCATCGCTGTCGTGCACGCACAGAGCTCCGACGACCTTGCCGGTCTTGTCGGTGACATTCATGGTCCGAATCCCCTTGCCGCCGCGTGACTGCAGCCGGTACTCGTCGAAGTGGGTGCGTTTGCCGAGACCGTTTTCCGCGGCCACCAGCAACATGCCCGTGGGGTCGACGATGGCCAGGCTGACCACAAAATCATCGCCCACCGGCTTGATCCCCCAGACACCAGTGGCGGTTCGGCCCATGGCGCGGATGTCCGACTCCCGGCACCGCAGGCTCAGGCCATGGGAAGTCACCAGCACCAACTCGTCGGTGCCATTGGTGAGTTCGACCCCGATCAGCTTGTCCCCCTCTTCGATGTTGATCGCGTTGATGCCGGCCTTGCGCACATTGCGGAAATCCGACAGGGCCGTCTTCTTGACCACGCCGACGCGCGTGGCGAAAACCACAAACCGGTCCTCCCGCCAGACCGTGCTGTCCTCGTCGCTCTGGGCTTCGAGCCGCAGCACCGCGGACACCTTCTCTTCCGGAAGCAGGTTGAGCAGGTTTTTGATCGACCGGCCCTTGGCCACTCGGGGCATTTCGGGAATTTGGTACGTGCGCTCGACGTAGACCCGGCCGGTGTTCGTAAAGAACATGAGCACGTCGTGGGCGTTGGCCGTGATCAGCCGCTCGACGAAATCGCCCGGCTCGTCCTCGCTCTCTCCTTCGCGCACAGCCATGCCTTTCAGCCCCTTGCCACCGCGATTCTGGGCGCGGTACTCGCTGGCCAGCGTGCGTTTGATGTAGCCGCGGTGAGTCAGCGTGATGACGGCCGGCTCGTTCGCGATGAGGTCGGTGATGTTGATTTCCCCCTCCTCCACCGCGAAATCAGTGCGTCGCGGCGTCGCATACTTAGCCTTCACCGCCATCAATTCATCCTTGATGATGGTCAGCACCCGTTCTTCCCGAGCCAGAATGTCGAGCAAATCCTTGATCGTTTCCAGCAGGGCGTCGTAGTCGTCCTTGACCTTCTTGCGGTCGAGGGCAGTCAGTTGATACAGCCGGAGTTCGAGAATGTGATCGACCTGGCGATCGGTGAAAATGTACTTGTCCCCGACCACGCTGGCCTGCCCCCGGATGAGGATGCCGATGCTGGCGGCCGCCTCGGCCGTGAAATCGTACGCTTTGAGGCGCGTGCGCGCCTCTTCCCGGTTGGCCGAGTCGCGGATGATCCGAATGAAGTCGTCGAGCCGATCGAGCGCCAACAGATAGGCTTCGAGTTTTTCGGCGTCGCGCTCAGCCACCCCGAGCAACCACCGCGTCCGGCGCACCACCACCTCGCGGCGGTGCTCCAAGTAGATGGTCAGCGCATCCTTGACATTGAGAAGACGCGGCCGGCGGTTGTCGATCGCCAGCATATTGACGGCAAACGAGGTCTCCAGTGCCGTATGCTGGTACAAGTTGTTGATGATGACCTGCGCACGCGCATCCTTCTTGAGTTCGACCACCACGCGGGTCCGCTCGTCCGATTCGTCGCGGACACCGCTGATTTCCGGCAGTACTTTTTCATTGGCCAGTTCGGCGATGCGTTTGACCAACTCGGCCCGGTTGACCGCATAGGGAATCTCGCTGATGAGGATGACCTCGCGCCCGCCCTTCGTCTCCTCGACCGAACACCGCCCGCGCACCTTCACCGATCCGCGCCCGGTGTGCATGTAGTCGCGCGTTCCCTTCATCCCGTAGATCACGCAGCCGGTCGGAAAGTCCGGTCCTTTCACATGCCGCATCACCCCGTCGTTCGTAAGACCCGGGTCGTCGATCAAGGCACAAAGCGCGTCGATGACCTCGCCGAGGTTGTGCGGCGGAATATTCGTCGCCATGCCGACCGCAATGCCCGTGCCGCCATTCACCAGCAGGTTCGGAAAGGCACTCGGCAGAACGGTCGGCTCCGTCCGCATCTCGTCGTAGTTCGGAACGAAGTCGACCGTCCCCTTCTCCATGTCGTCCATGAGCACCGCCCCCAGCGGCGCCAGCTTGGCCTCGGTGTATCGCATGGACGCTGGCGGATCGCCCTCCACGCTCCCGAAATTCCCCTGTCCCCGGATCAGAATCTCCCGCATCGCCCAGGGCTGGGCCATGTGCACCAGGGTCGGGTAAATCGCCTGATCCCCGTGCGGATGGTAATTACCCATCGTTTCCCCGACGATCTTCGCGCACTTCACCTCTTTTTTGTTCGGCCAGACGCCGAGCTCGCTCATCGCGAAGAGAATTCGACGCTGGCTCGGTTTCAGCCCATCGCGCGCATCCGGCAGCGCCCGCGAGATGATCACCGACATCGAATAGTCCAAGAAAGAGGTCTTCATCTCCTCCTGCACGGGAATCGGCTCGATGCGCCCGCCTCCAGGAGCGGGTGATGGCGGCGGCGGGGGAGTGGTTGGCGGATCTTGGTCGTCCACAGGCGGTCGTGTCGTAGTCGGAAATCAGGGGAAACCGCATTCTGGCGAGCCCCCACCCCGATGCAAGTTTCCTCCGTCGATCGGCGACCGGAAATCGGCTGTCGACGGTCGGCGAACTGTTTCAGTGAATCAAAGGCGATGGGAGGTGGACGCGGCCTCACGGGCGCGCTCCATCTCAATGCCTCGTCCCTCTCTCCGTTTGTGTTCTCTCCGCGACGCCACCACCGTACCGCCATGATCGACTTTCCCCTCGCCCTGCCGCACCGCCCCCGCCGCAACCGAAAATCGGCGGCCGTTCGCGAGTTGGTGCGCGAATCCCGGCTCGCCCCTGGTCAATTGATCTACCCGCTCTTCATCAAAGACGGTGACGGTGACGAACCCATCGCCTCAATGCCGGCGTGCGCCCGCCTGAGTCTGGACGGCCTGATCCGCGAGGCGGAGGCGGCCCACGCTCTCGGCATCCAAGCCGTAGTTCTCTTTCCCTTCATCGCTCCGGAACTCAAATCACCGCGCGCCGAGGAGTGCGCCAATCCAGATGGCCTCGTGCCTCGGGCCATCGCTCGCCTTAAATCCGCCTTGCCCGATCTCGCCGTCATCACCGACGTCGCCCTCGACCCGTACAACAGCGACGGGCATGACGGCCTGCTCTCCCCCGATGGCGAAATCCTCAATGACGAAACCGTGTCCATCCTCTGCGCCCAGGCGCTCTGCCACGCCGACGCCGGGGCCGACATCGTGGCACCCAGCGACATGATGGACGGTCGCATCGGCGCCATCCGCGCCGCCCTCGACCACCAGGAGCACACCGGCGTCAGCCTGCTCGCCTACTCCGCCAAATACGCCAGCGCCTATTACGGACCTTTCCGCGGCGCCCTCGACTCGAGCCCCCGCTCCGGTGACAAACAATCGTATCAAATGGACCCCGCCAACGCCCGCGAGGCACTCCGCGAAGCCCACCTCGACGAAGCCGAGGGCGCCGACATCCTCATGGTCAAACCCGCCGGCCCCTACCTCGACATCATCAGTGCCCTGCGCCAAACTACCACCCTGCCCGTCGCCGCTTACCAAGTCAGCGGCGAATACCTCATGATCAAAGCCGCCACCGCCGCCGGTTGGCTCGACGAAAAAAAAATCGTCCTCGAATCCCTCCTCGGCATCCACCGCGCCGGCGCCGACATGATCTTCACCTACTTCGCCAAAGATGCCGCACGGTGGCTCCGCGCTTAGGTCGGTGGTCGGGGGTCGGGGGTCGGGGGTCGGTGTTCAGTATTCAGAAGTATTCAGCCCGAAACGAGCGCAGCACGATGGACACGGAGACTCACAGGCGCGGGTCTCAGGGCGGTGAGCGCAGCGGCCACTTCGAGGACGAGGACGATTCCAAGCATCCTGAATCCTCCTGACTAACTCGCGTGTAACCATCTCAGTACCAACGGTTCGATTTTTCACGAGTTACTCCCGGTTCCACACCCATACTTGGGCGGGTTCTTATGCTAAGAACCGGGATCGGGACCACGAAAAACACGAAACACACGAAATGCCAAGGCTTTGCCCAACGATCACCGTCCGCCTGATGGATGAGAAGGTCGCTTGTCTAAC
>JBJXFS010000311.1:0-18873 GCA_046155625.1 Verrucomicrobiales bacterium | reverse complement strand
ACACTAAAAATTACTGAGTTAGAACAAGCGGCCTTGTCATCCATCAGATGGACGGCAATTGTTGGCTAACGCTTTGGTTTTTCGTGTGTTTCGTGTATTTCGTGGTTCCCATCCCGGTGTGTAGGCTCAACCTACGGGGTCGCCGGATCAGGTGCAAGCCAGGCCCGGCGCACCCATTCGAGCTGGGTGGTTCTAATGGAAAGACAATGCGGTGGGCGGAAATGGCATGATCCAGGAACCATGGAATCGTTCTCGTCCGCGAAAAATCCGCCGTGCCCTTGGTCGGTCGAAAGGAACAAGGAGGACCAGCACGACGAATTCCCATCGCCGGCACCATCGAGCGTTGACTCTGGCCATACGTGGAGCGGAGAGAAGAGGGCAGGCCTGAGCCAGTCTCTAATCCCCAGTCTTGAGCACCTTGATGAATGCTTCCTGGGGGATGTTCACCTTGCCGATGGCTTTCATCTTCTTTTTCCCTTCCTTTTGCTTCTCGAGAAGTTTGCGTTTGCGGGAGATGTCGCCGCCGTAGCATTTCGCGGTGACGTCTTTGCGGAAGGCGCGGATATTTTCGCGGGCGATGATTTTCCCGCCGATGGCCGCCTGGATGGGGACTTGGAACATCTGGGGCGGGATGACGTCCTTGAGCTTTTCACAAAGGGCGCGACCGCGTTGCTCGGCCTTGCCGCGGTGGACGATGACGGAAAAAGCGTCGACCGGCTCGCCGTGGATGTTGATGTCCATTTTGACGAGATCGGATGGGGCGTACCCGGCCTGTTCGTAGTCCATGGATCCATAGCCCCGGGTGATCGACTTGAGTTTGTCGTTGAAGTCGACCAGGATCTCGTTGAGCGGGAGGAGGCAGGTGAGCATGATCCGGGTGCCGTCGAGCGTCTCGGTGTTGGTGACTTGGCCGCGTTTGTCCATGACCAGAGCCATGATGTCGCCGATGTAGTCGTTGGGGATAAGGATGAACGCTTTGACCATCGGCTCGCGGATCTCGGCGATGTTGGGCACGGGCGGGAGGAAGGTCGGATTGTCCACGGTGACCTCGGATCCGTCGGTCAGGGTGAGTTCATAAACGACGCCGGGATAAGTGCTGATGACGTCCATGTTGAACTCGCGGCGCAGGCGTTCCTGGACGATCTCCATGTGGAGCAGACCGAGAAAGCCGCACCGAAAGCCAAATCCCAAGGCCACGCTGGACTCGGCGATGTAGCGAAAGGCGCTGTCGTTGATCTGGAGTTTGCCCATGGCCGCCTTGAGTTGCTCGAAGTCGTCGGTGCTGACCGGGTAAATCCCGGCGAAGACCATGGGCTGAATTTCCTTGAAACCGGGCAGCGGATCGGGCGCCGGGTGGCTGCGTTCGGTGATGGTGTCGCCGATCTTGACTTCCTTGGAGTCCTTCATGTTGGCGACCACGTAGCCGACGTCCCCCGGCCCGAGCTGGTCGATCAGGGTTTTGGCCGGGGCGAAAACGCCAACTTCCTTGACCTCATAGCTGCCCTGAGTGGCGATCATGCGGATCGGAGTGCCGCGCTTCAGCGTGCCAGAAAAGACGCGCACGTACATGATGACGCCGCGATAACTGTCGAAGACGGAATCGAAGACGCTGGCGCGCAAATGCGGATAGTCCTCGCCGGTAGGAGGCGGGATGCGCTGGACAATGGCCTCGAGAATGTCGGTGATGCCGATGCCATTTTTCGCGCTGGCCAGCACCGCCTCTTCATGAGGGATTTGCAGGATGTCCTCGAGCTGCTTTTGGACCATGGGGATGTTGGTCGCGGGCAGGTCGATTTTGTTGATGACCGGGACAATGGTGAGGTTCTGCTGATTCGCGAGATGCAGGTTGGCCACCGTCTGCGCCTCCACCCCCTGCGCGGCATCGACGATGAGCACCGCCCCTTCGCAGGCAGCCAATGACCGGCTGACCTCGTAGGTGAAATCGACGTGGCCCGGCGTATCGAGCAGGTTGAGCTTGTACGTCTTTCCGTCCCGGGCCTGATAATGCATGGTGACCGGATGCGCCTTGATGGTGATGCCGCGCTCGCGCTCGAGGTCCATCGAGTCCAGGTGCTGTTCCTGGAGCATGCGGTCGGAGACCTGCTTCGTCGCCTGCAGCAACCGGTCGGACAAGGTGGTCTTGCCGTGGTCAATGTGGGCGATGATGGAGAAATTGCGGGTCAGCTCGGTGGCCATGCGGGTCTAACGGAAGACAGAGAAGGACAGGGAGCGCAGCCGAGGCCGGCGCGTCAGGGGGAAACGTTCAACCATACGAGGCCTCCGGGGATTGGCAACATGGCACTTGATGCGGGCAGGGCCGAGCTACGGCGGAAAGTGGCACGGTGAGAAGGGCGAAAAGGCGCTGACGGAGGGTCGGAGTGGCGGCTGCGGCCGCCATCTGGAAATTGGACATTCACGCTCTGAAACAGAAATCATTGAACCACAAACCGTCAGATGATCGCAAAAGTCACGTAACGGGTTGTCAGGCCTGGGTGGAAAAGACATGGTCACGTTGCTTGGAATCGTCCGCGTCCTCGTCCCCGAAGTGGCCGCTCCCCTCACCGCCCTGCCACCCATGACTGTTACTCGCCCTGTCCATCGCACCCCGCTCGTTTCGGGCTGAATCCTGAACACCGATTACTGATTAGCGTCCTCCGACCTCCGACCTCCGACCACCGCTGGCCGACCGCCGACCACCGCTGGCCGACCTCCGACCGCCGACCTCCGACCGCCGACCGCCGACCGCCGCTTGTCGACCTCTAACCGCTGGCTTTCCCCTTTTCGGGGTCTTCGTCCGAACCGAAGCGGGCCGGGCGAGGAGCTGGGCGATTTCGCCGGTGGAGAGGACACGCCAGCGGCCGGACTTGAGTTCGGGGGCAGTAAAGGCGCCGATGCGCACGCGCTGGAGCCGTTGGACGCGATATCCGAGGGCTTCGAACATCAGGCGAATCTGGCGCTTGAGGCCCTGGGTTAGGGTGAGGGCGACGACGCGGGGTTCGACGACATCGACGGCGACGGCCTTGGCGAATCCTCCCTCGATCATCATTCCCTGCATCAACTGGGCTCGGTCTTGGTCGCCGCGGAAGACCCGGTCCAAAGCGACCAGGTATTCCTTCTCCACGCCGAATCGGGGATGGGTAAGTTTTTCCGTCAAGGAGCCGGAATTGGTCAAAATGAGCAATCCTTCGCTGTCTTTGTCGAGCCGTCCGACGTAGTGCAGCGACTGAAGGTGCGCGGGCACGAGCGCGTAGACGGTTTCGCGCAGACCGGCCTCGCGGCGCGGATCCTCCAGTTCATCGCGCCGGGTGCAGAGGAATCCCGGCGGTTTGTTGAGGATGACGGTCGTTTCCGAGGCGGCTTTCACGGAACGGCCATCGACAACCACCGCGTCTCCTTCGACCACCTGGGTGGCGAGGTCGCGCACTTCACGGCCGTTCAGGTAGACACGCCCATCGGCGATCAATTGCTCGCACGAACGGCGCGATCCCAGCCCGCAGGCGGCTAAATAACGGTTGAGGCGCATCAGTGCGATGTGGAAAATCAAAAAGGCGACGGACCGCTCGGCCGCCGCCTCGTCGTGCCCCAGAAATGGCCAGCCCGATCAGTCGGCCGGTTTGGTTTTCGGCAGGCCCATCGGGGATCGGCCGTCCTTCCAGACGCCGCGCTCCTGCATGAGTTTCACGCGCTCAAATCGCTTGAGCACGCTGCGTTTGGAACCGACCGATTTCGACTTCTTGAGACTGGGATGCTGCGACATGGCGGAGTGCCGTTGGATAAAACGGGCAAACAAAATAACCGGCCCACGGGAAATGCCAACTGGTTTTTGGGGTAAGGGGTAAGGGGCAAAGCCCCGGTCCCTATCAGCCTGGGCCAACGGCCCAGGAATGCCATCGAAGAACCATCAAGGGCTGAAAGCCCGCCTCATCCTGGTCTGAACCTGAGCCAGTTGACTCACATGCCGTCTGAGGACCGAGAATTCATGGTACGGGCCTTCAGCCCGGATTGGTTTCATGGACAAGTCCATGGGCGGATAGAACTTGGTTACGATGCTTGGAATCGTCCTCGAAGAATCCGCTCCGCTAACCGCCTCACGCCCTTGCTGGTTGCTCACCCTGTCTATCGACGGTTACCCGCCCGTCCATCGTGCCCCGCCCGTTTCGGGCTGAATACCGAATACCCAATACGCCTTCCGCTCACAAATGGCCGACCTCCGACCTCCGACCTCCGCCCGCCGTCAGCCGCCCTCCGGCCCCCTCACCTCTCACCGCCTTCATGCGGGGTGATGCCCAAGGCGTCTTCGAGGGCATCGAGTCGGGACCGGAGGCGGTCGATTTCTTGTTCCATCGAGCTGCGCCAATCGGCGACGGGTGTGGAGGCGGCGGATGGCGGGGAGGGTATTTCCGGGCTGGCGACGGCGACCGCGGGTTCGGAGAAGAGGAGTGGGAGATAGGTGGCGGCGCGGCGACCGCCACCCGGCGGTTGGAACGCGACGAGCGGACCGTCCTGCCAATCGAGGAGGCGGCGCAGCGGGGCTTCGACGGCCTCGGCATCGGGGAATGCGTGGAGACGCTCGGTGCGGGCGCGAAGTTCGGCGACGGTTTGGGCGCCGCGCAGCAGGAGCACGGTGAGCAGAGCGAATTCGGGGCCTTGGAGGCCGGGAAAAAAGTCCGTGGCCAGATGTTTAAATTTCGGGACGCGGGAGCCGGCGAGGTGGAGCATGGCGGCGAGTTTTTTTCGGCGCAGGCCGGCCAGGGACTCGTCGACTTCGGATTCGGTGAGTGCGCTCACGGGATCTCGATTGGTTGTTTGATTGCAGGCGGCGATGACGGCCGCCAGCGAAAGCGGATAATTGTCCGGGGTGGTGGCTTCCTTTTCGAGGAGGCACCCGAGCACGCGGGCTTCGGCGAATGTGAGTAGAGGATCCATGGGGAGTGAATGGCTCATACCCTGATTGGGGTGGACGGCAAGGGCCGGCTTCATCCGGCGACGGGCGAGGGCACGGCCAAGGCCGGATCGGGACGCGGCTTGATGACCCAGAGGGTGGCGAGCGCGAGCACGCCGAGCGCGCCGCACGTGAGCCAGAGGGCATCGGGGTTGGTGGCGTAGAGCTTCAGGCCGATCCACGACCCGAGCAGATTGCCGCCGAGCCATGCGAAGGCGGTCAGGCCGGTAAAGCGGCCACGCATGTCGGGGGGCGAGAGTTGCTGCACCCAGGCGGCGTAGCGTGGCAGGCAGAGCATTTCTCCGAGCGTGAAGATGACCATGCCCGTGCTGACCAGCAGAAGGGACCCGCCAAACCAGTTCACCGTCATGCCGAGGCCCAGGAGCAGAAATCCCCAGGCCACGCCCGCTCGATAGGTCAGCCAGGCCGTGAGCGCGGTGAGCGGGATTTCCAAGAAGATGATCATCCCGCC
Organism: Verrucomicrobiales bacterium; assembly: GCA_046155625.1. Taxonomy (GTDB): domain Bacteria; phylum Verrucomicrobiota; class Verrucomicrobiia; order Verrucomicrobiales; family V1-33; genus CAJBME01. Next base: position 13,459 of record JBJXFS010000311.1, on the reverse strand, counting down.
ATTGATCGACTGAATCAATCCGCAGTGGGCCTCGTTGTAGCCGTGATCCAACAAGTGGAGATTCAGCGTGGTGACAAGCTGACGAAACACAAAGCTCGCGCACACCGTGGCAAACAGGATGGCGACCATCGACGGCAGCTTGAACGCCGCTCGAAGTGCCGGGCTCCACCGCGCGCCATCCCGGCCGGAGGACCGGCCGGCCGGCAGAAAGAACCACGCCAGCAGGGCGAACGACGCCGACGTCACTGCATCGGCAATAAACAGCCATCGAAAGCTGTGGGAAACGACCACGAATCCTGCCACCGCGGGTCCCAATGCCCACCCGGCATTGATCGCCACGCGGATCGCGAGCTGCGCCGCCACCCGATCCTGGTCGGGCACCAAATCGGCGATGAGCGCCTGCGTCGCCGGATGGGCGCCCTGCGCGACAAACCCCGCCAACCCCGTCACCGTGACAATCAGCGGGAACGAGTCCGCAAACCCCATGCCCAACACACAGCACGCCTCGAGGAACAGCGATACCGCCATCACCCGATTGCGGCCATAGCGGTCGGCCACGGGACCGGCGAAGAATCCGCAGGCAAAACCGCCCAGCGCATACGCCATGACCGCCCAGGCCATCTGGCCTTCGCTGAATCCGCTTCGCTTCATGTAAAGCGTGATGAAGGGAACCAGAAACGTCGCGAACCGGTTCACGAACGTGCCCCCCGCCAGCACCCAGAAGGCGGCGGGCATCCGGCGAAACGCGGCCAGAAGTTGGAGGGTGTTGGTTTTCATGTCATGGCGGGAAAACAAAAAACCCGCCGGCCTCACTGAGGGCGGCGGGTGAACGAAGCGGAAACACTCAGTCTCCTACAAGTCCTTCACGTGCCGCCCCAGGCATACTCGACACCATGATTGCCACGACCATTCGCGCGCTTCATCTGAGGAAGCGGCGTCATCGAGCCATTGGAGATCGTGTGGAGCATTAAAGGGACCGGAACAAACAACGCGACCGGCCGTGTTGTCAATCGGAGGTTTTAAAGAGCGCTCTTCTCAATCCCCTCCGGATTTTTTGGTTTATTCCCCAGCCGAGAGAGCCGTTCCTGCGACATCGGTCGGCTTCCTGCTTTGCGGAGGCTGCGTCGGTCGGGGTGTCGTCGGTGGAAAGTCAGTGTCTGGTTTCACCCAGGGGTTGGCTGGAGTGGGCCGCCCAAGCCGGGGGACTGCTGGCGATTTCTCAACAACTCCCTGCCGCGCGTGGCCCCTCGGCTCATCAAGGAAACAGGACATTGGGTTCCTCCACGGCTTTCAGACGGAAATATCGCCAGGAGTTCATGTGAGGTGGCAGCGTGACGGTGTAAAGGCGACCTTCGAGCCCGTTTTCTTGGACGGCGAACGAGATACCGGGGGCCAACCGGTGCAGGGAACCTTCCCCGTCCGCGTCGTCAAAAGTGGCCAGCCAAGTCCAGTCGGCTTCAGCAAGGGACTGGGACGACTCCAATTTCAGCGAAATGTTCGATGTTCCGAATCCATGCCGTGCCGAAAAGCGGAGCGTCCACGCTTGTCCGTTCCAGACCAGCTGCAGCGGCTCGGTCGCATCCGCCACCCGCGGATTCCGCTGAAACAAGTATTCGAAAACATCGGCCATGCCGTCGCCGTCCTCGTCCATTGCCGGCAGCCCGGCGCTGGCAAATGAGTCCGCGCCGAATGCCTCCGCCCGCCAGCTATCGTAAAATCGGCTGGGGGGCACGGTGATGGTGACGGTTGCGGTATTCGACCAGCCATCTTTGTCGCGGACCCGGTAGGTGAAACCGGTGGTTCCGTAATAATTCCGGAGAGTCTCCAGCCTGAAGTGGCCTGTGTCCTTGTCGAAGGTCACGTTGTCCGCCGCGCTGCCGCCGATGGCCACCTGCAGGATGGGATCATAGGGAAGCGAGGAGGCGCCGAGCAGCCCGTCGTTCCGGTAGACGCTGCTCCCGAAGAGACGCGAGTCGAGTAACGGAGAATTCGCCGTGAGAGCTTGGTTCGCCGGCAACACATAGAGATCGTCCAATAGCACCGGTGACGCCTGAGCATCCACAACGTCGACCGTGACCCAGGTTGGAGTGGAAAAGTTTCCCGGTGTGAGGCCGACGACTTTCAGGCCCAGATCCGAGGAGGTGGCGGAGGCGTTGTGCACGGAAACGGCGAATAGATTCTCCCCGGCCGCAAATCGCGCGGCCGGAAAATGCAACCGCTGGATTTGGTTTTCTTCGGTGTCATTCAGGGCGTTGGGCGCGAGAAGCGGGTAGGTGTCCGGGGCGGTGGCGAAAGTGCCCATGGGGGCTTTGGCGTATCGCCCGATTTCCACGCCGTTGAGATAAAAAATCGCCGCGTCATCGCAGATGAATTCCACGGCGACCCCCTCAGACGGCTGGTTGGCGAAAGTGAGCGAGGTTCTGAAATACGCGGTGAAGCGGTTGGAGGTAGGAGTGCCGATGTCGGTGTCGGTCGTCACCGCGCCCGCGCCCTGACCGATGCCCCCGTAGGCCATCAATCCCTTGCCGTTTTGCCAGGAGGACGCGTCGAATTCCGGTTTCATCCAGTTGGTCTGGAAGCCAGGTACCGTCAAGGCGGGGTCGCGACCGTCCCGCGGATGCAACCACTTCCAGTTGGTGTCGGCCGGCAGCGTGAACAATCGTGAGGCATACGCGAAGCGGTCGGTGCCGATGAAATTGGCCGCTGGGACGTATCGAAAAGTGCCATCTTCCCGCCATGTCAGAGTCCCGTGCCTGGGCTCCCGCGAAGGCGAGACGGTCGTATGACCGGACGTATCGTTGGCCAGCACGTTGCGGGCGGAGTTGAAATCGATGCCGACGTTCTGCGGAGCGGTGAAACTATCTGGTTCGCTGCCCGCCGAGGCTCGGTCATCGATGACGACCTCGACCCTGAGTGGGGTGATGGGATACGGCCCCAGGGTCAGGAGAGTGATGGAGAGTGACTCCGGTCCCTCCGTCAGGGCGTCCGCGTAAACGGTCACGGGAACCAGCACCGATTCCATCCCCGGCGGAATGGTTATCATCCCCTGGGTCAGCAGTGCATCCCCGGCTCCCGCCGTCCCGGCCGCAATGCGGTACGAGGCGGCAACCTCGGTGGAGGAAGCGGGACTAAAATTGACGGGAATCTGATGGAGGGCCTCCCCTGAAGCTGGCTCCGGCACGAAAACCGGAGGTCTGGTGAAGGGATGGATGGCGAATGAACCTATGGTCACGGTGATGGAGGATTTCGTGAGCTGGCCGAATTCCGGCGCGCTGAAGTTCACTTGCAGCGTCTCGTCGAGCTCCGGAACGGTGTCGGGCAGAATGGGGATGGCGAACAAGCCACTTCTCGCTCCCGCCGGAATGATCACCGTGCCTTTGACCGGCCGATAATCGAGATTGGGCGCGGCGGTGCCGCCGGGTACGGTTTCGAAGGTGATGGGGATGTCCACGGGCGCGGCGTCTTCGGCGACGATCCGCACCAGTGCGCTCGTCTCGGCGTACCGGGGCTCAGGCAGACTGGTCTCGTTGGGGTTGAGCATGAAACTTTCCCGGTCCGTGATGGTCAGACCCATGCCCGCCTCCATGATTTTGAGGACCGAGGCCAAACCACTCGATCGCGTGACGACCGTGCCGGCGTTGAATTCAAAGGAGGATGACCAGTCCAGAGTGGAGTCAGGCTGGGCGACCACTCGCCAGGGAGCCGCCGACGGTCCGATATCGGCGTAAATGGCGGTGCTGCCGATGATAACTCCTCGGTCCACGCCTCTGACGATGTCGGGGAGCGTCTGCTCCAGCGACCACCCGCCGTCGTCCCGCCGGCGATAGACTTTCTGGCCGAGGACGAGGACATTTCCGGACGTCCAAAGGGGATTGTCTAATGCGCCTTCGGGCAGGTCGATCCGGGAATTCGGATCCAGCCGCCATGGCGCTGGTCCAGTGCCGATTCGTTCCAGGATGTGGACCGTGGCGTTGACGGGCGCACCGCGAACGATGGCCAGTCGTCCCGGGGTCATGGAAAGCCGCGTGCCGCTGCTCCAGTTGGTGGGAATATCCACGTGCTGCCGCCCGGTCCAATCGCCGGCGGCTCCTCGATTGGCGAAGAAGAACCGGCTTTCGTGGGAAGCAAGGACAAGCGATTCCCCATCAAAGTCCATCGGCATGCCGCGATTGTTGGAGTCGATGGGAAGATCCTTCAGCACCGCCTCCAATACCCACTGCCGGTCCGTGTCGCCTTCCGGCCGTGGACGGAAAACCTCGGCCGTACCGAGGCCCGCCGAATGGAGCACCAGTCGTCCCCCCCGGAGTTTTGCGGTAACTCCCTGCAGATGGCCATTCATGACCGATTCTGGCAGGACCGTCCACGGCGTCCACGAGCCCCCGGGCGCGTCTGCGTTTCGGTAAATCACCACCGATTGCCCAGTCAGCGTGGAACGGATCGCGGCGGCCCACTTGCCGTCCGTTGTGAGGGAGTCGTAGCCGAGGAAGGTTTGCGGAGAGTCGAGGGGAGGTCCATGAACGAGACGTTCGCTGAAGCTCGCTCCTACCGCTCCCTCCGGCAGTTCGAACCGCAGCAGCCCCCGGCGGCTGCCGTCTTCAGTAGTGTCTTGGAGTCCGGTGAGGGGCAGCAGCCTGTCCACGGGAGTGGCCGGAGCAGCGTGAAGGACGGCCGGTGTGCCCGCCCAGTCCACGCCCGGCACGGCGTAACCGAAGTCCGTGACCGGTCCCGCGTGATCGGCGAGCACCGGCGCGAATGCGACCACATTCACCGCCAGCGGTTCCGCCACCGGAAACAGGTTGACCACCGCGTTCACCGGCGGCGCGCCCTCCGCGCAGACGATGTCGTCGGCCCGGACGACCGCGGGGCGGTCAGTGTCCTGGATGGTCCATGAAGCTTCGGGTTCGGTGAGCCGGGCACCCGAGATTTGAGTCACGGTGAGCTTGAACGTCTCCGTGTTTTCCGTCAGCGCGTCCGGCAGAATCGCGACCTCCAGCGGCGCGGAGAGTGATCCGGCGGGGATGGTCACCTGACCGGAGGCGGCCGTGTAGTCTGCGCCACTGAGCGCCGAGGCGTCGGAGGTTTGCCATGTGATCGTGACCGGCTGCTCGGATTCATGCGACAGCACCAGCGCCCCCTGCGCCACCCTGGGTCCTCCGGCAGGCTCGAAAACCGCGGGCAATTCCAGCGAAGCCCGGGGAGCGTCGTCGTCGGCAATCGTGGCGGTGGCGCCGGTGAACGAGCCGCCCCAGCCTTTGTCCTGACCAAAAACGTTCGAAGCGGTTACCGCCAGCAGGTCCCGGCCGCCCAAAGCCAAGGCCGCGCCAAAGCGACCGCCCGCGGCAGGCTGGGGACTGGAAAAAGCCCCGGAATAACCCCAGGAATTCCCCACCAGGCTCCGCACGAAGACGTGGATTTCCCCGCTGCTAGTCCCGTCCGTCCTAAGATCAGGCACCAGCAGCAGCCCGCCATTCATCGCCATCAATGAGGCATCGTAAATCAACTCTGCAGCCGGCACTTCAATCACTCCGCTCTCGCCCCAACGGTCCGTCCCTCCTTCGTTGCGGGTATAGACCCGGTAGTCGGTAAGGCCCCCGCTGATTAAACTCCGGGCGATGAGGGTGTCCCCCTCCGCCAGCAACGGCCCGGCCGCATTGGGAATAACTGCCTTCAATTCCCACACCGCGCCGGAGACTCCGCCAGGCTCGTAAATGCGAATTTCGGATTGTATCTGCTGCGCGATCGCTTCTTCCCCGACCGCCACCACGAGGCGGTTTCCACTGAAGGCGAAGCCGGTGGCGTTCCGCATCGGCGACTGCATGGGCGGCCACACGTAGCTTGGCGGGGTGATCGGCAGACGGCCCACGATGGCCGGCGGTTGATGCCGGTGCAGCTGGACCAGTGTGACTTCCCAGCCTGAAAAAGACGCCACCACATTGCCCGCGATGGAGCTAAAAGGCCGCATGGCCGGAACGGCGGACTGCAACAGCAAGCTGTCCAGGGATTCCCATTCACCGGTGGCTGCCGTTGTACGACGGGCGAAGTTCAAATGCGAAGGGCCCTGCGCACCGGTCTGCCAAACGACCCATGGTCCATTCAGCACAGGCGGCATCGCGTCGTTTGGGAAGGCGAGGAAACTTTCCGCCGGCTAGCCCGCGGCTCCATATCGGCCGAGAACATTTTGATGCAGCCAGTTCCCTTCGCTCACTCCGCTGGTCCGAGCATTCCATTGAAACGGCCCTCCCGCCGGCGGCTGAGGACGGGGAATTTCGGTCAGGGTCGGCTTCGGCGTCTGCCCGTCCGGCCAGACAATCAAGGCAAAGCTTTCCGGCTCCTCGGGTCGCGTGTCCGCCATCAATGGCACACTGACTCGGCCCTCCACCTGCCCGGAGGGTATGCTCAGCACGCCCCGCGTCGCTTCGTAATCGGTTCCTTCGCGCGCCGTGTCCGAGGCGGTGGTGTAGCGCACCCTTGTGTCCGTCGCCGCCGTTTCCGACAGTCGAATCGTGAATTCCGCCCGGTTCGGCGATGCGGGAGTGTTTCCCTCTGCCACCGGATTGACCGTGACCGTCAACGCGGCCCGGCCGGTGGGGACGAGCCCCCCGGAAACCATGAATAATGCACTGAGCAGCAGGGTTATCCCGCTGGGGGAGGCCGAAGAGTTGTGGGATGGCATGTCCAGAGGCGAGACGATTGGGAGTTCGATCTACACGAGCGTCGCGCCGGCCACAAGCTCCCCCCGAGCGATTTGGAGAGGCACATGGCACTGGGACGGATTCGAGTTCCGGATAATGCTCCTTTCTTCCCTCGCCGCGTCAAGTTCTGGTCATTTCGACTCGGGGAGGGTAGGCATCAGGTTGTCCTTGTGAGCTCGCCAATTCTTCTCGATTTTCCGTCGCGCAGAAGCTGCAACAGCCTCGTCACGACTGGCAAACCAGCCAAACTCGTCGTGCGATACAAATACGGCGTCTCGACCTGATGACGAAAGAATGTGGCAATTCCAAACAAACTGCAACGAGACCACCAAAATCGACACGGCGTCGTCGGCCTCATCGGACCCAAGTAGATTTCCGGGAGCCTCAATGAGCGGTCGCGACTCGCCATGCGCCTGACGAAACCGCGAAAACAGTGGCATGTGCTGGCTGGATGGCCACACGGCCCATTCCCCCAGCCAAAACAGCAGTTCGGGCGCTGAGTCAATCAGTGAGTAGAGAAAGCGTCCGAATGCGACTTTGCGTCCTGAATCAGTCGGCACTGTGAAATCAACGAAGTGAAAGGGCGGCGACTCAAGCTCCGGGTGCGGACCAACGACGCAGCCCTCAATGTGTCGCATCGGGAAATCACGACGAGCACACCATTCCGCACACTCGCTGTAGGTAAGGCATCGCATGGGCTAAAGTGTCCGAAGGTCAGCAAGTGGTTTTATTGACCGACCGTTACTTTTTGTCATCGAACAACGGCAAGCCGTCGAACTTTTTTATAGGCGACATGGGAGGGCGGGAGCGGAAGGGCTCGGTCATGTTCTGGAATGAGCCGAAACATAAGAATTTCACAATGCTAAAATCCGGGAATCGCGTGTGGACTTTAGGCGGCGACTTTGGCGGCCACGCAAATGTCCAACGCCACCGACTTCACCGGGTTGGCTTGCGCCTCAGTGGCTAAGTCCATTGGACTGTCGGCATAGGAATCGAGACAGACGATCCCCAGTTCTTTGACGAGCTCGAGCATCCTCTGGCGCGCCCGTACACTCGCCTCGTCTTGTGGTTCATCCGGGATTTGGTCTGGCAGGTTGGCCGCCCAGTGATCGATCGACTCCGGGTGGAGACGGGCGGCCACGGTGAAAAATGCCTCGGCCGCCACTTGACCGCTGTCTGTTGGGAGCCCGACCAGGCACGCCAACCCGCCCACGGGATCGCTCTCCGCCCAGCGCTCGAACAAACAAACGACCAATTCCTTTGCGGCTGGATCGAGTTCGGCCGGAATCCCGTCCGAAACTCCCCTCAACTCTTCGGTCGACAGCGTCGCGATGGACGCAGGGTTTTGGCTGAGAAACATTTCTTGGGGAGAGGCGGCGGTGAGTTGATGACCGGCCGCGAGACCAAACAGGCCGAGTAGAATAAAATGCCCTGATGCATTCTTCAATGGAATCGACCCATCGCGCCGCCAGCCGTCGGAATTCATAATAGGACTGACTCATCATGGTCCGGAGCCATACGAGGGTCAATCTGAATGGACATCGGCAGGGGGTTGGCCCAAGCCGGCTTGTTCAACTTCGATATGCGATAATAGTACGCGGCAAGCATTCGCGGCGGCGCGTGGAAAGTCACCCGTCGTTGAGATGCCCAGATCCGAAAGGTCGGACTCATCGAAATCCCAGTATGCGCAGTGAAGCGCATCGAACGGATCGAGGAGTAGGTCGCGAGTATCCATTCGGAGCTCGTGGAAATGCCGATTGATGTCAGTGAAGTCTCGCTTCCCCTCGAGAAACTCCTCCGCATGCCCTCGAAGGTGCGCCAAAAATATTCCTCTGGCATCGATTTCCCCGAAGCCCAAATCCCGGAGCACCCTTCCGTGCCACTGGCACAACTCGAACAGATTGTCCTCGTCAAACAGCCCGGCAAAAAGGCAAATGTTGTAGAGCCGCGACTGCCCTCAAGGAGACCACAGGCCCACGTGGAGTCATCAGCTGTATCCTCAAAATAGTAAATTGAAGTCACGTATCGACCAGCGCTTGTGGGGTGCGGTGGGACGAGACCTCCCGGGCTCGTAGGCGGTGGGAGCGAGGTGCACGCAGCCCCCCCTCCTGGCCTTTTCAAGTGATGGCCGAAGCGGGGGAAAGTGATCATGGGCAGAAAAGCCAATGCCCAATTCACCTCCGGGTGGGTCCACGTGACCGTCACTGAAGAAGTGGAGCCCATTCCCAGATGGCGCATCTTCACCGCCTACGCGCCCGGGAGGTCGCGTCCCACCGCAATGCCCCTCGATTTTCGTCGTTTCAATGTCCCTTTTTTGACTCACCGGCTCGCGGCCGCCTGAGGGAGCGGGAGGATGGTGAGGCGGGCGGGGCGGGATGCTTGGCCGCCGTCGGCGGTGGCACGGAGGTGGAACAGGCGGGAGCCTGGGGTGGTGACGGGGGAGGCGGTGATGAAGAATTCGCGTTCGGTCTGTCCCTCGACGATGAGGAGGCCATTGAGTCCGATGTTATCGACGAAGACGCCGTGGGGGAGGTTGCGTCCGGAGTCGTCGCCGCCGAGTTCGATGCGACCGTCGAAGTCGACGCGGGTGGTTTTGACGCGGGCGGTGATGGTTTGGCCCGGGAGGAGGGTGAACTCGAGAGGCGGGTTGTCGGGGCCGGGCGCGTGGCCATCGGCGGAGGCGATGGTGACGAGGACTTTGGCGGGTGGGGCGAGTTGGAGGTCGCCGAGGTTGCCCAGGTCTTTGGTCACTGACTGACCGTTGATGGTGGCGGTGGCGGTGATTTTGACGGCGGCATCGGCTGTGGGATCGGGGGCAACGGCGTTGGCCTCGGCGTGGAGGACGCCGATGGCGGTGATTTGGCCGACCTCGATTTCGACGGGGGTGCTGAGGGAAAATCCTGGAGGCAGGCCGGTGGCCTCGATGCGGATGGGACCGTCAAATCCCTCGTGGCGTTCGGCGGTGAAGACGATTTCGCGGCCGCTGCCCGGACTGACTTTCGTATCGCGTCCGCCGACGTGGACGACGAAGTCGGGTCGGCTTTCCCGGATGGCGAGGGAGTAGCCGAATCCCTCGGGAGCGCCGAATCCACGGACGTCGGTCAGGCGGACGAGGTATTCGCCGTCGCTCGGTGTGGTGAAGAGGAGGAGCGAATCGGCCCCGAATCGCCGCATCGGGTCATCGTCGTTTTCGTAGTTGAGTCGAAAAACCGGGAGGCCGTTGGGGGCGGGAGTGGCGCCGTGGGTGAGCGGCTTGACGATGTAGGCGGGTTCGCCGAGGGCGTGAACGAGCGCGGGCGTGGAGAAATACGTCCAGCGCCGGCCACCGCCCGGATAGACTTTGAATCCCGAGTCTGGTCCGCGCGGGTAGAGCCACAACTTCACCACTTCTCCCTTCGAGTAGAGGTATTCGTTGAGTTCCATTTCCCGCCAATTTTGGAGCCGAAAGTCGTCCGACGTATCCGAGTCCTTGCCGCGGAACGTGAACCACGAGTCACGCGTCGCCTGCAACATCACTTGCTCGACCGGTTCACCGGTCGCGGCGTGCAGCACTTCGAGGCGCGAATCGAGTTTCGATCCGGCGCGAGCCGCGTTGACTTCCAACGTGAGTTCCTGACCGGCGCGGGCGGGGAAACGGAAGTGGTCGGAATCGCCAGCGGCGGAGACAGTTCCCTTGATGGTGACGGGCCAGGCGAGGCGCTGGGCGGTGTTCCACGAGTCGTTCGGCTCGGATTCGTCGACGGCGACCGTCATCGGAACCGCGGGTTGCGGTGGTTTGACGTCGGTGATAGCCGCGGGTCCGTCGACGGCTTCCTTTGGCGGTGGGGTGCTGCCTCCCGACCCTGATCCGATTCCATGCCGGGTCCATGTGCCGTCGAGGTGGGCAAAGAGATGATCACCCCCCGCCTGCGCGGCGATTAGGAGGACCGGGGTGATATCCCGCTGGGGGCCGAAATCGCGCATCAACTCAAGGGCGGGCAGACTCCATTGTTTGACCGAGCGATCTTCCGCGCTGCTGAGCAGGAATCGCCCGTCATCGCTGAGGGCGAGGGCGATAATGGGGGCTTCATGGGCGAAGCGCGCGGCGAGGGGTGGATTCAGCGCGGGTTCGGTGCGGGAAACGAATTTCCACAAATGCAGGCGTTTGTCCGCCCCGGCGCCGACGATGTACTGGCCGTCGGGGGTGAAGTGGACGGCCATCATTTCGCCTTGCGGCTGGTTCAAGGTGTCGAGGCGTTCGCCGTCGGACACGCGCCACAACTTGATGGTTTCGTCCGCGCTGGCCGAGGCGAGCACGGCGCCGGACGGGTCCCAGGCCAGGTCGTGGACCGCCCCTTTGTGGACGTCGATGGTGCGGACGAGCGATCCGTCGGCCAGATTCCACAGCTTGATCACGCGGTCGTAACCGGCGGTGGTGAGCTGGGTGCCGTCGGGCGAAAACTCGGCGTCGGCCAGCACATCGCGATGACCGCCGAACTCGCGGATGATCACGCCGCTTTCCGCGGCGCGAACCTGTGCCACCCCCATCAGCCCAGGGATGCCGCCCGCAACCACAAGGTGCGTGCCGTCACTGGAAAAATGCACCGCATTCACCTTGTCCGGCAACCCGTCGAAACGCCTGAGCACGTCGAGGGTGGTCGACGCCTGGACCTCAATGGAACCGCCTCGCGCCAGCGCCAGCAACGACCCATCTGGTGAAAACCCCGCCGCCGTCACCGGAGCGGGTGCAGAGGCCGCGGGCGCGGCGGGCACGCGCAAAACGCGCAGAATCGAGACATCCTCGCCCGGGCCGGGGGCACCCGCCGCGATCCAGGCACGCAGGACGGCCACGGACTCGGCGGCCACCCGCGGCTCGTCTTTAGGCGGCATGACCGGTTTTTCCAATCCCTCCAGACTCCGCAGCAAAAAGGAACCGGTCGCGTCCCCGGGCTTCACCGGGTCACCGTGGTCGTCGCCACCCGCACGCAGTCGCGCGTATGTTTCCACCGACAATCCACCCTCCAAGTCCCCGTCGTTGTGGCAGCCGGCGCAATGGCTGCGCAGGATCGGGGCAATGTCCGTGTCCCAGCGCGGCGCGGCGGACGCCGGAGCAGCCGACGCTGCGCCTAACAAAACTACAAAAGTGGCGAAGCTCATGGCGGTTGGCATGGGAGATCAATGCTGAAACAGGAATTCGCGGCTGGTGATCAGGGACCAGAACAAATCCTCGACGGCGGCGCGGTGCTCGTCCGCGGGGGCGGCCGCCAACTCGGTGGCCGCGGCGGTGCGCTCGGCCTCGGTGGGTGGCCGGCTGAGGGCGAGCCACCAGAGTTCCTCGACGAGTTGGGCGGGCGGCAGGTCGCGGACGAGCCACGAAGAAACGCGACCCTCGGGCGCGGCGAGTTTGTCGTTGACCGTCGACCCGTTGGCGAGGTGGAGGACCTGGACGAGGCTCGGCTGGTTGCTGCGTTCGCACTCGCAGGTGATTTCGCGGGCGTTGCGGCCGAAGGTTTTGAGGAAATAATTCTTCACGGCCGAGTCGCTCAGTTGGAGGGCGCGGGTTCCGGGGGCATAGAGTTTCGTTGCCTCGGTCGATCCGTCGTTCAGGGCGAGTTCGGTGAAGGTGTCATTGACTTGGGTGACTTCGGTGATGGCGTCGCTGAGGACCTCGGCCGGCAGCCGGCGTGGCTGGAATCGCGCGTAATGGCGGCGGTCGTCGCGATTCTCCGCCAGCACGGTGCTCGACCGCCGATACGCTTGCGAGACGAGGATTTCCCGCATCAGGGCCTTGAGGTCGAAGTTTTTGGCCACGACAAATTCGGCCAGCGCCGCGAGCAATGGTTCGTTGCTCGGCGGATTGGAAACGCGCAGGTCGTCGACCGGTTCGACCACGCCGGAGCCGAGGAAATTGGCCCAAAGGCGATTGGCGATGGAGCGGGCGAAGTACTGATTGTCCGGAGCGGTGAGCCAGCGGGCGAGTGTCTCGCGCCGATCGCCGGGGTCATTGGGATCGAGGGCCGGGGCGTCCAATGGCGCGGGTGGCTGAGGTTGACCGGTGCGCGGCTGGATCAGGTCGCCGCGCGGTTCGAGATAAAGCGTGCGTTTGCCGTCGCCGCTGCGGGGGTCACCGCCCCAGCCTTTGGCGCGGACGCGGGCAAACAGATTGGCGAAAGCGTAATACTGGTCGTTGGTCCATTTCTCGAGCGGATGGTCATGGCACTTCGCGCAATTCAATGAGAGCGACAGAAACGCCTGGCTGACGTTCTCCGCCATCGATTCGGGGTCTTGATGGATGGCGTAAAAATTCGACGGCCCGTCCTCAGTCGCGGAGCCTTGAGCGGTGACAACGCCCCGCGCAAATTCGTCCCACGGCATGTTTTCCGCCACGCTTTTCCGGATCCAGCCGTAATAGGCCTTCATCGGTTCCGGCCGCAGCTTCGCCCCACTGACCAACAGCAAGTCGGACCACTTATACGTCCAGTAATCCACGAACTCCTCGCGCGCCAAGAGGCGATCCGCGAGCCGGGCGTGCTTGTCGACCGAAGTATCCGCGACGAAGGCCCCCGTCTCAGCCGGCGTGGGCAGGCGCCCAATGGTGTCGAGGTAAGCACGCCGGACGAAAGTGGAGTCGGACGCGGGCGGAGATGGCTTGAGGTTCAAACGGCGAAGCTGTTCGAGCACACGCTCGTCGATGAAGTTTGCCCGCGGAGCTTCGGCGAAAACGGAGTCCGCAATTTCGTGCGGGTACGGCGAGGTCACGCGAGCGATGACGATCTGCGAAGAATACC
>JBJXFS010000301.1:0-6116 GCA_046155625.1 Verrucomicrobiales bacterium | reverse complement strand
GCCGCTGGCGACCACCGCCTGGACGGCGGCGCCGGACTCGCCGAGCGCATTCTGGCCCATCTGCCAGGCCAGGGCGGCCGAGCCTGCCAATCCGAGCGCGGCCGCGATCAGGGCCAGATGCGGGGTGCGGAGGATGGCTGACCAAACCTCGCCCAACCTCCGTCGGAGTGGACGGAGGCGGTTTGGCAGGTCGAGAGCGCGAAATCCCATCGTGAAAGGTGTTCGACCAAACTCGGCAATGGCGTCAGTTCAATGGTCTGATGTCCGGAGAATCACAAAGGGTGGCACTTGGCAAAAGCGTTGGCTTCGCGTATGCGGGTCGGGTGGTAAGGACGATCACGACGCTGTGGCCCACACGCGCGATTGGTGCGACCGCGGCCATCCTGGTCTCGGTGGTGGCGGCGTTGATTGGGGCGGTGGTCGTCAGGCACGCCGAGTGGGCCGACCGGATCGATGCGCGGGTGGCGCGCGGCAAGAAGCCGCGTCTGGAGGATTTTATCGAGGAAGGGCAATGGCAGGCCGCTCTCGTCTCCTCCGTGGTGTGTTTGGCGCTTGCGATGACGGCGCGGTACTGGATGGCGGGCGTAGCGATAGTCGAGCGGGCGGACGGCGGGCCGAGGAGCGGGCAGCGTTCGGTGCGCTGGTTTTGGCCGGTGGTCTTGCTGTGTCTTATCGGGGCAGCTTGGTTGCGGGCGCCGCGCCTGACCCACAGTCTGTACAACGATGAGGAGTATGCGTTTCGTCGGTATGTGGCGGGCGAGCACAAGCTGAGGGAGGACGGGGGGCGGGAATGGCGACCGGTTTCGTGGCTCGGCACGCTGTGGGGCAACCAGATGGCCAACAACAGCGTCCCGTATTCCTTGGTGTCTCGGGCCGCTTACGACTGGGCGGTCGCTCAAGGCTGGGCCGCGGCCACCTTGCCGGCCGAAGTGCCGCTGCGTTTGCCGGCATTTTTGGCCGGTCTGGGGTCCGTGGGAGTGGTCGCTCTGCTGGCACGTCGCCTGGCCGGTCCGGCGGCCGGGGTGGTCGCGGGAGCGCTGGCCGCTGTGCATCCGTGGCACGTGCGGTATTCGACTGAAGCTCGCGGGCACAGCTTTATCCTGCTGCTGGCGCCGCTCCTGCCATTGTTGCTTGACCGAGCGGTCGAAAGTGACCGATGGCGATGGTGGGCGCTGTTTGGCTTGGTTGAAGTGCTGACGCTGTGGTCCTTTGCCGGGGCATTGCATTTTTTGGTAGCCTTTAATTTTTTGGCGCTGATTTGGTTATGGCGGAGGCCGGGTGCCGCATGGCGCCGGTTTCTGGCGATCCAGGCGATGGCCGCGGTGGTTTATTGCCATTTGATGGCTCCGTGCTTTCCGCAGATGCGGGCTGCCCTGGCGGCCAACGAAGTCTTTTCGAGCGGCGTCAGCCGTTCCTGGTATGCCAATACCGGCTCGTTTTTGCTGGGCGGACTTCCGTGGCCCAACGCCAATCCCGAATTATCCGACCATCCCTCAATGCAGGCGCTGTGGGGCGAATATCCGTGGACAATGGCGGCGTTGGCCGTCGGCATGATGGGGGTGATCGGGCTGGGAGTGGGGCGCGTCTGGCGGGATCCGATCGGGCGCCTCGTGACGCTGAGCCTGCCTCTCGCAGCCGGGCTCGCCATAACGGCATCGATGGTCAGTGGCGCCGTGCTCTTCAGCTGGTATGTGCTGTACTTATTGCCGGGTGGACTGGTGCTCGCGGCGGCCGGCCTGGTGACGGTCGTCGAATCGAGAGCGGCTGGCGTCCCGTGGCAACCCCTGGCCCGTTGGGGGTTTATCGGGATCCTGCTGGCAGGGTGGATCTGGATGATCCGCGCCCCGCTGGCCACCTACCGCAGCATGGGGAAACAGGCGCTGCGCGAGGTGGCCACTTTTCTGCGCCAGCCGGTGGATGGAGTCGCGCCGCTGGCGGCCTTGCACCGGTCCGAAGCGATCGCCTACGACCCATCGCTGATCGTCATCGATGACGACCCCGCGTCCTTGCGGGCGCTTACCGACCGCGCCGATGCGGAAGCCCGACCGCTTGTCGTGGCCGTCGGCTATCGTTCGCTCGTCGCTCAGTCGTCGCCCGCCTTCCTCAATGCCATCGAACACTCCGGAGAATTCGAGCGACTGAACTATTTCCCAGGCCTCGAGGAGACTCAGTTCGCCCACCAGGTTTGGCTCCGGCGCCCTCGAGCCGGCGAGCGTGCCCGCTGAGCGGTGGGACAGCGGAATCCACGGCCCGAGTCATCGCCTGAGGGCAAGTCGACCTGCGCGTCCGCACGAAGCACTGCCAATGTGAAAGTTCTTTCGGTAGTCGCGTTTGGAGATATACTGCCGCTAATCAAACCCTATTTATTTATGAAATCACCTGTTACACGCCGTGGATTTTTGAATCATGTGGGGAGAGGGATGGTGGTGGCGTCGGTGGGAACGGAAGTGGTGGAGCAGTTGGGTTTGCAGGCGGCCGAGCCGGAAGGTGGCGCGGCCGCGCTCGATTTTGGCGGACTGGAGCCCTTGGTGGCGATGATGCAGGAATCGACGCCCGATGCGTTGCTGCCCCGGCTGGCAGAGCGGATGAAGGCGGGACCGAGTGTACGCGAGCTAGTGGCGGCGGGAGCGGTGGCCAACGCCCGCAGGTTCGGCGGCGAGGACTATGTGGGTTTCCACACGATGATGGCGCTCGCGCCATCCTTGGCCATGGCGGGCGAGATAGCTGGACCGGGCCAGGCGTTGCCGGTCTTCAAGGTGTTGTATCGCAATACCAATCGCATCCACGAGAGCGGCGGCCGGTCCAAGGAAGTGCTGAAACCGGTGGTGGCGGCGGCGGCGACGGATCCGGGGGCGCTGCGGGGCGCCGTGCACGATCAGGATGTGGCGCGGGCGGAAGCGCAATTGGCGGCATTGGTGGCGCGGTCGCCGGAGGCGGCGTTCGAATCGGTGGTCGAAGTGGTGGGTGAACATCCGGAAGTTCATCGGGTGGTGATGCCATACCGGGCTTGGGGGTTGCTGGATGTGGTCGGGATGGCGCAGGCCGCCACGATGTTGCGGCAGTCGGTGCGTTATTGCGTGAAGAACGAGCCGTGGGTGGCCTCGAGAGCGGCGCAGAGCCCACGCCAGCTGTTGCCGCAGCTGCTGGAGGAGCATAAACTGCTCGACCGTGCGCTCGGCACCCACACACCGGAGGACGCATGGATCGACCGATTTGTCGTGCAATTGTTTTCGGCCACACCGGCCCAGGCGGCCACGGCGGCGGCGGGAGCGTTGAATGACGGAGTGGCGCCCGATGCGATTGGCGAGGCGATTTCGCTGGCGGCGAATCAATTGGTGCTGCGCGACGAAGGGCGGCCACCGGCCCAGGAGGTCGCCGGGAAGCCGATCGGCAGTGTGCATGGCGACTCGATCGGCGTGCACGCCAGCGACTCGGCCAACGCGTGGCGCCAGATGGCGCGCGTCGGCAGTCCGCGCCACGTTTTCGCGTGCCTCATTCTCGGTGCCTGGCAGGTGGCGCACGACCGGGTTGAGCGCGGTGGCGACTTTGCGGCATGGCAGCCGCTGCCCCTCGAGTACCACCGGAAGGCCGTGACTGCGACGGAGGCTCCCAAACTTCTCGGAGCGCTCGATGAAGCGGTGCGGGGCAATTTGCAGGCTCGGGCGGCGGCGGTCGTGGCCGCGTACGGGGCTCATGGCCACGACGCCCGCGGCGTTTTCGACGTGTTGCTCAAGTACGCGGTGAGCGAAGACGGAGCGCTGCACGGCGAGAAATACTATCGCACGGTGGCCGAGGAATTTGCCGCCACCCGCGCAAGCCTGCGTTGGCGTCACCTTATCGGCTTGGCGCGCGTCACCGCGAGCGAATTCGGCCGGCCGGCCGCCGGGATCGGGCTGGCGCGCGACGTGCTGGGTGCCTGAGGCGGGTTCCTAGGGTGAGTCGCTCTGCGCTTTGGCGGCGACGACCGCTTGCTGCATGGCTTTGGAGACCGGGATCACTCGCCAGAGAAGAAAAAGAAGATACCCAATGCCCGTCGCCACACCGCCGGTCAGGACGATACTTTCCTCATACATGCCATCCATGCCGTCGTGAAGCACGAGGGCGGAAGGAGGCGTGATCATGGCAAGGTATCCGACGGAGTCCTCGCGCCCAATTTCCGCCATAAAGAAGAGCAGCAGTGAGTAGATGCCGAGGATGAGGGTGCAGACGATGTAGGGGCCGAGCGGGCGCGGGTGGTTGCGGAAAAAGATCAAGCCCAGGGCCAGCGGGACCAGGGGAGCCAGCAGGACATTGGCGAGGACCAACGACTCTTGCCGCGTGTCCAGGGCGTCGACGAGGCGCAGGGCCGCGAGCACGAGGACGCAGAGCAGGGCGTAAAAACACAGGCCGGTGGCCCAGCCCGGGGCCAAGAACGCGGCAGCGAGCCGTCCCAGGTGGCCGCGGCGAACGAACGGTTTGAAGACCGACGGCGAGGTCGCGGGCGGTTCAGTGAGGCAATCGAGGGCGGCGAGCGCCGAAAGCGCGCAGACGCAGGTGACGGCAATTTCGCGACCATCGGCGGAGGCCGGGAGGTACCAGGCGATGCCAAGACTCGCAACGATGAGGACTAGTGAAATGAGCCGTTTTCGGGTGGCGTGATTGGCGGCGAGCGGCGAGACGGCAGTGGCACCGACATCAAGCAGGAAATAGCACCCGTACGCCCAGAGAGGGGTGATTACGGCCAAGGCCACCCAGAGGTCGGGGGTCGAGGAGGTGCCGAAGAAGAAGGCCCCGCTGCTGGTCAGGCGCATGGTGGCCAGCAAGATGATGGCATTCACCGCCATGATCGCCATGATGTACGTGCCCAGCAGGATGAATCCGCGCAGGACGACGGATGGCAGCGAGGAAAACGCCACGGCGACCGCGGTCACCGCGGCGGACAGCATCCACAACAATAGCAACGCCAAGAGTTCGCCGACCAGATCGATGCCGCCTCCAAAGTACCGCAGCACGACATATGGCAGCACCGAAATCGCGATCAGGCCGCCCTGGGCCACCAGGGCAATCCACTTTCCAGCGGCGATCCGAAAGGCGCCCAGCCGCGTCAGCATGAGCAAGTCCAGCGTTTCAGCCTTCATCTCCCCGGCCAGCGCGTTGAAGCCACGCAGCGGTACAATCCCCACCACAATCGTGGCCACCAGCATCCAAAACAAGTACGTCGAGGCCTCCTCATTCCCCGAGGTCGAGGAAATCAGCAGCGTCATCGTCAAAATCGCCTGCAGCACGATGAAGGCGCCCACAAATACCCAAGTGCGTAGCCCCTGGCGCAGCTCTTTGACGATCATCGGCGACAACCAGTCGCCGAAATCCGCCAAGGGCGGCGGTGGCGACGGCGCAGGCGGTGCGGCGGCTAAGCGTGGGGGCGAGGACATGGGGCGTGTGCGGTAAAGCGTTTGCGGTAAAGTGTGTGCGGTAAAGCGTTTGCGGTAAGGGGGAAGGGGGAAGGGGGAAGTGTTCTTGGTTCTTGGTTCTTGGTTCTTGGTTCTTGGTTCTTGGTTTTTTGTTCTTTGTTCTTTGTTCTTTGTGAGGATGTATTTGATGAATGGAGGAGGATGCATTTAACCTAAACAGGACGGGGGAACCACGAATTAAACGAGGGGCCACCAATGATCAGGGGGTTGTGGAAGACTCGCCCGCTCACCGGGTGGGTGGAGGAGGTTCATGGGGCAGGACCATGGCTATTTGCGATTCCCGTTCCGGTGTTCAGGATTCAGGGCGCGGTACCAGGGCCAGGCGCGGATGAGGATGTAGGCGAGGAGGAAGAGGCCGGAGACCAGGCTGGTCTTGAGGAAGAGGGGTGTGGATGGGAAACCCCATTGGTCACTGAAAAAGTGGACGATCAAGGCGGAGAGGGGGGTGGTGGTGGCGACGAAGCTGGCGGAGAAATCGTCGGTCATTCTTTCCATGAAGATCAGGAAGCTGGATACTAGAACAATGATGAGCAGGCTGACGGAGTAGGAACTGAGCAGCGGTCGATGGTTGGGAGCGCCAAGCAGAGCGCCGGCCAGAGGGACAAGTGGCGAGAGAAGAAGGTTCCCCAGGGGGGTGTAAGGTTTGTTCTGTAAAAGGCTTTAGCC
>JBJXFS010000293.1:0-29186 GCA_046155625.1 Verrucomicrobiales bacterium | reverse complement strand
CTGAAGAATGCGGAACGACTGCATGACAACCGAGAGTTCCAGCGGGACATGCACCAAACCGTTTATCGCCAAGGTAAAAGCTGGTGAGTCATGCGCTTGTTCTATGGCGGCCACAGCCCGCCACTCCCAGTGAGGAAATGCGCTCATAGCCCGTGCATAGATCCGCCGTGGACAACCAACGATCAAGCCAAACAATCCCTTTTGAAATCAAGGGGTCCACCGTACTATACCATCTTTTAAGGGATGGCTTTGACTCGTTTTTTCAATCTATTCCTGTGTTGCGTTGTCACCTCAGACCAGCGCCTTTGCGACCGAGAAAAACAAGGCTCCCACACCCCTGCCACTGGAAATCCGCGAGGCATGGAAAAAAGCCGGAGCTGAAACAGGTTGTGGACGCGACCTAGGCTACCCGGAGTTCGTGCCAGGCGAAGAAAGCCGCATAGGTGATGTCCCTGCGTTCAGATTTGGTGAATGGATGGAGGGCATTTTACCGCAGCTACCTGAACCATCGGTGCCCTTCGGATTGGATCTTGGATCGTCAAAAATCACGGACGCCGGTCTGAAAGAATTGGCGCGGTTCTCGAACCTCGTGTTTCTGAATCTTTACGGCGCTCCAATTTCAGACGGCGGCACGGAAGTACTGCGTATCCTACTGAGGCTCGAAACGCTGAACCTGTACGGGACCCGGGTGACGGACGCCGGGACGGAGTCGCTGGCTGGCCTCAATAGATTGCGGACACTTCACTTGGCAAAAACCCAAGTCTCGGATGTTGGACTGCTGAAACTCGTTGGCTTGACGAATCTGGAGGCCCTTGGCCTTGGCCACACCAAGGTCAGTGAAAAGGGCGTACTAAAAGTTACCTCTAACCTGAAAGAACTCCGAACGCTGGCCTTGCGCAGCATCCCGATAACCGATGAGGGACTGAAAAGCTTGGCGAATTTGAAAAACTTGAAAGTCCTTTACTTGAGCAACTCAGCTGTCACCGGCGCTGGCATGCGGGAACTCCTTGCAATGGAGGTTCTGGAATCTCTGGATCTATATGGCACAACGGTCACGGTGGCCGGACTGAAGAATTGACCGATCATCCCCGCTTGCGCGAGTTGATATTGGGCAGACCGCGAATTTCAGACGATTGGCTGCGGGGCGTGCCTGAGTTCAGCCAATTGAAGGCACTGGGGCTTCACCGGTGCGAGTTGTCCGCCAATGGCCTGGCGGAGCTTGCCAAGCTTCAAAGTCTCGACGAATTGCGCCTCGGAGGAACTCCGGTCGATGACCAAGGCCTGGCACAAGTCGTCCGACTATCGCACCTGCAAAAACTTGGCCTCGCCGGAACTCAGATCACTGATGCCGGATTGAGGGAATTGGCCGTGCTCAAAGGTCTGCGCGAGTTGAACGTCGAGGGCACCCGCGTGAGTGCAGAAGGAATATCCGAGCTGCAGAAAGCCCTGCCCCAGTGCAAAATCACTCAATGAGGTTGGTGGCCAAGACTTATCGAGATACTTCCGCGCCGAGGACGGCGCAGGGGCTAGCGGCACCAGTATGACGGCATGCGTATTCGGGTCCACCTTGCTCCTAAGCCGCCGGCCGCAGTGCCTCGCAGACTTCGAGAATGGCCTTGGGTTCCAGATGCCCAGGCTGGTTCAGCACCTCACGAGCCAAGGTTTCTTCGCTGACCACGAGCACATCGCGTGCGTCTTCGGCCGGCCGGCTTCCCATCCGCCAACCGGGAAGCACCACCATCGGAACCACCGGCAATTCTCCCGCTCCACGAAGCACCAGCACAGCGGACACGCGTTGAGCCATGCGCCGTGCCCCCCCCAGCGGATCGGCGAAGGCCGGCCGCCCGCCCAGTCGCAGTTTATGGCGGTCGACATGGTCGGCTTTTTCAAAAGGCCGGCCCGTCGGCGGCGAAGTCCGCACCGTCAAGCTGAACACACCCGTGGGTCCGACCAGCACCGGACCCATCGGCAGTCCGTGCATGTCGCGAATCCCATCGAACAAATAGTACCCACGCTCACCGAGCTCGGAAAAGTCCACCACCAGGGAGTCCCAAAGCCCCTGTCCCGACTGCAGCGCGCGCAACCGGCCGCTCAACCACCACACCCGGGCCAGACAGTACAGGGCAATGCAGAACGCGAACAACGTCATCCATATCGGATGCAGCTCGGCGCGCATCACCCAGCGCAGCCACTCGTAGCCCGCCAGAAAACCCACCACCAACGCCACAATCACATACTCCGTCAGCTTGCCCCGCACCGCCGCCCGCTCACCCCGAGCCAGCGCCGGGTCGAATACCTCGGACAATGATTCAGGAACGCGCGCGGCATCGCGCCCGTCCGCTTTGACTGCCGGAAGGAGAAGTTGGGTCATGCGATCAATGCGGCCGAGGCCGGGAAAGACGGATTATCCCCACATTCGCCTCCTCCGCACAGAAATTTCCACTCGACCAGCCCTCCCGTCACAGCCTCGTCGCCACGATCACAAAAATAACCCGACCGAACCTCGACTCACTCAGGAACGACGACATCCGCAAGCGGATCGTACGGACGTCGCGACAGCCCGAGGTGCAGGTGCCGACGCCAACCTTCGGCGTGGGTGAACCGGCCACTGCGGCGGCCCATTTCGCGGGACATATCGTCCATGGTCTGGAGATAGCTGTTCATTCCCTGGGAGGCGGCCAGCCACCCTTGCTGGCTTTGGTGGCAGGCCAGGGCGGCCAGCTTGGTTTCGTGGACGGCCGTTGTATCGACAAAAAAGTCGGGGGTCACTTCCTCGCGCAGCGGCCCTTGCAGGCCGTGGGGCATGGCGTGGTAAACGGCGACATCCCCGGGCGCGCCGGGCCGCACCGGGTCGGAGGCGAAGTTCGGGATGTTTTTCGCGAAAGTGGCCGTGACCGCCAGTCGGGCGGCCATCATATGGTCTTCCATGTAATCGACCGGCGAGTGGGTGAGGACGATCGTGGGGTTGACCGCGCGGACCACGGCGGTGACGCGCCGCAGCAATGGGATGGAATAAATTAATTCAAGGTCATGGGCGATCGGCGGATGGAACGCGGCGCCCAGCAGGACGGCCGAGGCCTGGGCTTCCGCCAGGCGGGTGCGGGCGGTGGTGGGGCCTTCCATTTCCAAACTGCCGCAATTGCCCGAGCACAAGTTGAAGTAGTGCGCTTGCCATCCCTTTTGCCGCAACCGCAGCAGGGTGCCGGCCATGACGTATTCGATATCGTCGGGGTGGGCGGCCAGGGCGAGCACAGCGGGCATGAGGGAAAGGGGGATGAAATGGAAATTATGAAATGGAAAGGATGTAGGATGAACAGGACGATGCGGGGGTCGGCTGCGCTCAATAATCGCGGCGGGCGAAGAGCCAGGCGGCGAGCATGAGGACGACCGCTTCAAAGGCGAGTGAGCTTCCGACGATGTACTGGGCTGACTTTTCGAGGGCCGACATGGCTTCCATATCGCGAATGACACGCTCGCGGATCACCGGCTCGGACTCCGGCGGATTGCCGAGCAGGGCGGCCAGCGACTCATTGCGGGACACTTGGTTGGCGATTTCTTTATCCCGGAGATATTCGCGGTCCTGCTGGCGGAGCACCGTGCGCTGGACCAAGCTGGTCGTTTCACCGGTCTTGGGCAGCACAAACATCAGGCCGCGAAAGATCCGGTGCGCCATTTCTGCCTTGCTCATTCCCTTGGCCTCGCCCGTCAGCGCGGCCGCCGCCGACGTGGTCCGTGCCAGCTGGGCAGACAACCCCTCCGCCCATTGCAATCCCCAGCACCCGATCCAAAACAACAGCGTAAGCAGCAACGCCGCCAGCGCCGAACGCGTCCACACGCCAAACAACACACAGACCGAGTACAGAAAACTGAACAACGCGACACCCAAGGGCACACTCCAGAAAACCGCGGGATGCCAGAACCCGAGCCTCCACCGAATGGTGAAAAAGGCCATCCCGGCAAACACCGCCACAAGCACCAGCGCAAACAACAGGCCGCTCGCATATTTGTAAAAAAAGAGTCTCCAGCGCCCGATCGGCTTCGAGAGCACCGCGTCCACCGCCCCGGGCGTCATAAAGTCAGGAAACAGCGAGGCGCACGTCACCAACCCGAGGATTATCCCAAACAGCGATGTCCACCATTCCGTGATGTAATAAAAAACATTGAGCGCCAGCGCCGACGCCCCGGCTGATCCAGCGAAAAACATGTCGTTCGGAATCTCCAATACAAAAAACAATGTGAGCCCCCGATCCGTGAACCCCAGTGAGGCATAAAGTAGGCCGACCAACACCGTCATCCCGAGGGCCACCCAGAAAACTTTACGGGCGCTGAGCAGACGCCAGGTGTCGGCGAGAATAGCGGCAAATTGCATGGACGTGGACTTTATTATTCTCGCCGAGTCGCCGGATCGTGGATGGCGGTGGGTGAGGAATCGGCGCGTGTGGGCTCGGCCGATGGTTGCACCACGCCGATGAAATAGTCCTCGAGCGATTGGCGCTGCGGAATGATGGCATCGATCGTGATCCCGAGCGCGCGCAAGGCGTCGATCAGCGGCTGCAGAAACAGCGATCGGTCCGTTTCCAGATGAATCCGCGTGCAGCCGGCCTCTTCGTCAAATCCGACCCGGCCGCCCAGCGAGGCCACCAGATCCCGCAGGGCCACATCCGCGGGCAGGCGCCCCTCCAAGCGCAATTCATAGCGGCGTCCTTCCTGGGTCAGGCTCTCCACCGTCCCCTGCCGGACCACCTGTCCTTGTGAAAGAATAGCGACACGGTCGCAGAGGCGTTCGGCTTCCCCCAATAAATGGCTGTTGAGGAAAACGGTCAGCCCGCGCCGCCGCAGCTCCCGCATGACATTGGCCACTTCCCGCCGTCCGATCGGATCCAGCCCGTCGGTCGGTTCGTCGAGAAAGACCAGCGATGGGTCATTGATGAGCGCTTGGGCCAAGCCGAGCCGTTGCCGCATTCCCTTGCTGTAGGTGCGCAGCGGTCGCCCTTCCCACCCCGCCAAACCGACGAGGCCGAGCAACTCCGACGCCCGCTGGCGCCGCAGGGCGCGCGGCACCCGGTGCAGCCCGCCCACATAATCGAGCACTTGGCAACCCGTCAGATACTCGGGAAAGCGCGAGGCCTCCGGCAGGTACCCGACGCGGCCCAACGTGTCCCGATGCCCGATCGGCTTTCCCAAAAGAGATCCACTGATCCGGTTCGGGTGGACAATGGTCAGCAAAATTTTCACCAGCGTGCTTTTGCCCGCCCCATTCGGCCCCAAAAGCCCGAAAATCTCTCCCGCCCGCACCTGCATCACCACATCCCTCAACGCCACCACTCCCCCGCCATAGGTCTTGGCGACGTTTTGCAGGTCAATGGCCAACTCACTCACGATTTCTATCATGACCACGCCTCACCGGGCGCGTCAACCGCCGGCGTACACCTCCTGAGAAAACCCACCCCGGATTTTTGCACGCGGCGTCGAGTCTGGGTGACCGGACGAAAACCACTCGTTTTTCGCGCTGTTGACGGCACTTTGTTGAAAGGATGGACACCCGGCCCCCGTTTGACCTCCATTTTCTGTCAATCCCATGAAATTACCCTCACTCCGCCCGCTTCTCTTGGGAGCGCTTTTGCTGCTGGTCGCCACACCGATGGCCACCGTCGCTCAGACCAACCGGCCGCAAACGCGCATCGCCCCACCTCAACCCCCACCCTCACCCGTCGTCTGGAGCAGCACTCAGCCGGCCCTGACGCAGGAAACCACCATCGAACTCCGGTTCCCCGTGCCCATGGTTACGGTCTGGGGAGACGATCAAGCCACCGAGGAGGACGACTCCCGGCGGCCCATCACGGTCACTCCCCCCTTGCGGGGCCGATGGAGCTGGCGCAGTTCCGAAAGCGGCGTGTTCGTCCCGCTCGAAGAACCCGTCCGGGGTCAACCGTACAGCTTCGCTGTGCGCCCCGGGCTTGCCGATGCGACGGGTGGACCGCTGCCCATGCCTCAGCCGACCCTTAGCCTGAAGGCGCCCGGCCTTTCTCTCATCGACCGGCATCCCCGTTGGTTCGGATCGCACAACCTCACCCGCTTGCCCCAGATCCTCCTCCAGTTCAACGCCCCAGTCAATGCCTCCACCGCCGGCCGCCAAATCCACTTCGTCAATCAAGGGGGCGCCAGAATCCGGTCCATCGCCCGCGTCGCCACTTTCGCCAACCTGCCTACCGGCTGGGAATTGCCTCAGAATTTCCGGCAAAAAGCCCTCATGGTTGCCGGGGCCGCGGACACGACCGCTCCTCCGGAATCGACTCTCGCCCTGCCCGGCACACTGATCGTAACACCCGCCGAGCCCTTGCCCGTCGGCAACGATTGGAAAATCGAAATCTCCGGAGTCCGCACACTCGACGGCAAAGGATCGCTCGAACAACCATCGAGTTTCACCTTGGGCAACATCGAGCCGCTCAAACTGGCCTACGACTTTGCCGAAAACGAAATCGGCCGGCCCAAGATCATCAGGCTCGCGTTCAACAAACCACTCGCTCCCGAAATTGCGGCCGAGGCCGTGGTCCAGCACGTCTCTCTGCAGCCGGAACCAACCGGCTACAAGGCAAACTTCGAGAATGGCACACTCACCCTCGCCGGCGAATTCCGCCACCAAACGCCCTACACCGTGACCCTGGCGCCTGGCCTGACGGCGGCCGACGGACTGACCATGAGCGCGCCCTACCGCAAGGAATTCTCCTTCGAGGTCGTCACTCCGGTCGTGGCTTTACCCGGGTTCAGCATGAACCAACTTCCCCAGGGTCGAGCCGTCTTCGACGTGCACACGGTCAACGTCGAACATGTCCGTGTCAGGGTAAAGATCGCCGACCGCGAGTCGCTGATTTATGCCCTGCGCGCCTACCGGCATTACCACGAGTCGGACGGCGAGGGGGCCGAGGACGAGGAAACGGGCGGGGCGCGCCGCATCCCGTTCGATGCCATGCCCGGTCAGAAAATTTTCGAACAGGAGTTCTCGGGCACCGCACCCATCGATGACCAGGACGAGTTCGTCATCGACTGGCGGCAGGCGCTGAACGGCCGCAAGGCGGGTGCCTTGTTCGTGTCGGTCGAAGGCCAAGCGCGCCCCGAGTGGACGGGCAAAAAACGGCGGTTCGGCGCCCAGGCCTTTGTCCAACTCACCGACATCGGACTGGCTTGGAAATTGTCCGCCGAGGAGGTCTTTGTTTCGCTCTTCTCCCAGGCCACCGGAAAGCCGATGAGCGGCGTGGCCCTGACCGTGTTCGATGCCGAAAAAAATACCCTCGGCCAAGCCACCACGGCGGAAGATGGCACCGCCCGCCTTCCCCGCGCTCATGCCAGCTGGTTGCTCGCCGAATCCCAGGCCGACTTGCATGCGGTCGAATTGGATGGTCCGGGCGCTCAGGGTCTCGGGATGTGGCGCTTCGGAGTACCCTTTGACTGGGGACAACTGCCGGCCCTCCGCCATCACGTCTCCGTCTTCACCGAACGCCCCGTTTACCTGCCCGGCCATACTGTCTACTTTAAGGCCATCGGTCGGCTCATCGATGCCACCGGAACCCGAAAGCCGACGAACCTTCAGCCGGCCTTGCTGAAAGCCTACGACTCCAAGGGACGCCTCATTCACCGACGCGACGTGCAATTCTCGGCCGCCGGCTCACTCGACGGATCGCTCGAACTCCCCCCAGGTCCGCTTGGCCCCTACAGACTCGAAATCGAAGTTCCCCACACCGAAGGGGGCGTCGCTGCCGGGGGAGACGAGGACGCCGAGGAGGAAGCAGAGGAAGACGCTGATGATGCCGGCGCTGACTCGGATCCGGAGGACCGCTCCCATCGCCCGCTCGTTTTCCACACTTCGTTTTTCGTGGAGGAGTACAAACCAAACACCTTCAAAACCACCTTCGATGACCCCTCCTTCACGCTCGTGGGTGAAAACGCCTCACTGAACCTCCAGTCGCGCTATCTCCTGGGCAAACCACTTGCCAAAGCCAAACTCCTTTGGTCCGCCAGTGTCTCGCGCGGCGGATTTGATTCCCCGGCCTTTCCCCAGCACGCGTTTCTCGATTCCCGTGAAACATATTACTGGGACGCGGAGGGTTACCACGAAGTGCCCGTCGAAAACGTCGAGACGCACCTGGTCACCGCACAGGCCCGCACTGACCTATCCGATGACGGGCGCGCCACCCTCGAATTCCCTGTTCCTACTTCCCCTTTCGCCGCGCTCCCTCGCACGGTGGCCGTGACGGCTGAGGTCACGGACCTCAACCAACAAACGATCGCCGAACGCTGGCAGCGAACCCTCCACCCTTCCTCCTATTACCTTGGCATCCGGCGGCTGGAGGACATCGTCGCCTCGGGCGAACCTCTCGATATCGCGCTGGCCGCCGCCCGGACCGATGGCCAATCTTGGCCCGATCCTGTTGAGGCCCAAGTGATGGTGGAAAAGATTGACTTTGTGACCGTGCGCGTCCAGACGGTGGGCGGCGGTTCGAACGTCCGGACCGAAATCCAGCGGGGGGTGGTGGCCGAAGCCACTGTCACCGTACCGCCCGGCCGTCACGAATCCGCCGCGTACAAGTGGTCCCCGAAGGAGCCGGGCTTTTATTACATCACCGCCCGCTCTACTGACCCTGAAGGGCGAGCCGTCCAGTCCGTCACCAGTGTACAAGTGCATGGTGAAGGTTGGGCCAGCTGGTACGAACGCGACGGCGTACGCATCGAACTCACCCCCGACAAAACGTCGTACCGCCACGGCGAAACCGCCAAAATCCTGGTCAAGTCCCCCCTCATCGGCCGAGCCATGGTCTGCCTCGAACGCCGCCACGTCATCCGCCATTTCTTCACCGACATCACGTCCAACTCCCAAGTCGTCGAAGTGCCCCTGGAGGCCGGCTTGGCCCCCAATACCTTCGTCTCCGTATTCATCGTCCGCGGCGCGGAGACCAGCCCGCGGCGCCACAAGTCCACCGACTACAAGGTGGGTTTCACCGAGCTGAGAATCGTGGACGAACGATCGCGCCTCAATGTGGCCGTGGCCGCCCAACAACCAAGCTATCGCCCTGGAGACCAGGGAACTGCAACAGCGACCGTAACCGACCACTCGGGGGCGCCAGTGGTCGGTGCCGAGGTCACGTTTTGGGCCGCCGATGATGGAGTACTCACGCTCGTTCCCTATGAAGTGCCCGATTTGTGGAGCGCCTTTCACCAACCCCAAGTCCTCGCCGTCGTGACCGGCTCCTCTTTGATGGCGCTGCTTCCCGAAGATCCGCAGGAACTCGCCTTCACCAACAAAGGCTATATGATTGGCGGTGGCGCCGACGGAGAGTCGGCCAGCGGCGAGCGGCTCCGGCGGAACTTTCAGCCGGTGGCCTTTTTTCAGGGAGCGCTCGTCACCGATCAATCAGGCCAGATCACTGTCCCATTCGCCGTTCCCGATAACCTCACACGCTTCCGACTCGTCGCGGTAGCCACCGCCGGGGACGATGCTTTTGGCTCCGGCGAAGGCGGGTTCGAGATCAACAAACCACTCATGCTCGAGCCCGCCCTGCCCCGCTTCGCCCACGTCGGCGATCGCATCACCGCCAAAGGCATCGTGCTCAACCACACCGACCAACCACTGGAAACCGAGGTCACACTCACTCTCGACTCCCTGGCCACTGCCTCGCAGCCGCTTGTCCAGCGCGTCACCCTCGATCCGCACGGCACCGCCGCCGTCGCCTTTCCGCTGGAATTCACCGAAGCCGGCTCCGCCGTCTGGCAATGGAAAGCCGCCTCCGTCACTCCCGGTATCGCTCTGGCCGACGCCGTCCAGTCAACCCTCGCCATTGGCTACGCTCAGCCGGTGCTTACGGAAATGCGTTATGCCATTCTGAAGTCGGGCGACGATCCAGAAAACTTGCTGGCAACCGTGAACCCCGAATTGCTTCAGGGCCGGGGCGAAGTCACGGTCACCGTGTCCAATTCCATCCTGCTGGAGGCCGCGGGCGCTTTCGCCTACTTGCTGCACTACCCGTACGGCTGTTTGGAACAGACATCGTCATCGCTTATGCCCTGGCTGGCGCTGCGCCAACTCGACGACCCCGCGTCCTGGGCCAAACGCCCGTTGAGTGAAATCGACCGCACCATCCAGTCCGGCGCCAATCGTCTGCTTTCGATGCAAACGACCGACGGTGGCTTCAGCTATTGGCCCGGGGAACGGCAATCGTCCCAGTGGACCAGCGCCTATGGTGGCATGGTCCTGGCTATGGCCCGGACCGCCGGAGCCCAAGTGCCAGAGGAAAGGGTCAATGGCCTGGCTGGGTACCTTTCGAACTCACTCCGGCGCTCCCAGGAAAACACCGACCCCAGCACCCTTTATGATCGCGCCTTCGCCTGCTTCACGCTGGCTTTGCTCGGCCGAGGCGAGCCCGCCTACCACGAGGTTCTCGCTCGCAAAACCCACGCCCTCAGCCATTCGGGACGGGCGCTTCTTGCTCTCGCCATTCTCGAAAGCGGCGGTTCACGGGAGCAAGCCGTCAAAGTGTTGGACGATCCGCAGGACGCCGCTCTCCAGGAATGGCAGCATCCATGGCTCCAATCCCACCTCACCCCCCTCAACCTCCTGGTGTGGCTGAAAATCGATCCAACCCACGCCACCACCGCCGCCCTGACCGAACGCCTGCTCAAGGAGCGCACCTCCCACGGGCGTTGGCGGAACACATCCGACAATGCCTGGGCGTTCCTCGCCCTGACCACCGCTGCACGATCCTTCAATCAGCATCTCGCTGAAGTGAACCTCGAAATCGCCTTTGCCGACCAAACGGCCAAAGTATCCCTTCCGGCCTCCCCGGCTTCCCGGTCGGTCACGCTGCCATTCAACGGCCAGGGTTCGGCGCGGCAACTGACCGTGCACGGAACCCCACCCGACCGCATCAGAGTCGCGGTCGCGGTCGCCGCCCGCCCCAAGGTGGTCCCCCTCACCCCGCGCAATCAAGGATTCGGGATTTCCAGGAAATATGCCAAGCTCCTGCCGGACGGTTCAACTGTCGCGCCGGAAAACCTGGAAATCGGAGATTTGGTCGCCGTTACGCTCGATCTGCGACTGTCGAAACCCGGCCAATACATCGCCGTGGATGATCCTCTGCCCGCCATCCTTGAAGCCATCAATCCGAAGTTCGTCAGCCAGGCCCCCGGCGCCGCCCGACCGCCCGGCGCCAATCAAGAGTTGATCATCCCTTGGTGGTCAAGCCACGAGGAACTCCGCCATGATCGTGCCCTTTTCTTCGCCGATCACCTGTGGGCGGCGGGCACTTACCGCCTGAGCTACCTGACCCGCGTCGTCGCCGAGGGCATGGTCACCGCCCCACCAGCCAAAATCGAGGCGATGTACGAACCGGCTCAGTATGGGCTCAGCGGCACTCAGCTCATGAGTGCTCGCACCGCCGCCGAATCCGTGGCTGGCCAAAAGTGATGAGCATGCCGCTGCCAGCCCGGGACCGTTCAGCCAAGCCGCGGACCCAATCACCCACCAAAGGCAACCGCCGACCGGGGGCTTGGAAACGCTGGAGCCGACGGCTGGCCCTGCTGGCCTTTCTCAGCCTGATTGCGTATCACGGCCTTCCCCGCCTCCTGTCCATCCCTCCGGCCCTGCTCTCGCCTCCCGCCCTCGGCCCGGAAATCACCGACCGGTCAGGGCGCCCGCTGCGGCGGCTCCTCGAAAACGGTCAGCGTGTCCAATCATTGCGCTATTCCCAGATTCCACCGGACCTGATCGATGCCACTGTTTCCGCCGAGGACCAGCGCTTCTGGAGACATGGAGGCATCGACAGCATCGGCTTGGCCCGCGCCTCTCTCGACTCCCTCTTCGCCGGTCGGCGCGTGTCCGGTGCCTCGACCATCACCCAGCAATTGGTCAAGGTCGCCTCCGACCGCTACAACAACCGAACATGGAAAGACAAGGTGCGGGAAATGGCTTATGCGCGAAAACTCGAAATCAGTTGGTCCAAAGAACGCATCCTGACCGAATACCTCCAGCGCGTAAACTACGGGAACCAAACGACCGGATGTGCCGCCGCCGCCGCTCTGTACTTCAAGAAACCGCTCGGCGACCTCAGTCTGGCTGAATGCGCCTTTCTCGCCGGTCTGCCCCAGGCCCCGACCCGCCTCAACCCTTACCGCAATTTCGAAGGCGCCAAACGCCGGCAGGAATGGATCCTGTCGCGCATGCGCGATGACGCCCAGATCACCTCCCGCGAAGCCACTCGCGCCGCCGCCGAACCCCTCCGCCTCCGCCGTTGGACAGGCGGCTTCGAAGCACCTCACTTCGTGGATATGCTGCTCGCGGCCCACGCGACCGACCGCCATGACGCCGGTCAACATCTCGCCACCGCAACCGACCACCCAGACGACCAGCCCAGTGTCGAATGGCGCACCACGCTTGACCTCGAATTACAGCATTTCTGCGAACAAGTCGTGCGGCGGCAGTTAAGTCGCCTGAGGAGTCAGCACGCCCGCGAGGCGGCCCTGGTCGTGCTCGACAATCGCACGGGCGGTTTGCGGGCTTTGGTCGGTTCGCCTGATTTCTTTGACGCCAGCGGCGGTCAGGTCAACGGCGCGCTCGCGCCACGATCCGCCGGCAGCACACTCAAACCGTTCACCTACCTCCTCGCCCTCCAGCAAGGCGACTCGCCAGCCACGATCGTTGACGATCTGCCCATCGAGTACATGACACCCACCGGTCTGTACTCACCTCACAATTACGATCGCCGTCAGTACGGCCCAATGAATTATCGTGAAGCCCTGGCCAACAGCCTGAACCTGTCAGCCGTGCGAGTGTTGCAACGCATCGGCGGCCCCGATGTCCTGCACTCGCTGCTCCGGGATCTCGGTCTCTCGACCATCAACCAGCCGCCTGACCACTATGGGCTCGGACTCACCATCGGAAACGCCGAAGTCCGGCTCCTCGACCTCGTCAATGCGTACGCCTGCCTCGCCCGCCTCGGAGAATGGCGGCCGGTCGCTTTGCGCCTCGAAGATGAATACGCTTCCCCCCCCCCCCCACCCGATCAAACGAGCCATCCATCCCAAAATGCGATCGATCGCCGGCTGAATCCGGATGCTTGCTGGCTGATCGCAGACATCCTCAGTGATGCCCAGGCCCGCAGCCGGTGCTTCGGCCTGCATTCGGTGCTCCGGCTTGATTTCCCCGCAGCCGTGAAGACCGGAACCAGCACGGATTTTCGCGATAATTGGTGTGTCGGCTATACTCCCGAATTCACCGTTGGAGTGTGGGTGGGCAACTTCGATTACCGTCCCATGGACCGCGTCAGCGGCGTCACCGGCGCCGCGCCCATCTGGCGTGAAGTGATGGAATGGCTGGCCACCCACTGCCAGGCGACATGGCTCCCGCGCCCGCACAGCGTCGTCGACGTCGAAGTCGATCCTCTCACCGGCGAACAGGTGCCCGCAGAGTGGCGGAGCCGCCGCCCAGTGATCAGCACCCCCTGTGCCCGCGACTCCATCCCACCCGTCGCCTCGCTCATCCGCTACGACCGCATGGGGCGCGTCATCCTGCCCCGCGATTATCACACTTGGATTCGCGGGAAGGACAATTGGCTCGGAATCAGCGAGGTCACGGTGGGTCTCGAGCCCGGGCCCGGTCGCGACTCGGAGCTGCGCATTACCTTCCCACTGGCCGGAACCACGCTGATTCTTGACCCCGATCTTCCGGGTGGCGGGCGGCGTCTCCCACTGCGCGCCAACGCTCCCGTCCCCGATCCGCTATGGTCCAGCCCATCCCTGGAGATCAGCCAAAGTGAATCCGTTGCCTTCGCGTGGCTCGTGCCCGGTCGGCACGAAATCCGCCTCCAGGATCGCCACTCGGGCGCTACCGTCACCACCACCATCAACGTCCGTTCATTGTAAGTCGTTCAGTCGACAAACATGAGTTCGTTGCTGATGAGCAGAACTTGCGCGTAGGCCACCCACGGAGGAAGCGGCGGCCCGCTGAATTCATCGGGGGGACCGACATCGCCTGCGCCGTCTTCCCCTCCTCCGGCAGATTCGCCGCCTCCCGCCGCCGCCACGAACTCAATAGCCCGCGCCAGTTCATCCGGTTCCGGATCACGGCTGAGGACGCGGCGGAAAATGGTCCTGGCGCGGGCTTCCGGGGAATCCCCTGGCAGGTCGGCCAAGGCGCGCGCTTGCGTGATCACGAATGGATTGTTCAATGCGAAGAGCGCCTGCTGCGGCACCGTGGTCTGGAAGCGCTTGGGGGCATGCTGGTCCGGACTGGCAAAGTCGAATGAGCGGAATAACCCCGGGAGGTTCTGACGGTCGATAAACCCGTAGATCGTCCGGCGGTTCGCCTCCGCCGAGTCAAGGCTCACCGGGCGTCCGCCCATCTTGGGGTCCAAGCGGCCGGATACCGTCAGCAACGAGTCGCGAAACGATTCAAAGTCACGACGTCGCCGGTTCATTTTCCAAAGCAGCGTGTTCTCGGGGTCTACCTGCATCGGATCGGCGCTGGTCCGGGCCACGGCGGCTTCCGCTTGTCCGTGCGGCGGGTCCGGGACCAGACTGGATTGTTGCCAGGCTGAGCTGAGCATGATTTCGCGGATCAACTTTTTCGTGGACCACCCATTTTTCATCAGGCTGGACGCAAGATAATCCAGCAACGCGGGATTGGCCGGCGGGGGCGTGCGGATGCCAAAATCGCTGGGTGCTTCAACCAGCGATTGCCCGGTCAGCCAGAGCCAAACGCGATTGGCATAAACCCGCGCCGTCAGCGGATTCGCGCGGCTGGCAATGGTCTCAGCGAGCTCGAGACGGCCACTCCCTTTGATGAACGGCTGGCGATTGGGCCCCGCCAGGGCTCCGAGAAATTGACGCGGCACCTCATCTCCCCGGCTGCCAGGGCTGCCACGCCTGAAAACGACGGGCTTGACCGCTTCGCTCTTGTCGACCAGCGCCATGGCCCGAGGGGGTCCGTTCTCCGCGGTGGCCTTGAATTTCTCAACGGCGTTTCGCAAATTGCGCGCCTGATCGCCTTCGGGAACCGAGAAGTCGCGGTTCAGGCTCATCGGGTCCACCCCCTCCAGCCCATCGGAACTCATCAAGACGAGACGCAAGCTTTCATCGTTCGCGTCCGGCATCGGCTCAGGCCCCTTGTACCGAGCCAACAATTTGGCATACGCCGCGGCCAGATCGCCCACCGATGAGTGCGATCCAGCTCGCAGCGCCTTCGCCACCTCCGGATGGAGGGCAGGGTGGGCCATCACGGCGTCCCACCGCTGGGTGAATTCCTCTGCGGGTGCCTCGACCAAGGCAGCATACGGTCCCATGACGGGGTGGTCCGGCCCCAGTTCGCGCACGTGTCGTCGCCACCGCACTGTCACTGAAGCGTAAAGCTGCCGCTCTTTGGCCAGCGCTTTCAGCCCCTCATTGTCCAGTTTCCAACCATCGGCGCACAGCTTCAGGTATTGAGCGATCGCCTCCTCGGTAAAAAGCGCTTCCTTCTTCTGACGATAAAATTCCTCCACCGCTCGCTCTTTCTTCTTCAATTCTTCCTCGAAGGCCAGGTATTCCGGGGTCCGCTCCGGTTCGCCCAACAATGGCTTTTCCGAAGGCTCTTCGCTGGATGCGAAGACACCGTACAAGCTGTAGTAATCGGCGATTGGAATGGGATCGAATTTATGATCGTGGCACCGGGCGCAGGAAATTGTCGTGGCCTGAAGCCCGCGGAAGGTGACGTCCAGCCGGTCGTCGATAATGTCATGCGGATTGTTGAGGAAGCGGCGCCCCAGCGTCAGAAATCCCATGGCCGCCAGATGCCTCGAGTCGTCCCTCCCCAACGATTGGTCCGCCGCGAGCTGCGCGAGGATGAATTTATCGTACGGCAGATCCTCATTGAACGACCGGATCACCCAATCGCGATACGTGTAACTATAAGCGTACCGCCGCTCCTCCTGAAAGACATACCCCTTGCTGTCGGCATACCGCGCCACATCCAGCCAATACCGCCCCCAGCGCTCACCAAATCGCGAATCCGCCAGCAGCCGGTCGACCAAATCGGTCATGACTTTCGGATCCTCGCGAGAATCGCTCACAAACCATGCCACCTCCTCGGCCGTCGGTGGCACCCCCACCAAGTCAAAATAGGCCCGCTTAATCAACATCGCCCGATCCGCCGGGGGCGACAACGTCAACCATTTGGCTTCCAAGGCCCCCAAGACGAACGCGTCCAACGGCTGTCGGACCCGGGAGGCGTGCGCTTCAGACAGAGTGGGAGTGGCCGGCTCGGTCACCGGTTGGTAGGCCCAGTGAGTCCGGGCCGCGTCTGCTTCCAGTTCCGCAGAGACCGTCGTGAGCGCGCCCGAAAACATCACCGCCCCCGCCGCTCCAAGGAGGCGGCGCGCCATGAGGCTGGAGGGTCGGAATCCTCGAATCATTGAGGTTTTCCTAACCCCCAAGGCGTCCCTTCGCAATGCCCTAAGGCCGCCATCCGGAGCCTCGGGCTCCCCCCGAGGCGATCGCTCTCAACCAACGGTCCAGAGCGCCCCACCGTCAATTCCCTGCTTGGCCGACTACCCTCTGCGGAAGGCGGCTGATGGTCGCGCGATCCACGAACAATTGGGACTACCGGCGGGACCAACCCGTGAGGTCGCGCCCTACGGCCACGTCCTTTTCATCCTGCTGGCTTGGCGCGCTGTAACGCACCAAGACCAGCATGAATAATGGACACACTTACTACTAGACCCATGTTTTAACGGCTTGCTCGCTCAGGGTTCCAGTATCCGGTAATACTCGGCCGGTTCAGTGCCCCGCTGAATGGTGAAGATGAGATTGCTACCCGATTGCGTCGGCACGATGGGAAGAGTGGTCCAAGTCTTGAGGTCCAAGCTCCGGGCGACTCGTGCGGTAGTTCCGCTGGCCGGATCGTACGTGATAATGACTTGGGTTGCAGTGACCTCAACTCCGGCGATGGAACCGCCCGCCGGCGGGGGCCCTCCCGTTGTCACGGGATCGTCGGTCAAGGCCAGACCGCCGGCCGGGAAATTGACGATCCTGGCGCCGCCCTTAGTCAGGGTTGTAAGGGTTGGAGCGCCGACCTCGGCGCCGCTCACCCTCAGGTAGGCCCCGCCGCCCCGCTCGAACATGCCGACTTCAATGTCATAGGTCCCTTGGGCCAGCGTGATCTGAGATTGGGTGTTGCTGTCGCCCGTCAGGCAGTCGCAGATGACCTGATCGCCGGCCGGATCGATCACGCTGGCACCCGTGCCGTTGACCAGGATCTCAGTAAAGGTCTGCCCCGTGATCTTTACGTAGCCACCGTCGTCGCTGTTGAAGCCGACGAGGTATGTGCCCGCCCTCGGGACGACAAGTTTGGCCGTCCCTCGGAACGCGAAATCATTCTGGTCACCTGCGGCGTCCTTTGGAAACGGTAAGACACCACCGTTTGTTCCCGGGTCGCCGATATTCATCGTGTCGTAGACAACCGGGTCGCCAGCCGTCGCCGCAAGGTCCGCTAAGGCCCCCTCCCAGTTCGTCAGCTCGTCGCCGCCCGGGTCAGAGGAAACCACTGACCAGCCCGAGTCATCCACGCCCAGCACGGCAGCCGTGGTGGCGGGAGAAGTCACGCCCACCAGCCGCCACGAGCCCGTGTCCCCATCATTGGCGAACGCGCCCTTGGCGACATAAAGTTCGCCGTGGTCACCGCCTCCGCGCTCCCACCAAAAGAATTCCAGTCGGTAGACTCCAGGCTTCAAGTGGTAGACGCCGCGGGTGTTGCTGTCCCCGGTGTTGGCCGGGTGAACCAAGGCTTCGACATCACCGGGATCCAGCGCTCCATTGCCCGACTCCGAAATCGCCGTACCCCCCCGGATGCGCAAGGCAAAGCCGTCATCCGAGTGCACGCCAAAGGTGTAGTCTCCTTCCTCCTCGATCCGAATGTGCCCGATGTGCAGCAGGATAAAATCCTCGCCACAGCAGCCGAGGTCCGTCGCTTCCTGGGCATAGGGCAGCGGATCGGCGAAAATGCCCGCGTTTCCATGATTGGCCACTTCGCTGACCACGTCGACAAAACTCCCCGCGAACTCCGGCGTGTCGGCCGCCATGATCGCCGCCAACGCCGAGGGGATGGAATCGATGGTGCCGGCGCCAAAAATATAGCGAGTGGCAAATCCACCTTCGGGAGCCGGGGGACCCGGCAGGTTTTCCTCAGGGAACCAAGGGGTCGGTTGCGTGAACTGTCCGATAAAGCGCAAGTCGTTGCCGAAGTTGTCCTTCCCAGTGATATCATAGGGGTGCACGCTGCCCGCCGCATATAGGGGCGACGGCCGGTGGGTGTAACTGGTCACTGCGCCCACTTTTTCCATGGTGGTGGCCACCACGGCATCGTCGATCTTCACGACCACGCTGGATCCGTCCAGCGTGGTATCCGCACCGTCCGTGATTTCAAACCTCACATAGTCCTCGCCAACCCGGCGGCCCGAAAGACTCGGTTTACTCACCCCGCCCACGTCACCAAAATATTCGATTTCGTTGAGCTGGTGAAGCGGCCCCGCCGTATGACTGACCTGATACCTCAGATACAAGTAGGGTGGCGCAGGCGCGCCCAGGGTGACTTTAGCCACCTGGTTGATGTCGGTCCAAATCGAAGTCGGGTTGTCCCGCACATATATCGGCGTCCAAGCCACGCCGTCGTTGGATCCGGCGATCTGCCAGGTCAGCGGCTCCCGGTCCCGCGCGTCGTTGCCCGAGGTGATTGTAAAATGGCGCAGGACCACCGGCGCTCGAAACTTCACATCGACCGTCCATGGATTGGCGACCGTAGGGTCGTCGCAGCACCACTTGTCCGCGCCTCCACCCACCCGGTTGTCGAAAATATTGAAAGAGAGTTCCCCACCATCAAATCCAGGCTCGTTATTCGCCGTGATCGACTCCCAATTCCATGACGGGTCGGTCGGGCCGCCGGATTCACTGCCATTGTTGTCCGGGTCAGTCAGGTCGCCGCCCACCAAGGCCGCCGTGCCAGTGCCAAGAATCTGGATGACCGGCTCGCCCGCGCCGGGCAGGCCAAAATACTCGATTTCACCCACTTGATACAGGCTATCCGCTGTGCGGGTGCACTCGAAGCGGATAAATTTGTACGCCAGCGCCGGCACATCGAGCGTGTATTTGTTAACCTGATAACGCACGTCCCCCCACTGGGAAATGTCATCATCATGCACGAAGATATCAGTGAATGATTCGCCGTCGTTGGATCCTTGAATCTTCCACGTCTGCGGATCGCGCCCCGGCACGTCATTGGCCGAACTCACCGTGAAGTGGGTCAGCCTCACCACGTCGGCAAACTCCACGGTGATGTTTTTTGGGTCATCCTCCGTCGCGTCATCACAGCACCACTTCCCGTTTCCTGGCTCCAGCTTGTTGTCGAACACATTGTAGGAAAACTCACCTCCCTCAAATCCCGGCTCGTTGTTCGAGGTAATCGACACCCAGTTCCAGGAAGGATCTTCCGCCCCCGCCTGCTCGTCGCCGTCATTCTCCGGATCGGTCAGGTCGCCCCCCAAAAGAAATTCGGTGCCGACCCCGACGATCTCCATCGTGGCTCCGTTGCCTAGACTCGCCGCCCCGTGGGCGGGTCCCGCTGGCAGCAGACACAAGGCCACTCCGAGTGGCACCAGGGAAATCAACAAACGGTTGCGGTATGTTTGGCGAGGCGCATTCCGCCGAAGGAATGCCTCATCGTCAGGTGGTATTGTGACTCGGTGTTTCATGGGTTTTTAGGGGTTGGAGGCGAATGGGTGAATGATTTGGGCACGATGCTCCACGGCTCTCTTCTGTCGCCGGTGCCGAACTCTGTGGCCAAGCGCCGACCGAGGAGATTTGTAATTCCCGCGACCCATCAGTCAGGCGTGGGGCGGGCCGTAATCAGACAATGAAGATCGGTCGGGTTTTGATTCGGATGTTAAGGGATTTGATTGAACAACGGATATGTCGAACATCCCTCGGAGAATCCACTGGGGGATTTTCGGGGGCCACCTGCAGGTTGAACCAAAATCCCCTCAAAAAGTCAATAAGTTCACAAATTTTTTCCTAAAAAATTCTCCGCTTGCCCCGTTCCCCGGCTGCGCCATGTCTCGGGCGCATGAGTCAACGATTGCGATTGGCCGTGCTGGCCGGCGACGGCATCGGACCTGAGGTGATGGCGGTGGCGCTGGACGTCTTGCGGCGGACCGGCGATCGTCATGGTTTCTCGCTGGAGGTGAACGAGTGCCTGGTCGGGGGCGCCGCGATCGATGCCGTGGGGAAAGCGCTGCCACCGGAAACTTTGGCAGCTTGCGAATCCGCCGACGCCATCCTCTTCGGGTCGGTCGGCGGTCCAAAATGGGAGGGATTGCCCCCAGCCGAGCAACCCGAGCGCGGCGCCCTCCTCCCTCTGCGGAAACATTTTGGACTTTTTGCCAACCTCCGCCCTTCCGTGTGCTTCCCGGCCCTCACGCATGCCTCGCCAGTCAAAAACGAACTGATCCCCAATGGATTTGACGTGCTCTGCGTCCGCGAATTGACCGGTGGGTTGTATTTCGGTCAGCCGAAATTCCGCCGCGAGATCGAGGGCGAATTAACCGCCGTCGATACCATGATTTACAAAAAATCCGAAATCGAACGCATCGCTCATGTCGCCTTCCAAGCCGCCCGATCCCGCCACCGGCGCGTTACTTCCATCGACAAGGCCAATGTCCTGGAAAACGGCTTGCTCTGGCGCGCCACCGTGACCGAGGTGGCCCGCGCTTACCCTGACGTGATTCTCGATCACCTGTACGTCGACAACGCGGCGATGCAGTTGATCCGCCGGCCGGC
This sequence comes from Verrucomicrobiales bacterium, assembly GCA_046155625.1. GTDB lineage: Bacteria > Verrucomicrobiota > Verrucomicrobiia > Verrucomicrobiales > V1-33 > CAJBME01. The sequence goes on along the minus strand of JBJXFS010000293.1, from coordinate 8,339 downwards.
GAGTTTCGACGTGGTGCTCGCGGAAAACCTCTTTGGCGACATCCTGAGCGACGAAATGGCCATGATCGCCGGCAGCCTGGGCATGCTTCCCAGCGCCAGTCTGGGCGCCCAAAAATCCGGAGGTCTGTATTTCGGGCTCTTTGAACCCAGCGGCGGCAGCGCTCCGGATATCGCCGGTCAAGGCGTGGCCAACCCGATCGCCCAGATCCTGTCCGCCGCCCTCATGCTTCGCTTCTCCTTCGGACTGGAAGTCGCCGCCGTCGACATCGAAAGCGCCGTCAAGGCGGCCATCGCCCAGGGCGTCCGCACCGCCGACATCTGGAGCCCCGGCACCTCCAAGGTCGGCACCCGCGAAATGGGCAACGCCATCATCGGGCACCTCGGCTGAGCGCTGGCAGCCTCACCCGGAAAGTGGATCCTTTGCCCACGACACTCTCGACCTCAATCGTGCCTTGGTGGTTGTCTGCAATCGCCTTGACAATGGCGAGTCCCAGGCCCGAATGGCCGCCGCCCGCACCCCGCGCCGGATCAACCCGATAGAATCGATCAAACAAGCGCGGCAAGTGATCACCTGAGATGCCTGAGCCCTGATCGACGACCTCAAGGATGGCGTGCCGATCCTCACAAAAAACCCTTACCCTCGCCTCCCCGCCGCCGGGTTGGTGGCGGATGGCGTTGGAAATCAAATTGCCGGCGACGACCGAAAGCGCCTGCGGGTCGGCCAGGCAGCGGGTCGACTGGAGGTTCGACTGGAGGCGGATTCCCTTCTGATCGGCGAGCGGTTGGAGAAGTTTGATCGAATCGGCCGCGACCGATGCCAGATCCACTTCTTCCCGCCGGCCCTCCGGGCTGGCCTCCTGCCGCGCCAGCAGTAACAGTGACTCGACGAGCGACCGCATGCGCGTCGCCGCGTGGCTGCAGTTCACGATGATTTCCCGGTACTCTTCAGCCGTCCGTTCGCGCTTCAGACCGCGCGAGGTTTCCGAAAGAATCACCGTCAGAGGCGTGCGCAATTCGTGCGAGGCGTCCGCGATGAAATCGCGCTGGAGCACGATGCCCGCCGCCAGGCGGTCGAAGGTCTCGTTGAGCACCTGGCTCAGGCGGGTCAGTTCGTTGTCCGTGCCCGCGATGTCAATGCGCTCGGTCAGCTTGCCTTCCGCAATGCGCGAGGCAGTCTGGCTGATCGCGTCGATCGGCTGGATCGCCCGTCCCGCCAGCCACCAGCCGCCCACGAGGCCGAACACCCAAAGCAACGCGCCGCTGCCGGCGATCTGCCAGCCGAGCTGCTGGAGGGCGGCGCGATCGGCGGAAATGTCCTTGCCTACGACGACGCGGAACCCGCGCGGGCCGCCGTGGACAAGCTCGCGGTAATGGTCCCGCATCCGGGCCATCTTGTCCTGATCCGCTCCGAGTCGGGGAAACTGGAGACTTTCCGGCGCGTTGCTCGAGCGGAACAATGTCTGGCCGTCCCCGTCCCAGTAGACCAAATACGTACTTTCAGAGGCATCGGGATCAAACAGATCGCGCATCTCCAGGGGAAATTGGGAGGCGTCATCAAGACTCTGGAAGCGCTCGCGGATCTCGGCGGTGGTCGGCAGGCGGTCATCCCGCTTCTGCCGCGATGGCATGGCCCAAAAATTTTTCATGAACCCCCTTTCGAACGCCTCCAACTCGCGATCGAGCCGGTCGCGCCGCGCGTCCACCGCCAGCTTGAAGGTCAGAGCGCACAGCGCGACGATGACACCTAAAAGGATGAGAGCGTGCCAGAGCTGGAGCCGCCAGCGGACGGAATGAAAGAGTAGACTCATTCGATCGCGTAACCGTGCCCGCGGCGGGTCGTGATGAATTCAGGGCCAAGCTTCTTGCGCACGTTGGAAACGTGCACATCCAGCAGATTCGAAAGCGTGTCGTCGCGCTCATCGAATAAATGCTCGTAGAGCTCGCTGCGGCTGACCACATGGCCGCGATGCGTCGCCAGATACTCCACCAGGGCATACTCCCGAGCCGTCAACGGAATCTCATGGCCGTCCTGCCTGACCAGTCGCGCGGCTGTATCAACGATCACATCACCAATCGGGATGATCGGAGACGCATGGCCGGAACTGCGCCGGATCAGCGCCCGGACCCGCGCCAATAACTCCTCGCTGTCGAATGGCTTTGTCAGATAGTCGTCCGCGCCGGCATCCAGACCGCGCACCCGGTCAGGCACCGCATCGCGCGCGGTGAGCATGAGGACCGGCGTCGTCTTGGCCGGCCGCAGGCGCCGGAGCACCTCCCAGCCGTCGAATACCGGCAACATCCCGTCCAGGATGACGCAGTCGTAATCAAATTCGGTCGCCTTGTAGAGTCCCGTCTCGCCGTCCTCCGCCGTATCCACCGCGTAGTTCTCCTCGCGCAATCCGGCGCTGAGACTGCGCAGCAAGAGGGGATCGTCTTCGATGAGGAGCAAGCGCATGGGATCAGAGTGGAGCTTTCAGCCGATGTCCGTGGAAGATGGGTGTCGATCGATGCGTCGTCACTTCAACAGCCATGAACTCATTCATGCCTGAGCGCGTCGATGGGGTCGAGTTTGGCGGCACGGCGAGCGGGCATGAATCCAAACAGAATGCCAATGGCCGCGGAGAAGCCGAAAGCGATGATGTTGATCTTCGGATCGAAAAGGAACGGGGCGCCCACCACTCCCGCCAGCATGTCGCACAGACCGTAAGCCAGCGCGATGCCGGTCACGCCGCCGACGCAGGAGAGCGTCACCGCCTCGACGAGAAATTGGAGCAGCACTTCGCGCGCCCGCGCTCCAATGGCGAGGCGGATTCCGATTTCTCGGGTCCGCTCGGTGACCGAGACGAGCATGATGTTCATGATGCCGATGCCGCCGACGAGGAGACTGACCCCCGCCACCGCGCCCAACAAGGACGTCATCACCTTCGTGCTGGAGCTGATCACCTCCGCGAGCTGCTGCGAGTCAAAGACATTGAAGTTATCCGCTTCGTTGGCGGTGATCTTGCGGCGCTCCCGCATCAGGGCGGCGACGCCCGCCACGATGTGTGCCGTGGGATAGCCATGCTCCCCGGAAATCATCACTTGGTTAAACGCCTTTCCGCCCTGCCGGCCCGAAAGCCGATGGATGATCGTCGTGTAGGGGGTGGTCATGTTGTCGTCCATATCGTCGCCAAAGCCACCCTGCCCCTTGACTGTGGTGACTCCGATCACTTCCAGTGTCATATTCCTCACCCGAACCTTGCTGCCCACCGGATCCACCCCCTCGCCGAACAATTCCTTGCGGATCGTCTCCCCGATCACACACACGGGAGCGGATTCCGCAAGCTCCGCCTCGGTGAAAAATCGCCCGAGCGCGATTTTCCAATTGGCGATGTCGAAGTAGTTCGCCGTGGTGCCCTGGATATCGTAGGTGCGGTTTTCTTCCTGATAGACGACAGTCGCGTTGTTGGAAATGAAGGGCGCGACCGAGGCGATGCCGGGCACTTGATCGCGGACGGCATTGACATCCTCCATGCTGAAAAGCGGCGCACCCCACCCACTCCAGCCCTGGCCCGGTCGCAGGATGAGCAGATTGTTGCCCATTTTGGAGATCTGCTGCTTGACCGTCTCGGTGGCGCCGCGACCCAGTGTAACCATGGTGATCACGGCGGCCACACCGATGACGATGCCGATCACGGTGAGAAACGAGCGCGTCAGATTCCTCCGGATTTCCCGGATGGCGATGAAAAGCGCATTGAGGGTCATGGCGATCATGGCGGGAAGTTGTTTCGGGTGGTGACGTCGTCCGAGATCAGTCCGTCCCGGACATGGATGATGCGGTGGGCGCGGCTGGCCACCTCGTCCTCGTGCGTGACGATGATGATCGAGATGCCGCGCTCCGAGTTGAGGGCGCAAAGAAGGTCCATGATCTCGACGGTGGTCTTTGAATCCAGGTTGCCCGTCGGCTCGTCGGCAAAAAGAGTGTCAGGCTTCGTCACAATGGCGCGGGCGATCGCGACGCGCTGCTGCTGGCCGCCGGAGAGCTCGGCCGGGGTGTTGCGCTCCTTGTCGGACAGGCTGACCTGGGCCAGCGCCTCTCGCGCCATGGCGTGCCGTTGTTTCCTCGAGTATCCGCGGTAGAGCAGGGGCAGCTCGACATTCTCAAGCGCCGACGTGCGCGCGAGTAGATTGAATCCCTGGAAAATGAACCCCAGCGCGTGCCGCCGGAGCAGTGAGCGCTGGTCCTTGTCGAGTTGCTCGACTTCGATGCCTTTGAACCGGTAAGAGCCCGAAGTTGGACTGTCCAGACATCCCAAGAGATTCATCAGCGTCGATTTCCCGGAGCCACTGGGTCCCATGACCGCGACGAACTCACCGCGATGGATCGTCAGATCGACGCCACGCAGAGCGAGGAATGCAGCGTCACCTGTCCCGTAGCGCTTGGTGATCCCCTGGAGCTGGATGAGCTGATCCGGGTTCATTCGGTCCTTGGAGGCTTGATGCTGATGATGAGCGGCGTGCCGGCGGTCAGGTCTCCGCCAACGATCTCGGTAAAACGCCCGTCGGTGATGCCCATGGTGACGAGGATTTCCGAGGGCTCGCCATTCTTCAGCGTCCACACCCTGGGAGGAGAATCCGATGACCCGGCTTTCGGTGGCGGAGCGCCGCGCCAGCGTCGACCGCCGCCGGGAGAGAGGCTTTGGACCAGGGTTCTCTTGGTGGCGTCAGGCTTGCCTATCGCTTTGGCCGCCACGGGATCGAAGCGAAGGGCGGAATTGGGCACGATGAGGATATCGCTTTTGTCCACGATGGCGATATCCACCGTGGCCGTCATGCCAGGGCGAAGCGAGAGGTCCTCATTGGCCACCTCCAGCTCGGTGCTGTAGGAAACGACCGAGTTTGCCGACGAGCTGCCGCTGCCGCTGCTGCTGCCGGAGGCCGTGGTGCCGGTGCCCACTGCCCCAAACGCCACTTTTTTGACCTTGGCCGTGTAATTGCGGTTGGGCCAGGCGTCGACGCTGAAGGTGGCCGTCTGGCCCGCTTCGATCCGACCGATGTCGGCCTCGGAAACGTTCACCAAGAGCTCCATTTTTTTCAAATCCTCGGCGATGGTGAAAAGAGTGGGAGCGGTGAAGGAGGCGGCAACCGTCTGGCCGACTTCGATGGAGCGCGCCAGGACGATGCCATCAACCGGCGAACGGATGATCGTCTTCTCCAGGTCGCTTTCAAAAGCACGAACCTCCGCCTCACCGCCCGCGACCGTGGCCTTGGCGCTTTCCAAATCCGCCTCGGCCCGGGACCCGGTAGCCCGCGCCGTCTCCATAGCGGCGCGCGACGGGGTCTTGCCGCCGCTGAGCTTGTGCAGTTCCTCCTGCCGCGCGAGCGCGGCCCGGCTCTCCGCCAGAGTGGCCTCAGCCTGACTCACCCTGGCCTTGGCAGAGAGAAGGGCGGCGCGGCTGCGCTCGGTCTGCTGGTCGAGCTTCGAGGTGTCGAGCCGGGCCAGTGTTTGGCCTTGCTTCACCTGATCGTTGGTATCAACCAACACCTCTTTGGCCGTGCCGGAAAGCTCGCTGCCGACAACGATCTGGTTGGTGGGTGCGAGGTTGCCGGCGGCGGTGACGATGAGCGAGATACGACCGTTCTTGGCCTCCTGCGTCTCATAGTCGTCTTTCAGGTCTGCCTCCTTGCCCCGCGACAAAAAATACCAGACACCCATGCCGATCAGGGCGGTGGCCACAGTGAGAATGAGCCACTTTCTCGCCGGCCGCGAGGCGCCCCTGGCGACAATGGCGGCGAGGTCATCCGAGGATTCGCGCGACTTCATGAAATGAAATGACATAGGACAATGGAGTTAAGAATCGGCGGACCAGCCGCCGCCCAGTGCTTGATACAAACGAATGTAGGCGGTCGTGCGGTCGGTGCGCGTGGAGAGCAGGCTGTCCTCCAAGCTAAGCAGCGTGCGTTGAGAATCGAGCACATCGAGAAAATCGATTTCACCGGCCTCATAGCGCTGGCGCGCGATCTCGTCCGCCTCGCGGGCGAGCTGGGTGGCCTTTTCCAGCGTGGCCAGGCGCTCCCCCGAACGTTGGCAGGCGATCAGTGCATTCTCGGTGTCGGAAAGCGCCGTCAGCACCGTCTTGCGATAGTTCAGCACGGCCTGCTCCTCGCTGGCACGGGCCGCCTCGATGTTGGCTTTGATCCGACCGGCATCAAAGATCGGTGAAGTGATGCTCGCGGCGATGCTCGCGGCGGCGCTTTCCGGATCGAACAGCTTGCTGCTGGTAACAGTGTCCAGTCCAAGCGATCCCGAAAGATCGAGCGACGGGTAGCGGGTCGCTTCCGTGGACCGCGTCGACGCCGCGGCCGCGAGCACCTGATAGCCGGCCGTCCGCACGTCCGGTCGCTGTCGCAGGATGTCGGCGGGAATACCCACCGCGAGGCTCGACGGCGGGATGGGAACGCCGCGGCTGCGCGCCAGCATTCGGTCAAGCCCTCCCGGCGTCTTCCCCGCCAGCAGCGCCAGATCGTTCTTTCCTTGGGCAATCGCCTGCTCAAGTGCGGGCAGACCGGCACGGGCCGATTCCAGACTGCTTTGCGATTGGGTGGCTTCCAGCGAGTCCGCCTCTCCGGCCCTGAGACGCCAATTCGCGAGTTGGGCGGTTTCCTCGCGCGTCGTGATGTTTTGCCTTAAGACCACTAGTTTGGCTTCGTTCGCACGGAGGGTCGTGTACGCGGTCGCCACCTCCGCGGCCAGAGCGGCATGCACCGAATTCAATTCTTCCCCGGCTGCGCCCAGATCGGCGGTCGCCGCCTCCACCGCATTGCGATTGCGGCCGAAAAGATCCACTTCCCATGACGCGTCCAACCCGGCCGAATACGCGTTTGCACTCGCCGTACCGGCGCCGTCGGTCCGGCTCCGGCGCGCATTTCCAGAGGCCCCGCCGTCCAGGCTCGGAAAAAGCGCCGCCCTCTGCGCGTCCCGATTCGCCCGGGATTCGCGCACCCGCGACACCGCCGTTTTGACGTCCGGGCTGTCCTCCATCGCGGAAGCAATGAGCCGGTTCAGCGTCGGATCATCAAATCGCCCCCACCAGCGCGCTAAATCTCGGTCCGGCGCCGCCACCAGAAAGTTTCCCGCGTTCCTCCACTCCGCTGACAGCTCCACTCCATCATCCAACGATGAGGATGTGACCTGGCAGCCGGTCAGCCCAACAAGGGCGACCCAAGAAAGGATTAAGTCCCGGGCGTCTCTCATGGCAGATTCAAAGCGAACGCCTACGCCCCTGAACCTTTAGGCATCATGAAGAAACCCAAAAAAACAACCATCCTGATTTGTAACGATCTCGATTTTCTCACTCCGAGCCTTATCTATAGCTTCCAAGAAATTCTTCCCGCTTGTCGTCAACTCACCTATCACTTCTACGGGAACTTCGCACCCATGTTGGGGCAAATGCGCTGTTTATATGCCGATATCGAGTAACCGCTCGACGCCAGCCACATCGGGATGTTGAGGCCTCCCGGCGGCGGTGGCAGTTTCGGACATCCGCGGGAACAATCGACGCGCCAAAGACCAAGCCGCCGTGCTGCGATTACATGAACAGAACGGGCAAAGCGTAGCGGCCTTTTGCCGGGACCAGGGCCTGCCGTACGGGCTGTTGTCGCGGTGGCGGCGGGAATCGCCGGAGTCGCCACGAGGCGTTTTGCGGATGCACTAATTGCCCGTTCCATTATGCGGTGCACTAATTGCCCGTCCCATTATGAACTTTGGCGAATCGACAATCTACCTGTCCCATAGCCACTTTCCACAGCCCGAAGGAAACAACCTTCTTCCGTATTTTGAGCGGCCTGCCGACCGACTGTTTCGAGCGGGCACTGCTGGCTTGGGAAAGACGTTGCCTTGGGGCCGGTGCCGCCTCCACGGATACTCTACTGACCATTGATGGCAAAGCGCTCAGAGGGAGCACCCCTCACACCGAGGATGAGAAAAAGGCCCAACTGGTCAGCGCGCTAAGGGTTCAAAGTGGTCGCACCTTGGGCACCGTGCTGGCAGAGCAAAAAACCAATGAAATCCCCGCGGCGCGTGAACTCCTGAAGAAGACCGGAGCCATCGACGGGCATCTGGTTATGCTTGATGCCCTGCACCCTAATGCGGAAACCGCCCGCCAGATCGTCCAAGAATGCGGCGCGGACTATCTCCTGCCGCTTAAAGGCAATCAGGAAACCCTTCGCGAACGGGCGGCCCAGTGCCTCTCGCCGCCGCCGCCACCACCGCCATCGTCGGCGGCACCAACTGAGACTCAAAGCTCCCCGCGAAGGGGCGATCCCCACGGCGGATTTTTGCACGGGCGAAAAAAGCATGA
>JBJXFS010000038.1:0-15295 GCA_046155625.1 Verrucomicrobiales bacterium | reverse complement strand
CCGCTGGAGAGGGGAGGGAGGCACCGAAAGCGGAATCGACTGGCAGGCCGGGCACCAGCAGGTGGTGCGCCCGGCGGTTTTTTCCCGACGCAGCGGTGTGCCACAGGCGGGACGCGGGCACCGGCTGTCGGCCGACCACCGGTGGAGGTAAAGCCACGATCTCGGCGGGTTTTGCCAATCGACACCGATGGTGGCGAGGGCGCGGGAGGCGACCCACCGGACCTGCTGTCGCAGAGAGCGGAGGGACGCCGTGTCCAAATCCGCCACTGGGGTCGACGGGTGGCGACGCAGGCGCCAGAGGATTTCATCGGCCATCCAATTGCCGATGCCGGGAAAGAGGGATTGGTCGAGCAGTGCGGCTTTGATGGGCGAGCCGGCACGACGCGCCAGCTGATCGCGCACCCAGGTCGCGGTGAAGTCCGGACCCAGGACGGCGGGCGGCAGATTCTGCCACCAGTCGGGCGGCCCGGACGGGGAGTGGTCGAATCGCACGCGCCCAAACATCCGGGAGTCGGCGAAGACGAGTGATCGGGAAGCCTGGTGAATGACCAAGTGATCATGCCGACTGGATACGAATCCCTCTGGCTCCACCCGCAATTCGCCTGTCATGCCGAGATGCAGGCCAAGCCATTGGCCCCCGGAAAAGGTCGCGAGCAAATTTTTCCCGTGCGCCTGCACCGAGACGAGCGACGCCCGGGTCAGGCTGGCCGCCAAGTCGGATACGGCGCTGCCGCGAAACACTCGGGCCTGGCGATGGCATTCCACGCTCAGGACGGGTTCGCCGAGTCCGGCCAACCACCGGCGGCGAAAGAATTCCACTTCGGCGAGCTCAGGCATGCGCGCCGGTGCCGGCTGCTACCGACGGCGGCGGCCCAAAGCGGTCAGCAGGCCGCAGGCGAGCAACCCGAAGGTGGTGGGTTCGGGCACGATGGAGACGTTATCGACGATCAGCGTGGTGTCCCCCCCGGCGGGAACCGATTGGGTGCGAATGCTCAACGTGATGGTTTCGGCGCCGGCCGTAAAGGGAATGCTGGCGTTCCACCAATTGCCGCCGTTGGCGAGCGATCCCGGGACAACACCGCCCGGAGTTGGGAACAAGGCGAGGGAACTCGCCAGCAGGACGTCATTCAGATAGACTTCCGCGAGAGGAAGGGATCCGGGGGTACAGCAATTTCGGGCGTTAAAATCGATGTTCAGCGCGTAATCGCCGCCCACGATGAAGCCGGCGATCGCCTGCTCGATGCGGGCTGTCCCTTGAAGGAAAGCAAAGGCGCCGTCGTTGGCCCCGTCATTGAAGGGAGCGCCGTCGCCAGGAGGGCTCACGGGGTTGATGCCCACGCCACCGACGGACGTCCAACCAGTCGGCGTGGACGGATTGATGTCCGGTCCCCCGCTGTTGTACCCCGGCGAGACCGTGTAGGCAGAGGCATTGGCCTCGAAATTGCCATTGACGACGGTGACGGCGGACGCGGCTGAGAGCGGGAGCAGCGCCGCGATGGCGGCGGCCAGTCCGAGGGACGAGGGATTCATGGCGGGCATAGAGACATGCTGTTTTCCGACAGCAACCGACGCTTAATATCAGGCCGGAGTATCGCTGCCCAGAAAAATTTTAAGATTTTCTTCCCGGGCGCCGAGGATTATTGCATGGCCGAAATGTGGGTGAAAAAACGGGGGAAGGCGGCATTGAGGTGGGACGCGACCTCCTGGGCGCGTAGGCGGTGAAGGCGTGCTATCAGGGAACAGTCTCCACTTCTCGAGTGATGGTCGCGTGGTTCACACCCGGAGACTTCCCGATTGCCGCGTCATTGCTCATCCCTTCTCTGGCTTGGGGCATCGCTTGAGAAGGCGAAGAACGGGCTTCTTTCACAACACTCCCACCGCCTACGAGCCCGGGAGGTCTCGTCCCACCTCCATCCTCACACGCCCGCTGAAGCCTGAATTCTAAGGGTGCAGGTTTTCTGATGCAAGGCGCTTGGACGATAGCCGACAACACCTCCTGGAGTTTGTCCATTTACATTGAGGTGGGACGCGACCTCCTGGGCGCGTAGGCGGTGAAGGCGTGCTATCAGGGAACAGTCTCCACTTCTCGAGTGATGGTCGCGTGATTTACACCCGGAGACTTCTCGATTGCCGCGTCATTGCTCATCGCCTTCTCTGGCTTGGGGCATCGCTTGAGAAGGCGAAGAACGGGCTTCTTTCACCACGCTCCCGCCGCCTACGAGGCCGGGAGGTCTCGTCCCACCTCCATCCTCAAACGCCCGCTGAAGCCTGAATTATAAGGGTGCAAGTTTTCTGATGCAAGGCGCTTGGACGATAGCCGACAACATCACTGATGAGTAGCATCATTCACGCCTGACGCGGCTCTTGGCGCAATTGTGGATAAACTCCAGATGGCGGCCACAGGCCGCCACTCACTGTGGAGTAATGCCTTGCCAGAGTGCGAAGATCCACCGTGATCGGAGTGGGAGCTTTTTACCGTGGCACGGCGCGCAGCCGGACGAAGTGACGTTGGCCGAGGGAATTGAACGGCTGGGTGGTACGGAACGTGACGCGCGAGACACCGCCCGGTGTGGGAATCGATTCGCCGACGGGCGTGACGGACGCGGGTGCCCAGGAACCACCGGTGAGGCTGGATGATTGTTCCAGCCGGTACTCGACATCGTCGGCGGCGAGATTGCGTCGGTACGTGAGGGTCAGGTAGGTGTCGAGCACGGGTGGGTTGCCGACTTCGTACCCTTCCGCCATTGCCTGCAGCTGGGAGACGACATTCGGGATGGTCGGACTGGTTCCGTGCACGTATTCGTAATAGCTGGTCAGCCCGTCTGCGTCCGTATCGGCGGTGTCGCTGGTGATGCCGTTGGCAGCTTTCCAGGCGGCGTAGGTGGTTGCGTCGCTGGCCGTGGGCGAGCCGCCGACTGCCACGCTGGGGCGCCAGTTTTGCGGCTGCGAGGGGTCGGGTTTGGCGGCCGGATTTACGAGGACCAGACTGCGGCCGGTTCCATCGGGATCGACCGGCCAGGGGGCTGAGTTATCGTACGAGAAGTCGAGGATCACCGTGCCATCAGGCTGTTTGAGGGACAGGCGTTCGCCGGCGTTGTCCAGGGCGCCGGAGAATTGACCGGCGATTTTCGCGTCCAGGCTGGTGCCATAGCGTTGGCGGAAGGCGGCGATATTTTCGCAGAGGATGAGTCGGGCGCCCGGCGCGAGCAGGGTGGTGGCGTTCGAGGATTCGGGATACGTGAAGTCGATGCCATTGAAGAAATAGGCGCCGCGGAGGTCGATTTGCTGGGAGCCGACGTTTTGGATTTCGATCCATTCGAACTCGCCGGCGTCGAAGAATCCGGCGGTCATTTCGGCGGCGGTGGGCGGGGCTGGGTTGTACATGATCTCGCTGATGACGAGGTTGGCCGTGCTGGCCGGCTGGGTATCGACGAGAAAGACTTGTTCGTTGAGCGCGCTCCAGGTGCCGGAGCCTTCGCGTACGCGCGCCCGGACGGTCGCCACGCCGGGCGGGAGAAGGATCTCGGTGGCGCCAGCGGCGCGGGTGGCGGAGAGCCGACAATCGAAGCTCAGGTCAGTGGAATTTGCGTTCACTTGATGGATTTGCACGGCCAGGGTGTTGGTGCCGACGGTAAGCAAATTGAGCGGCAAGCCGGCGAACGGGATGAAGTTTTGGCCATCATCGCCGGCGTTGCCGAGCGCGTAGGTCTGGTGGGTGACGGAGCCGGGAGGCATGTTATCCCGGACAATTTCCGTTCCGTTCAGGTAGGCGATGATGCCGTCGTCCCGTTTGACGTTGAGCGTCAGGTCGGCCAGTCCGACGAGGGCGGCGGCATTGGGGATGTTGAAAGTCGCGACGAAAAACGTCGCGGGGTACTTGTTGCCGCTGTCGGGTCCAAATCCGACTTGAGGCGTGGTCTCGTCGCCTTCGCCGTATCCCAACTGTCCTGCCTGCGGGCCTTTCCAGGCCGCGGTCGGCACAAAACCCGGCTGGCGCCAAGCGGTGCCCGGGGTGGTGCCATTGTCGAGATAGCGCCATTGGGTGCCAGCCGGGCCATCGACGACGAAATTCACGTTGGTGAGCGTGCCACCGACGTAGCTTTGGGCCGACGGGGCCAGACCGCCTCCAACCTGGCGCGGGTCAGCGCCGTTGACGGTGTAGTAAATCGTGCTGGTGCTCGACGACATGGTGACAGGCGTCGTCGAGCTGATGAGGCCGCCTGGCTGACTCATGACCGGGGCGGCGACGGTGGGATACAGGCCGGCCGTCTGGAGCTGGGAAAGGAGGACTCCGTTGCGGCTGTTGAACCACGAAAGGGTGCCGTTGGCGGCGTTGCGCCACGTGTTGGCGGTCAGCGGCGGCTCGGTCTTGGAATCCCCCCAGCGCGCGGACTCGGCGATGATGCCACTTTCGATCACGGAAGCGCGGGCCGACAATCGGGCCTGGTTTTTGACGCGGTTGAGCGCGCCCTCCGCCGAGATCAGGTGTTTGTGGGTTCGGTCGGCGAATCGCATGCGGTATTCGGCATTGGCGGCCAAGTCCTGATGCGTGAATTGCGCGTTCGATTTGTTGAGCGTGTTCCACGTCCCATTGATGGGGTCGTTGAATGGGCCGACGCGATTCGACGCCGCCGAGCCGGCGTTCAGGCTGTGTTCGCCGTCGTGCTGGATGTGAATGAACCCCCGGCCGCCGCGGCGGTCGCGGATGGCATAGAAGTTATTCGGGCTGTTATTGCCCAGGAAGGCGGAGAGCGGCGCATCGGTGTTGCCCGAAAAGAAGATGATCAGCATGTAGTCGATCAAATTGTCGGGATCGACCAGAACCGGGTCCGCGGTGGGCGTCACGCCGTCGGCGGCGCGGCCCATCAACTTGAAGTACGCGGCGTTCTTCTGGGCTTGAGTGTAGCTGGTGGCTCCATAGGGCGAAACCGGCGATCGGTCGGTATTGATGAAGTAGCAGGCGCGCGATTTATTCCAGGCATCGGTCCAGGCGTTGAGGTCGCCGGCGGTGGGATTGATGTTGTATCCGGCGGAGGTTTCCACTTTGACCACATCGTAATCGTCGTCGGTGCCACCGAAGTAGCTGGCGGCGTAGTTGGCCTCGGCGCGTTCCTGGATTTGGTAGAGTCCCCAGTAAGTGCCATTGAGGTAAAGGTGGACGAAACGGCCGCGGGTGGCCGGCTGTTTCATGGCGAGCTGGGTGTCGCGGCACCAGAGTTCGCGCATGAAGGTATTCGCGCTGTCCCCCCCGAACGACCATGAATAATTTTGGGCCGTCTGGAGGTCGAACTTGTCGAACTCGACGGCGGCCGAGTCATCGCCTTTGAAGATGGGGTAATCGAGCTTGCCGGCGCCGTACATGTCGCGGAAGAGGATCCGGAAGGCATGTTTCGGATTGTTGCCCGAGCGCGAATAGCCGCCGCGGATGCGCAGGCCGCAGTTCTCCTGGAACCCTTGATCGGCAGTGTTCGGGTCGTTGAGAAACTCGATGCTGGCTTCGCGTTCCCAGGCAAACCCGTCTTCGCCCGCGTGATTGTAGATGCCCGTCGATGGGTCGGCCAAGCTGGAAACCGGCACGCTGACGCAGACGCTGGGAAGCGCCTGGAGAGCGGCCTTGACCTGGGCCACGCCTCCGACCGCGGGGTCGGAAGCGTTGACGATGTCCGGATCCATGCCGTAGTCGAACTCTTGGCCGTTCGAGAAATATTTGGCGGGTCCCGCTCCCCCCGGCCAGGCGGCGGTGGGCGGCGTATGGGGCTGCTGCACGACGCTGTCGAGGAAGAGGTAGGTATTGGTGTCGACGTTGGTCGAGTCATAACCCGTTTTGAAAGCCATGACGCGGACGACGCGTGTCGTGCTGACGTTGATGCTGGCCGTGGGCGGGGTGGTGGCGTTGGGTGGGGTGACGAGCGTGCCGGTGGATTCGGTCGGCTTCGAGCCATCGAGCGTATAGCGGATGGAGGCCCCGGGCGTGGCGGTGGTGATCGCCAGCGTGAACGGGGCTGAGTAGAGGCCGCGTTTGTGGCTGAATGTGGTGTCGGCCACAAAGCCGAGTGACGTCGGCGTATTGTTGAGGGTGCCCGGAGTCGGCTGCTCGAAATAATACGGTCCCCCTGGCTGGAGGGAGCCGCCGGTCAGCGTGGGAAGGACGAGGAACGTGCTGTCGCTGGCGGCGGAATTCATGCCGTGCACGGCCAGTCTGTTGGTGCCCACGACGAGGGCCGATCTGAAAACGGTGACGTTGATGTTTTCCGGCGTGAGCGAGGCGGTCAGGTCGCGGCTGTAGGTGGCGGGTGTATTCCAGGCGGGGGAAGCGGGCGCGTGGCGCTCCGCGATTTTGATGCCGTTGAGGTAAGCGACGAAGCCGTCGTTGTAACTCATGCCCAACGCGAGCGAACTCAGGGAGTTGAGGACGGTCGTGTTCGCGATGGTGAAGGTGGAGCGGACGTAGCACGACGACTGCAGGTTGAGCATCGCGGACTGGATGTTCGTCGCAATGACCGACCCGCTGCCCGAGGAGGCGCCGTCCGGCAGCGTCGAGACGGCCAGGCCGCCGTTGGCCGTGTCGCCCAGCAGGCGGAAGCCTGAATTAATTGACGCATGCGTCCCGCTCTGGGCGAACAATTCGACCTCGTCGCCGCCGTAGTTTTCGAAAAACACATACTCGAACTTGTGCAGCCCGGCGCTCAGCGACGGCACCACACCGAAGAAACTTTGCGGGCCGTGGCCCGTGTCGTCGTTGATCAACGTTTCGCCCGTGTCGGTGAAATCACCGTCCCCATTCACATCGAGGCGCAGCCGGGAGCCGTCGTCGGAATTCACCCCAAAGGTCCACGCGCCGGCGGAGGGAATGGTTACGAAGCCCGTCGCACGCAGTCCGTGGGTTTCACCCGACAGCGCGAAGAGCATGTTGCCATTCGGGAAAACACCGTCCGCCCCATCACCGAGAAAATTGATCGTCTGTCGAATCTGCGTGTTGGCGACCAGGGCCGGTGGATTCGGCACGCCGGCCAGAGCCGCGTCCACCGCGGCCAACGTGCCCATGGCGTAATTCGTTTGCACTTCTTTCACCGTCATCCCGGGTACCAGCAGACCAAATCCCAGCCCGGTCGCCCCGCTCGGCCACGCTCCGTCGCTGTACCCCGGCGCCGTCCAGGTCGCCGTATTCGGCGTCGCGCTGGTCGGCACCAGATATCGCGCCGTCTGACCCGCCGCCACCAAGGCCGTCGAGGAAAATTGCGACCCAAAACTCACGTCGTCCTCCTGTGCCGGAAAACTCGGGGAAAACTCGGTCGACTTCGTCCCGTCCGGCGCCACCAGCGCCAAGTATTCGCCCCCGGCACTCAGCGCGAAATTCGTATGCAGCGGGGCGGCCGGATTCGCCCGGTTTTTTCCCGAGGCAAAGACAACGCGAAACTCGCCCGGCTCCAACGTCACCGCCGGAAACACCCACTTGCTTAAGGACGACGCATTGTCGGTCAGCCGCCAGCCGGCCATATCCACCGCCACCGGATCCGGATTGTAGACCTCGATCCAATCCGAATAGCCGCCGTCCTCGTCGGTCAGCGACACCTTGTTCGCGGCCATGAATTCGGAAATGACCGGTGCCGCTGACAAAAACGTCACTTGACCGAGGCCCAATGCCGCGGCGATCCAGCCGCTGACGCGACAACAATGTAATCTCATGGATATAAGTCTGTTATGTTGATTTTGACGGTCTTGCCAAGCGGCCAGGAAATGCTGGTAAACCAATAAAAATATGGTGATTATAATAATATTATTAATTATTGTCGAGTATTATCTCTGTTGTTGGGCGGAGGGGTGGGTATGGCTGAGGGGTGCGAGTGGTGGTGCAGCGGGTGAGCGAAGCCAGCGTGGTGGTGGCGGGGCGGGAGTGTGCTCGGATTGGGCGAGGCTACGTGGTGTTTTTGGGGGTCGAGGACCGGGACACGGAGGAGGACGGGAGTTGGCTGGCCGGCAAAGTGGCGCGACTTCGGTTGTTTGCGGACGAGGCGGGGGCGATGAACTTATCGGTTGGGCAGGTTGGAGGATCCGTGCTGGTGGTCAGTCAGTTTACCCTGCACGCCAGCACCAAGAAAGGGAACCGCCCCAGTTTTATTCGAGCCGCCCGCCCGGAGCAGGCGATTCCGCTTTACCAGCATTTCGTCGCCGCCCTCGAACAGGAATTCGGCCAGCCCGTCCCGACCGGCGAATTCGGCGCTGACATGCAGGTCGCTCTGGTCAACGACGGCCCGGTGACGATTTGGATCGATTCGAAGGCGCGGGAGTAAGGGGCGCACACTCCCGCCCTGTCAGAGAGTGACCGTCACCTTGAGCCGGGCGAAGGTTGCCACGGAAGGGTTTTGGGGAATGAGGACGGTGATGGCATCCGGTCCGGCACCATTTTCGGCGATGTGCATTTCAGTTCGACCCTGATCGAGTGGATTAACGGCCCCCCGGGCAGATTCAGGGAGAGAACACGCCTGTGGAAGTCACCCTTCCTTGGAATGGAGATCAACCCGAACTGTTGATCCGAGCCCGACCAGCGCCCCTGACCAACCCAATCTCAACTCGCTTTCGCCGAACGGGTCCCGGCGCGTTGAGCCAGTCCGGCTCCGATCAGTTTGAGGAATTCTTTGGCTTCCGCTTTAGGATCGTTATCCGCGTTCAACGCCTGATCCCGGATTCGCTGCACCAGGACTTCCGCATAACGCTTGCGCAGTCGGGACAAGTTCTGCCGCACGGTCTCGGGGTGCGACTCCAACCGATCCGGTACGGCCGTATAGGTTTCCGAGTTGATCTCGAACAGGTGCGGCAATAAGGCATCGAACGTCGCTTCCTGCTCGCGCGAGCTATACGACTGGCGCAATTGCCGCACCACCTCATCATGGAGGCACAGGCCCATTTCGATTTCGAACTGCAGCTGGTGGATAGATGCCCGATCCGCCAAACCCTCGAGGAAATCCCGATCCGGGTCGATCGCGTCATAAGAAACCACCCGCCCCTTCCCCCGCTTCTGGGCGTGCTGCTTTCTCCATTCACTCGCGATGAACTGGCTTAAGGTGTGAAAAAGAAAGGTCCGGAAGCGGCCTTTGCTGGGATCTGCGGTGTGGACAACGTCCTTGATGAATTCCTTCACCAGATAATCCTGACAGACGTCTTGGCACTCGTTTGGGTTGATGCCGCTTTTACGGATATACCAAAGGATCAGCGGCTCGTATCGCTCAACCAATACGCTCAAGGCCCTAAGGGCCTTCGCCTCATCGTCCGTGTGAAGCTTCTTGAAATCGGTCCATCGGGTGCGGCCGGCGGTATCGGAGAGGGTGATGGGGGTTTCGGTTTTCATGAGATGGCGCGAGTGAGGGGCAGGGACGCAGACAACAATGCGGTCGTTGAGGGCCTGATCAAATTTCCGCGGTCGAACAACGGTTGTGACAGGCAATTTTGATTCTTGGTTACAGCTTCTTCTTTGGACTCAAGGACGCGGTGGTTGGAACCCGGGATCCCCCGCGCGCCAGAGGACGAACGCCCAGCGGCTGGCGAGCTGATCGTGGATCTGGCTGCGCTTCGACCCGATGCCGTGCCCGGCTTCCGGATCGAGGAGAAGGAGGACCGGGTGCCGACTGGAGGTGGCGGCTTGCAGGCGAGCCGTCATTTTGCCGGACATCCAGGCGTCCACGCGGCGGTCGTTGAGTCCATGGGTGAGGAGGACGGAGGGGTAGGGTACGCCGTCACGGACGTGGTGGAGCGGGCTCATGGCGTGCAGGGCGGCGAATCCTTCGGGTGTGGCGACGGATCCGAATTCCTCGATGTTGGGCGGGCCGTTCTCGGTGAGTTCCATGCGCAGGAGGTCGGTGCAGCCGACGTTGATGAGGACCGTCCCAAAGAGATCAGGACGCTCGGTCAAGGCACGGCCGACCAAAATTCCACCCGCGCTGCCTCCCTGGATGGCCAGTTTCGGAGTCGACGAGTATTTTCGGGCGATGAGATGCTCCGCGCAGGCGATAAGATCTCTCCATGTGTTCGGTTTGGTCGCTTTCTGGCCGGCGAGGTGCCACGGTTTTCCGTTTTCGCCACCTCCGCGCACGTGGGCGATGGCAATGATCCCGCCGCGCTCCAACCACGCGAGATTGACCGCGCTGAATCCAACCCGACGGATGCTCCCGTACGCACCGTAGCCATTGAGAATGAGGGGGGCCGAACCGTCGAGCGCCACGCCATCCTTATGAATGATCGAGAGGGGGACCGACGCGCCGTCATGGCTTGGGACATTGACTTGGAACGCCGTGTAACCGGGCACATCGTCGTATTTCCCGGCGGGTTGAAGTCCGCTGGGGGTCCATTGCCCGGTGGCCGGCTGGTAGTTCAGCAGGGTGCGACCGCGAGTCCATGACTCGGTGGCGACGAAGACGTCAGGGAAATGGGGGGTGGCTGAGGCCACGGTGGCGGTGAGGTCCTTCGGCGGGGAAAGCGGACGCGGCGGCTGGGAAGCCGCGGGGTCGATGACCACCACCACCCCGGCGCCATGGCGTGTGGCATTCACAAAAACCGCGTCACGAGCCGGATGCACGGACGAGACGACCAAATCGCTCTCGGGCAGCACGACTTCGGCTTGGGCGAAGTCGGGGCGAGCCAACGGCGTGCGCACGACGCGGTAGCGCGGCGCGTTCTCGGAAGTCACGAGGTAGATGAATCCGCCGTGCACGGCGAAGTCGATGACGCCATTTCTCTGCCCGCAGACGTTGGTCCACTCGGCCTGGCTTCCGAGCACGGTCTCCAGCCGCGCCACAGACAACGTCAGCTCCTGGGCGTCGCCGTGGTGGACCTGTCCCACGACGAATTCGGATCCCGGGAAAACCCAGAGGCTCGGAAAATCGAGCGGCGCGAATGGGATGTCTGGCGAAACCCCTGCCCCAAAGATTGGTTTGTCCGAAGCGACGGGCTCGCCGAGCCGATGGAGGTAGGCGATGGTGTTTTTGTACGTCTCGCTGGCCGGTGCCCTGGCGGGCAGCGGCTGGCGGCGGCTGTAAAAAAACCCGCTCGCATCCGGCAGCCATTGAGGTTCGTTGTAGGCTGTCTCGATTCGATCGATCGCCAGCGGCAGGTCCTTGCCCGAAACGAGATCGCGCACAAAGAGCGTGGTGATTTCCGACCCGCCTTTGGCGATCCCGACCGCGGCGTGCCGGCCGTCCGGCGAGGGACAGAAGAATTCCAGGCTCGCATGCGACTCGCCCGGCGATTCGTATTCCTTCGGGTCAAGAACCACGGATTCCGCACCCCCCAGTGATGGCCGCGAGGCAATGACCGCCGTCTCCGCTCCGGCCTCGAGCTTGAGGTAACACACCGCGCCATTGTCCAGCCGCCGCAGCCCACTGATCGTCAATGGCGCGCCTTGATCCAATTCGCGGATCCGATCGAGCAGCGGTCGCCGCCCCGGCAACCGGTCGAGCACCGCCTCCGCATAGACCGATTGCGCCTTCAGCCAGTCGACCACGTCCGGATCCTTGAGGTCTTCCATGTAGCGATACGGGTCGCTGACTTTCGTGCCGTGGTAGTCATCGACTTCCGGACGGACCGGAGCGGACGGCGGCGGTGCGGGGACGGGCGTCTCTTGCCCATGGACGGCAGTCATAAACAGCAGGGAAATGAAACAAAGTGGGTTGGAGCGCATCGGCTTGAGGTCACGGTCGATGAATGAATCTGAGCCGTCACGCCCACCGCTCAAAGGCCTCGATCGCTTCATACTCGGCAAGGCCGAGCGCATCGTAGGCGCGGGCGGTGTGGCGATTGCGGTCGCCGGTGAGCTGGTCGGGATTCGTGTGCGACTGGAATTTTTGGATGGCCGCCAGTTTCTGGGCGAGCTGGTCCGGGCTGACCGGCACGGCCATGGCGATTCCGTGCGGCTCGAGTTCCTTTTGATGCCCGCGATGCAGCCAGACCCGGCAATCGCGCTTCCACGCCGATTCCCCACACTGGTCCCAGGCGGCGGCAAACGCGCGCCACGCCACGCCCTGCACACTGTTAGGGTCGGCGAGATGCCCGGTCATGAAAATCTGGTGCGGTTGGTGGTCTTCGAGTGCGTCGCGCAGGGTGGTGATGTCGGCCTCTTCGAGCCGGAACTGCCGGTACCGGCCCTTCTGGTAAAATGGGAGGTCGAGGAATCGGGCCTGATCGGGCGGCAGGCCGAGGGCGTGGAGCGCGTCGCGGGCTTCTCCGCGGCGGATCAGTCCTTTGAGACGCCGCAGCGCGGCGGGCGGATCGCCGAAGGGGCCTTTCGCTTGGAGTTGCGCGAGGATGGTGCGGGCGTACGCGACCTGGCTGGACCAGTCGCCTCCCGTGCCGCCCTCACTCGCGGTGCTCCCCGTGGCGAAGAGCTCCGAGGTTTCCAGTAGCACTTTGGCGAACTTCGAAGCCTCGGCGTCACCGACGCGCAGGTCACCGCTGGTCAGGTAAACGACCCGCACGTTGTGGCCGTGTTCGACCAGCCGCTGCAGGGTGGCCCCCATGCTGAGCACATCGTCCTGGGGCTCGGGAGCCAGGATGAGCGAGCGCTTTGGGTGCGGCGCGGCGCGCTCGGGGCGTGTGGTGTCGTCGGCGCCCGGTTTTCCTCCGGGCCATCCGGTGATGGTGTTCTGCAGGCGGTTGAAGATTTGGATGTTCAGGTCGTAAGCGCGGCCGTGGCGCGTCAGGAGTTCGGCCATGCCGTTCTCGTTGTATTCTTCGTCGAGCAGCTTGAGGACCGGCTTGCTGTGCTTAAGGGCGAGCCAAATTACGGCGCGGCGCGTCCGGGTTTCATCCCATTCAACCGACGAGACGAGCCAGGGTAGTTTGATGCGGGTGAGCGACTTGGCCGCCGCGGCGTCCACGAGGAATCGGGCGTCGGAGTGCGACTGGAGGAAGCTCGCGGAAACGGCTTCGGTCTCGGGTCCCTCGACAGCCTCGCGGACGATGTCCGCCTTGTTTTCGCCCCACGCCATGAGGGCGATGCGGCGGGCGCGGAGGATGGTGCCGACACCCATGGTGATGGCGAAACGCGGGACGTTGGCTTCGCCAAGGAAGTCGGCCGCGGCATCATGCCGCGTGATCCGGTCGAGCGCGATCAGCCGCGTCCGCGAATCGCGCGTCGACCCCGGCTCGTTGAACCCGATGTGGCCGGTGCGGCCGATGCCGAGAATCTGCAGGTCAATGCCACCGGCTTCTTCAATGGCGCTTTCATACGCCTGGCAATGGGAGAACGCGCGGTCGAGCGGCACCGTACCGTCAGGCAAGTGAATGTTTTCCTGCCGCAAGTCGACATGATCGAACAACTGCTCGCGCATGAAGCGGAAGTAGCTTTCCCGATGGTCGCGCGCCAGACCATGGTATTCGTCCAGATTAAACGTGATGACCCGCGCGAAGCTCAATCCTTCCTCGCGATGAAGTCGAATGAGCTCGCGGTAGAACGGAACGGGCGTCGAACCCGTGGCCAAGCCAAGTACGGTGGCGCGTCCCTCGCGATGGCGGGCGGTGATCAAGTCGGCCACTTCACGCGCCAGTGCCGCCGCGGCCTCCGCGGCAGTCGGGTGGATCACGGTGCGGACTTTCTCGAACTGTTCGGAGGTCGACGGGGCGGCTGTGGTCATCCCGCCCAGCTAAGCCCGCGCTCGCCTCACGGTCAAAAAGAACGACAGCCCGACCGGCGCTCCGACTCCCGCCCTGTCCCGCCTCTGACCCCAAGCACCGAGATGGGAGCCACGAAAACCACGAAACACACGAATGGCTAACTCTCTGACACCAATTCCCTTCGACTGATCTGGGGACAGAATCGCCTGCTGTAACGCACTGATTTTTCGTGTATTTCGTGTCTTTCGTGGTTGATCGTCCTCCTTCTTCTAACTCCTCATCGCCGCATGGACCTTCCCCCACCCCGCATCATCGTCGTCATGGGTGTCTCCGGATCGGGGAAAACCGAGGTCGGCCTCGCCCTCGCCGCCGCCCTCGACGCCGGGTTTTACGACGCCGACGGATTTCACCCGCCCGAAAACGTCGCCAAAATGAGCGCCGGCACGCCGCTCACCGACGTGGACCGTCAGCCGTGGTTCGACCGGCTCGACCGCGACGTCATCCGCCCGTGCCCTCCGGGTGAGACACGCGTGCTCGCCTGCTCCGCCCTGAAACGCGCCTACCGCGACCGGTTGCGCGCCGCCCGCCCCGGCTCGGTCCGTTTCCTTCACCTCGTCGGCGACTTCGACACCATCCACGACCGCATGACCGCCCGGCAGGGCCACTTCATGCGCGCCGAAATGCTCCGAAGCCAGTTCGCCACCCTCGAAGATCCCGCCCTCACCGGCGAACCTGACGTCCTCGCCGTCAGCATCGCGCCGCCCGTTCCAGAAATCGTCCGCCATGTCCTCGTGACGCTCGCATGTCCGGTCCGACCGGCATAACTTGCAGCGAAGGCTGGATGGTCGACCCACCGCATGTCGAAGCGTGGGACAAAGCGCGATGGGACGTTCGTGGCAATTGGGCAGATGAGGGGCATCCTGAGCGGAACAATTTCGCCAATGAAACGCGGGGGCTCCCACGAGGGTTTCGATTGATGAGGCTCCAAATCGGCTCCATTAGTGTGCTACGATGAAAACCAACAGCAACTCGCTGAAGGAGAAGGGTTGGCTGTGCCTGTATGATCGGCGGGAATCCGCCCTTCCCAAGCATCCGTGAACCAAGGATCTTCGTGATCATTCTTGGCCATTGGTGAAATTACGTACGCCAGCACCGCCAATCAAACCAATGAACTGTGTCAGCAGTCGCTAAGTGCTGGTGTAGCAGGGACTGACACTTCAGCGGGTCTGGCAGGATTTCAGGGAGGGACATGGATTCAAGGGTTCGTATGAGGCCGTCGGGAGCGTTCTAATTACCCGTCCCATTGTCGCTCTTCCCCTTCCGGCGTTCTAATTACCCGTCCCATTGTCGCTCTTCGCTTCCCCCTTCCGGCCTGTTTGTTATGCCGCGTACTTCCGATCAGGCGGCATGAACCACCACGGCAGTGATCCAAATCTGAATCTGATTGGGTTCAGCTTCGAGTGGGGACGGCGTCACGGACATCGAACGCGACATTCGGGCATGGACCGAGGTCCCGCTACAAGTGGTCTGCGTGGGGGGAGCAACCGGGGCGCCGCATCCATGGCGCCGGATCGGGCGATTATTCCACGGCTCGTACCGCCAGGGCTCGAGCGACGCGCAGCGGACAGTTTAAGTCCAGCCGGCGGAGCCGTCGGGAGCCGGATTGCCGTTTCTCCGAGAACATCTTGCGATG
>JBJXFS010000284.1:0-3704 GCA_046155625.1 Verrucomicrobiales bacterium | reverse complement strand
ACGGTAAAGGACTTTGGCGACGTGCAGGCGGCGGAACTCGGACGGTTGCCGCGCACGGGATACCAGGAGTACGACTTCGACGGCAAATTCGAATGGTGGCTCGATGAGACGATAAAGCTGACCCTCGCTCACCAGCAAGTTCACCAGGACGACATCTGGCGCACCCATCGAACGCTGAATTCGAAGTCATGGTCCGGCACCAGCGTTGGCAGCGAACAGGAGCATCTCTTCGATCAGGACCGATATTTGTCCTACGCCAGGCTTGAAGGGGAGCCGGGTGGTTGGGTCGATCGCTTTCAATTCACCCTGTTCCACCAACGCCAAAGTGAAGACCGCTATCGTACTCGCGCACCTGGGGATGACCGAAGCGATGTCGAGGGCTTTGACGTCGACACGTACGGCGTGACCCTCCAGTTCGAGAGCGACTCCCCCATCGGCCGGTTAACGTACGGGGCGGATTATTATTACGACCGCGTGGACTCTTTTCAGCGGCGTTACAACGCGGATGGGAGTTTTGCCGGAGCGGGCGTGCAGGGGCCGGTGGCGGACGACTCCGCCTATCACCTCGCCGGAGTGTTCCTGCAGGATGTGATCGCTTTGGGAGAACGCACGGAGCTGACCTTGGGTGGGCGATTCACCTATGCCCGGGCCGATGCCGATCGGGTGGCCGATCCATTCGACAGCGAGGCGGTCGACAGCCTGAGCGATGATTGGACCAACATGGTGGGCAGCGTGCGGCTGTCACACGTCCTGGACTCCGAGCGCACAACCATCGCCTACACTGGCATCGCCCAGGGGTTTCGTGCGCCCAATCTCTCGGATCTCACCCGTTTCGACATCGCACGCTCCAACGAAATCGAAACCCCATCGCCCGGTCTCGATCCCGAGGAGTACTTGACCTACGAAGTGGGCCTGAAGACCGCCCGGGAACGATTTTCCGGCGAAGTTGCCTTCTTCTATACCGACATCTCGGACATGGTGGTTCGGCAGCCAACCGGTGCCGTGATCGACGGCGCCAACGAGGTGCGCAAGCGCAATGCCGGGGACGGATACATCTACGGAATCGAAGCCGGCGTGGCCTGGGAATTTATTCCCCAGTGGACGCTGTTCGGAAATTTTGCCTGGCAGGACGGCCGCGTCGACGGCTATCCCACCAGCCAGCCCGAGCGGGTCGAGGAGCCGGTGAGTCGTCTGCTCCCGGCCACGGGGTTGGCCGGGGTGCGCTGGACCAGTGCCGACGATCGGTTCTGGGTCGAGGGCAGCGTGCAACTGGTGGACCGGGCCGACCGGCTCAATGCCAGCGACCGCGCCGACACCCAGCGCATTCCCCCCGGAGGCACTCCCGGGTATACCGTGGCCGCCATCCGCGCCGGCTGGCAGGCGCGGGAAAACGTTCGACTCACCGCCGCGGTGGAGAATGTGTTCGATGAAGACTATCGCCATCATGGGTCCGGTCAGAACGAACCCGGTGTCAATGCGATCCTGGGACTGGACTGGGTGTTTTGATGGTAACCATCACCCGAGGATCCAAGGGGAGGAGCCCATGGAGGCGTGCACTCGCCCAAGCGCCTCTAGAAGCCAGGGGAAGGGTGTTGGTGGAGGCGAGGGGAGTTGAACCCCTGTTTCGCCAGCCCCCTTTTTCGTGGTTTTTCAGAATTGTTCAATTGCATTCTAAAACATTTATTCCCAAAGGCCTTATGGACCTTCGCTGAACAGAGCCAAACTTCGCTGGACAAGGGCGGATGTTCTTACCTATGTTCTTACCATGGCCAGCTTATGGAAGCACCCGAAATCGAAGTTCTGGACGGCGTGCTGGAATGATCAATCCGGCAGGCGCTTCAAGCGAACAACCAAGACTACGGAAAAGCGTCTGGCGTTGCGCATTGCCCAAGAATTTGAAGAGGTGTCTGCGAAGGCACGAACATCGGCCCAGGTGAGGAAAGTTGTGGAAGACATGCACAAGCGGATCACTGGCGAGGAACTGCCTACGATCAGTCTCCGGGGATTCGTGGAACTCTGGCTCACCGGGAAAAAGCACTGCACCAAACCAAGCACTGTGGCCTTCTATAAGACTGCCACCGGCAAGTTCCTGGCGTATATGAAGGAAGCCGCGGAGGCGAACATCGTCGGCGTGACCAAGCAGCACCTCGACCGGTTCCGCTCGCATGAGGCCGGCGAGCTGAAACTTGCCCCAAAGACCGTCAATCACGACCTCAAGTGCCTGAAGATGCTCTTCAAAGCCGCCAAGTGGGACGGCTACGTCTCGGAGGACGTGAGCGAGTTTGTCGAAACTGTAAGGGAGACCCAAGGCAAGATCCGCTCGACTTTCACCTTAAAGGAAATCCGGCAATTGATCGAGGTCGCCAGTCCGGAATGGAAGTGCATGATCACGGTCGGGCTTTACACAGGACAGCGGCTCGGGGACGTGGCCCGCTTGCGCTGGGGTCAAGTCGATCTGATCAAAGAAGAAATCCGCCTCGTGACGGCCAAAACGAACAAGCCGCTGGTGATCCCCCTGGCGCTGCCCCTGAGGGAAAGATTGATGGCTTTGCCATCTGTTGATGATCCTGATGCCTACGTGCACCCACAAGCCGCCGCGACGATCTTACGCACCGGCAGAACTGGTGGCATCTCCAATCAGTTTGCCAACATCCTCGCGGCCGCCGGGCTGCGAGAGAGGCAGCCGCACCGCAAGACGCACGGCAAAGGCCGGGCCCAAACACGCTCCGCCAAAGGCTTGTCCTTTCACTCGCTCCGCCACACTGCGAACACCCTGCTCAAAGAAGCCGGCATCCCCGACGCGGTAGTTCAAGCCCTCATAGGCCACGATGACCGTTCCATGAGTGACCACTACACTCACATTGGACGCGATGCCCTCCGTAAAGCAGCCAGTGCTTTCCCATCCCTCACCTGAAAGACCCGATGCCCTCTGTTCCATCTTGCCCTCAAGAACCTGATTTTTATCGGAAATTCGTCCTCACGTTGGACGCTTCGAAAGATCACGAACTGGCCATGCTGGCCGCCACTCTCACCACGCCGACCAAGGGGCAATCAATCCCCCAGGTACTCGATCAGGCCATCCTCATCAGGGAAGAATCCATTGCAGCCCGCACGCGCCGGCGGGAGGCTCTGATCAAGGCCGCGCCGTGGGAGGCGCTGAACCACGCCCGCTCCTGGCGGATTGAAGAAGCACCAGAATTCATAAACGATCCGATTTTCCACCAACTTGGCGATGTGATCAAACAGAAGCTCCTCGAGATTTACGGCGAGGGCGATGCACGAAGAGCCGCCGAGCTAAGAGAGAGAATTGGCCTGCCGATGGAAAAATGCAAAACTCGGGCCGGTCGCCCCGCCCCATCGCTGCCGGCGACAGCAAAGGAAGTTCTGCTGTGGGTTGCCAATGCACTCCCAAAACACTGGCCAGCGGTCGAAGCGGCGTTCTTGGATTTCTTGACGCTTTGTGGATGCAGGACGAACCACGACTTGTATGACCAGCGTGCGAATGCCGAAGAAAGAGCGAAGATGAGGGCGGACTTCCTCAAATCACATGGATCATTGGAGGCCTTAACCGAGGAGATGCGGTCAAGACTTGAGGGATACGCCGCTGATGCCGCCGACGTGGATTTCTGCGACAATTTCACACCCGGCAAGAAAGCCTGCCTGAGGACGCGAAAGACCTCCGAGACGACATATCAGGAGCACAA
>JBJXFS010000278.1:0-2897 GCA_046155625.1 Verrucomicrobiales bacterium | reverse complement strand
GGAGTGGCGGGCTGGGGTCGCCATGGAAACGAACACGTCTTGACATGGCGAGCGACCGGTCTGAGTCGAATGCTCGAGTCAGTATGGCGGTCTTAGCCCGCCACTCCCAGTCGTCCCCCGATTTTTTTCATGCTTTTTTCGTCCGTGCAAAAATCCGCCGTGCCCGCCACGCCGGAGTGCCTCCATTTTCTTGTCCCCTGTGCCCGACCGGCGGACGATAATACGGGTGTTCTCGCATCGCCATGTCGTCCGTCACCCTTCAGTCATTGCTGTCCCGCTACCATGAGAGTGGGGATCAGGAGGCGTTTGCTGAAGTGGTTCGCGCCGCCGGTCCACTCGTCTGGCGGGTGGCGATGCGGCGGCTCCAGGACCCCCAACTCGCCGAAGAAGCGGCGCAAAATGTCTTTGTGATCCTGGCCCGCAAAGCCCCGCTGCTGGTCCGGCGCCCGGGATTGCTGGCCTGGCTCCACCGGGCCGCCACGCTCGAAGCCGCCTCCATCGCCCGAGCCCGCCGCCGACGCATCCACCGCCACACCGCCATGGCCCGCGACCTCACCCCACCGGTTTCCGATCCTCCTGCCGATTCTGCCATCGGCCCCAGTCTCGACGAAGCGCTGGACCGCCTCTCGACCGACGAGCGCACCCTCCTCATCGGACGGTTCTACGAAGAACGTCCGCTCCGCGAACTCGCCGCCGAGCTCGGAAAGTCCGAAGAAGCCACAAAAAAGCAGAGCCAACGCGCCTTGGCCAAAATGGAGACATTCCTGCGCGGCCGCGGGATCGCCACCGCAGGGGCCTCGCTCGCCGCTCTGCTGACTGCCGAATTATCGCGGGCGACAGTGCCGGCCCAGGTCACGGCCTCGTTGCTCAAAACGACATCCACCGTGCTCGGGACAGCCGCCGCCACACCTTCCGTTCTCACCCACCTGCTTGCCACCATGAGCACCTTAAAAATGACCGCCGCTGCCGCGGGCCTGCTGATCCTCCTGCTGGCCGCGTCCATCAACCAGGGCGTCGCCAATGCCGCAGCACGCCGCACTCTGTCGCACCTCCAATCCGCACCCGGTCCGGTCGGTCTGCCGAAACCTCCCGCCCCCGGGGCTTCCGCCCGAGTGGCCACCCGCGGCGCGCCACTCCCCATCAGCGCCAGCCTTCCCCATCCGCTCGATGCGACATCGCTTCTGCGCTCGATGGCCCGGTCGAGTCAAAATGTGTCGGGCCTCTACGATCCCGGACCCGACATGGGAGAGGCCCAACGCGTGATCGAGGCCATGACCTCGGAGGAAAAGTGGGCGCTGTGGGAGGAATTGAACGCCGCCGACGGATCCCCCGCCCTGCTCCGGCTCGCGCGCGAATGGGTCTTGCTGCACCTCGTCGAGCACGAGCCAATGAAAGTCATGGACCTCGCAGTGGCCGGCCGGTTTTCCGGCCACCTTCAAGCCTCGATGAAATCGTGGGCCGCCCAGGACCCTCAGGCGGCGTGGACCTGGCTCAGCCAATCTAGCGCGGAAGGTCGCCTCCTGCGCACACGCGCCGAGGGTGAGGCCCCGGACGATGTGCTCCGGCGCGGCTTTGCCGAAGGCCTGGCTGGGCGCGAGCTCAAGGATGCGGTTGAGTTTACGCGCAGCCGCCTCGGCGAGGAGGGAGCGGAATGGCTGGTCGCCGGGACCGGGGCTCAGTTGATGAAACGCGCCGACCACGCCACGCTGCTCGCTCTGGCGGCTGGGTTGCCCTCGGATGAAGCGCGGGTCCGGGCCTTGGTTGATGCCGCACGCGCGCCCTATGACCCCACAGACGTGACCTGGGCTGCCGCCGCGGTGTCGCCCCTCCTCGACCGCTCGGATTTTCCAGCCCACCTCCGCCACTCGGTCCTCCGCGAAGTGGCCGCCACCTCGCACGGCGATTCGGTCTGGCCGTCGCTGGTCCTCATGCACCAGGCTTCGCCACCCGAGCAACGCGGCGAAAACCTGGTCTGGCTCGCCGAGCGGTTTCAACGCGAACGGCCGGCTCAGCTCTCCGGAACCCTCACGCTCGGAGACCCACACCAACAACAGGCGCTCGACACCGCTCTGGCGGCCACCGCGGAGGCCCTGGCCGCCCGCGGCCACGAACGCCTGGCCCGCGAGTTTGCCCAAAAAGTGCGCGATCCGGCCCGCCGTCCCGCATCTTTCAACCGAGCCAACCCATGACCCTGCCCCCCTGGTCTCGCGCCATCCCCTGGATCGGCCTGGTCGCCGTCGGATGCTGGTTCGCCCGACAGCATTCGGATTCTCGCTCGCTGCAACGCGCGCTCCAAACCGCGCACGCGGCGCACGCGGCCTCCCCAACCATCCTGCACGCAACCGTGGATGCCCCGAGCCCGAAGGCGGCGACGTCATCCACGAAACTCACGGGCAGTGGGCCTTCCGTCGTGCCGGAGGACCTGCTGAACCAATGCCAATCTCGGATTCGTGCGCTCGTCGCACAGGGCATCGGTTTTGATCACCCTGACGTTTCATCAATCTTTGAAGAGACCCTCGCTCCCCTCGGCCCGGCCGAGTGGGCTGCACTCGCCGCCAGCGATCCGTCGTTCACTTTCGCCACCCAGTACAATCTACGCGACGTCCCTGAGGATCAGCGGATCGGCGCGATCCTGCGCTGGCGCGCGTTCAACAAACTGGCCACCGTGGACCCGGCTGCCGCCCTCCGCCTGACCGAACGTGCCCACATCAACGAGACGTCCGGCGAACTGATCAACCTCATCACCTCCAGCCTGCAGCGCTGGGCCAAAGACGATCCGGCGAGTGCGGTCCGCTGGGGCAAGACGCAGGCCGACCGGCTGCCGCTCGGCATCAATCACGCCCACATGGCACTTGAAGCCCTCGCCCGCGACGACATGGCCGGCGCCTGGGCCATGG
>JBJXFS010000271.1:0-14437 GCA_046155625.1 Verrucomicrobiales bacterium | reverse complement strand
TGCGGGTGCGGTATTTCACCGATGGTGCCGTCCTGGGGAGCCAAGCCTTTGTCGAGTCGGTCTTCCAAGCCCACCGGAAGAGGTTTTCTGAAAAACGACAGACCGGCTCGCGACGTCTCAGCCGACTGGATTTGGAGAGTCCGTTGCGCGTCGCCCGTGCACTGAGAGTGCGCGCAGTCGAATAAGAGACCAGGCCACATCATCGCCATACGCTGAGGGCCGCATCTCCAGATGTTGGCCCCGACCCGCATGTCCGGAGGCTACGGCCGCCGCCCTGGAACTCCATCGCCCCGGGAAAAACCGCGGACAAATTCCGGCCTTCGTTTGCCAGCAGGAAGCCCTGCGGCCACTGATCACCGGCACGGTGCAGCTCGTTGGCGAGCAGGCCAGACGATAATGGGACGGGCAAATAAGCGCACGCGATAATGGGACAGGCAAATTAGTGAGTCCGATCAGGGCGACGAGGACTGCAAGCTCTGCAACCTGTACCTTTCCATCATGGACCGCATGGGCGTTGAGCTTGATCGCTTCGGCGACGCCGAGATGCGCCTAGCAGCAGATTGATCGCAGCCGCCGCTGGCAGCGCATCAAGGCAGCGGATAATGCGTCGGCCGCAGATGTCCTCGCACCATTCGGAGACGTTACCGTGCATCTGGTGAAGGCCAAAATCATTGGCAGCACCGGAGTCGACCGGCACAGTGCCTTCTGCATCGCCGGGATCGGCGCCGAAGCGAGCCTGCTCCGGCGCCAGCCGCTCGCCGAAGGGGTAGCAGCCCGTTGAAAAACGTGCTTTGGAGCTGGAACCGAGGGGTTTTCGCCCGGATTGAGGAGGGCGACCGGAGGCGATCCTGGAGAGATCGTCGTAGGGAGCACGACGAAGAGACTGGCGCAAAGAACCGGTTTCAGCCCAATCTGACTTTTTCAACGGGCTGATAGGAAACGGTTTCAACGGGGAGGGCGCCACCCTGGTGCCTGGACGGGTCGTCTTCCATGACTGCAAGGAAATCGCTTTTCCGGGCGGCGGCGTTGAGAAGGCAAGGTCGCCAATCGGGGATCGGGAATGAAGGGGTCTGGCTTCATCATGGTTTAGAGATTCCAGAATTAGTCTCTCGCCAAGGGATCCTCCTTTGATAAGAGGTCCGGCGACTTTGCAGGTCTGCGAGGGTTCCCTGATCCCTGGCATGCTCCGCGAGCTTCAATGCGCCGTCGATGGTGGTCAGCGCCGCGGCGAAGTCTCCCTTGGCTGCTTGAGCCGCTGCGAGGGTGTCGAGGATGCGCGGTTGCTTGTGGCTGGTGGCGGTGGCGGCGCTTTGAGCGAGGCGCAGCGCCTCATCTGGCTTGCGGATGTGGTCGCTTGGATGAGTGGCCAGAAGCCAGGCGAGTTCGTTGGCGGCCAGGTAGGAATTCGGTTGCAGGCGAAGCGATTCGCGCAAATGAGCCTCAGCTTCGGCAGCGCGGCCCGCGCGGACGAGCGCGTGGCCGAACCACATCCGGCCAAGGGCATCGGTGGGGTTCTTCCGAGCCAAATGACTCAACTGCTCGACAGCGTCGGGATACTGCCTGGTCTGGAGCAACGCCATGGCAAGCATTTTTCGCGTGTTGTCGACATCGGGCTGGGCCTCGACGACGGCAGCGAGATGCGGCAGAGCCTCAGCGAAACGCTGGATCTTGAAGAGCAAAGTCCCCGCTTCCAACCGGGCGCGCGTCTTCCGTGGATTCAGTTGAAGCGTGCGAGCATAGGCTGCCAGGGCTTCGCGGTCGTTGCCTTGGTTGCGCAGCTCGCTCGCGACCAAGAAATAGGATTCTGCGAGTCCGTGGTTCGCCCGTTCGTCAGCGGACACCGTGAAGGCGTCCAGGTAGGCCTTGGCGGCGGCGGGTTTTCCAAAGCTCATGAACTTGTCTATCATAACGGTTGGCGTGGCCGGCCAGGGACCCTCGATCCAGTAGCCAGGGAAATGCGCGGCCTCGGCGTGCAAGGTCGCTGCGGTCGCGCCCAGCAAAGCCACATCACGCTTCAGTTGCTCGACCGTCACCGGCCCTTTGTAGATGACCGCCATCCGGCGTTGCGGATCAAGCAGGATGCTGCTGGGCACGGGAAAGGACTCGAACTTGTCGATTTGGGCGCGTCCTGCGACCTCGAGTGTTTCGAGGAAGTCCGTGGTCGCCAAGCCGGCGGTGAAGGGGAAGGAAAGCCTGGCCAGGAAGGGGCTCACGGTCTTCAAGCGTGCCTCTGCTTCGGCGCCCACTTCGTCGACACTGAGGGCCAATACGCCCAAGCCCGCCGACTGCAGCGCCTTTGCTTCCGCCGCCCAATCCTTCATTTCTACCAGGCACGGCGCGCACCAGGTAGCCCAGAGGTTGATGAGGAGCGGTTTCCCATCCGAGGCGATCGGTTGGGCCGAGCCATCCAGCGCGGTGAAGCGGCTGTTAGGGAAAGGCAACCGGGAGGCCATGACGATGCGCGCCTGCTGGGACGTGGTAGCGTTCACCGGTGTCGCGACCTCAGTCAGGGCATGGTCTGATGGCGGCTGCCACGGATTTGCACGGCCTGATCCCTGATCAACGGTGTGAAAACGACCGGACTGAATGCCGCCGATGGTTTCCGTGGCTCCGCCGGGCCAACGCACTTCGACCTTTCCGACGGCTTCGCCCGCCGCGAGACCAAAATGCACCCAAGTCGAGGACTGGGCTAGAAATCCCTCGCCTGCACGGACCGTCCGGATTCGACGGGCACCGGAACCTTGTAGCGTCAGCGTGACGCGAGCCCCAATGGCCAGGCGGTTTGTCTCGCCGCGCAGCTTCAGGGCAACAAATTGATTGCCTGTGGTGGAACGATTTTGTTGGAAACGCAAGCGCGGCGCTGTGCGGTTGGTGATCCAGAAATCCTGCTTGCCGTCGAAATCCCAGTCGACCACGCCAATGGCCCGTCCGTCGTCCAGGTGATCGAGCCCACACGCCCCCGACACATCCGCGAATCGCGGCGTGCCGTCTGCCGCGATTCCCAAATTAAGGAAAGCGCTGTTGGCTTCGAAACCGCTGTAGGACTTGCCCTCCTCGAGCATGGTGTTGAGCGCCTTCCAGGCTTTGCGATAGGCCAACACGGCGTTGTTGCTCATGTTGGTGTCCGGCGATTGCGACGAAACTCGCCGCCAGGCAAAACTTCACAAATCGCCGGTATCGTTGGCCGTAATCATGCCGTTGCCCACCACCAGGTCCTGCCAGCCGTCGTTGTTGAGATCAATGAAGTTCGAACTCCAGGCCCAACGGGCCATGTTCGCACCGGACTCGACCGTGGCGTCGCGGAAGGTTCCGTCGCCATTGTTCACGTAGAGGGAATTCCCCCGCGCGTGTCGCCTGGCCTGCTGCTTCGTGCCTTCGTCCGCGCCCGGAAGGAACTTTGCTTGGAGGGTGATGCGGTTGCCGGCGTTGGACCACATGTTCCCGACGTAAAGATCCATGAGTCCATCATTGTTGTGATCGCCCCAGGCCGCGGACATGCCCGGACCGATATCCACCACGCCAGCCCGCTCGGCCACGTCGTGAAATGTCACCTTGCCATCCGCTCCCTTGCCGCTATTCCGCCACAGATTGTTTCGGCCAAAATCATTGGCCACGTAGAGGTCTTGGTCGCCATCGTTGTCGTAGTCCTCCCAGGAGCAAGCCAGGCTGAATCGGCGGTTGTTCACATCCATGCCCACAGCCTTGGTCACGTTGGCGAAAGCAAAGCCGCCGCTATTTTCCAGCAATGTGTTAGGACCTCCATTATTCGCGTCGTAGTACGGCATGGGGATGCCCAGGGCCCCTTGCTCGGCCTTGATTTCGCCGCTGGCGTCGCGGCCGCAGAGGTAGAGGTCGAGGTCGCCATCGTTGTCGTAATCGGCGGCAGCCATCGAGTTGATCTGCCCCTCGCTGGGAAACTCGCCGCGCCGCGTGTAGCGCGCATTGCCGTCGTTCTGCAAGAAGACCACTTTCCAGGCCATGCCAACGGCCAGGTCTTGGTCGCCGTCGTTGTCGAGATCGGCGAACACGGCGCTGCGGCAGAAATCGAGAATATCGACCCCGGCGTCCCGGGAAATATCGACTGCCGTGCCGTCTGGCTGGTGTAAGAAGAGGCGATTGGGCAACCCTCCCTGCTGCAACACGTAAATGTCATCCAGCAGGTCACCATTCACATCCCCCACCGCGACCCCCTGAGCCCCAAGCAAGTCCGCCACGAGTGAGCGATCCGAACGTGCCCGCCAATAGTCGAAGCCAGGCGCGAGCTGCTTTTCATACGCTTCCACCGACTTCAGCACTATCGGCGCGGCATCGACGAACTCAATCCGGCCGGCGTCTCCAGGGCGGACCTCCTGGTAATCGCTGACCCTGACCGACTGCAAGATTGGGCCCTCTCGCCGCCAATCGCAGTGCCACGTCGAACTGACCTGCATCCAGCCGTCTGGCTTCCGACCGCGCATCTCGAAAAGCATCCTGGTGACAACCCGCTCGGCTTGCAGCTCGACATGCATGATTTTGAACTTAACCCGTCGTTGTTCGGCGCCGTCGAGGATTTGGGCCAACGAACGCAACTGCGCGGTGAATGAGTCCACACCCTGCTGCGCTGGACCCTCCACCGATGCGGCCCGCCGCACGCTCATCGCGGGGCTTTGCGCCGCCGTGGTCAGGACGTTCGTTAGCAAAGGGGAACTGGTGAAGTCCTCTGCGATGAGGGCCCGAATCCCTGCGGTGTCCAGTTCCTCGGGATGCGTCAGCCATTTGCCCAACGTCTTCATCCGGTCGCTCGCCGACTCGGTGAAGGCCTCGCTTTCCCACCCCTCATCTGGATTGACCTTGGATAGCTCATCCGCCAAGCGCTGATGGTATTGAAGCGGGTCTGTCTTCGTGGGCAAGGTCCCCAAGTTGGCCGCGGAAGAGTCGGTCAGCGACTCCTTCGATCCGGTCGTC
This sequence comes from Verrucomicrobiales bacterium, assembly GCA_046155625.1. GTDB lineage: Bacteria > Verrucomicrobiota > Verrucomicrobiia > Verrucomicrobiales > V1-33 > CAJBME01. The sequence continues at coordinate 9,493 of JBJXFS010000271.1, read as the reverse complement.
AGCTCCTGGCCTGCCGAGAGAGTGGCGTCGCCCTGCGACGTGGAGACATCGTCCTGTTTCCCGCAGCCGATCAAGCCACTCACTACCAGCCCCAGCGCGGCGGCGCGTGCAGCGACAGACTTTTTGCACATACCCATAACCGGAAGGTTAACACGTTCCAAGCCGCTTGCACCCGGTCCTTGTCTCTATGGTATTTCTATGACGGTCACCGTATCAGTGCCGGATCGGGCCGTTCTCGAAAGCTTGGCTCTGGAAGGGCGGCCATGCCGATAGGCTGGCTGTGCCGCGGGACCTTCCATGCGTGCCGAACACGGCCAACTCAGATCTATTCCGCAGGCGATCGCGGCGAACTTGCAGCCGCATGATTTGCTTCGACGTCATCGGAGGGTGACCCGTAGTCGCGCAAATCGGGCCGTGCCTTTTTCGGTCGAATTCGAGAGGAGGAAGAGCCATTGACTGGCCCCATTGGGAAGCTCGGTCCTACCGACCAGAACATCGGGTGAGACGGCGACCCAGGACGTGAGGTCGGTGGAAGACTCGATGGTGATCGCGGCGGAATCGGCGCCGGGGCGTGGGGCATAGGCGATGGTGAGGAGCCCTTCTTTGCATTCCAGAGTTACTGCCGGGTTAAACAGTGCGTAGTCGAGCAGTGAGGCTGAATCGCCCGTAAATGGGATGCGATCGCTCGTGCCGGGGTTGCCGCCGGGAGCGGTGCTGGGGCGCCAGCGTAGCGGGTTATTGGGATCGGGCGCAGTTTCGGGTGCGACGAGCACGAGGCTGGGCCCAGAGCCGTCGGGGCTTTTGGGCCAAGGGAATCCATCGCCATAGGCCACCTCCAGGACGAGGCCACCGGTGGAATCCTCGAGGCGAAGTGTTTCGCCGCCGTTACTCAAACTGCCGCTGAATTGAGCGATGTTGAGCGCTGCCGCATCGCCGTAGCGCTCGAGGAAAGCAGCCTGGTTGGCGACGAGCACGACCCGTCCGCCGGGCGCGAGGGCTGGTGAATTGGAGGGAAAAGCGAACTCGATCCCGGCAGCGAAACGAGAGCCCGAGAGGTCGACAGGAACGCTGCCGATGTTGAGCAGTTCCAAGAATTCGAAAGCGCTGGCGTCCGCATAACCCGCTGCCAGTTCAGCGGGTGTCGGATTGGCGGGCCGGTAGTGGATCTCTGAGATGGCGAGGTTCTCTGCACTAGGCGCGGAGGTTCCGGCGGTGCCGGTGACGCGGATGGAATCGGTGCCGACGAGCTTGTCGCGATGATCGAAGGCCTCCAAGGCGAAAACATTCTCTCCCTGTTGAAGGGCCGCCGTGATTTCCCAGGTGTTGCTGTTTATCCAGCGCACGGCAAGCGGGGCGCCGTCGGATCGGCGGATCGATCGGACATCGATCCACCCGCTCCCGCGCAGGGCCACGGAGGGCGTGGCCACAGAAAAATCGAGGCCCCCGTTGGTCGTGATTTCGAAAGGAAGCTTGGCCGGATACCGCGTGGCGAAGAAATTCGCCCGATTGCCAACCAGGGTCGCTTCGGTGCGATACGAGGACCCGGTGAGTGCGCCAAAGTGATCGGACCAGCGGCTGGCGTAGGAAGTGTTGAATGTCGTTTCAATCATGTCCCGTGCGTGGCTGAAGAAGAGGCGCGTGGGCATGGGGCGCTTGAGGAAGCGTCCCACATTGTTGCCGCCGATAGGCGCATCGGTCGCGGTTAACTGAAAGGCCCGGTCAAGATCCCAGGGAAGGACGATCAGCTTGCCATCGGTCGGCCGCTGATAGTAGCGGAGGTTGTGCTCCCATTGCCGGGTGTAGGTGTCGTCGTTGCCGACCAGAGAGAGGGCGGCGAAGGCGCGCGCCCACTGGTCGATGTCGATGAATTCCGCCGCGGCCGCTTCCACGCCCTCGCCAGTCAGAGCCATGGCTTTGCTCGCGCCGATGATGGCGGAGAAATCATCGCGCCCGAGTTGGCTGCGAATCTGAAATCCCCAGCGATATGGCTCCTTGTCGTCTCCGCGGTCGATGAAATCGTAGCGGCCGTTGGTGTGATTGTAAGGATTGTTCACTTTGAGGCCCTCGACACCACCGGAAGTGGCGTTGGGGTTGTAGAGCAGCTCATGGTTGAAGAGCGTGCCAGCGTCTGAATCGGGCCCGAATTGGCCTTCCCAAAACTCAGCGGTGTGCCGGCCCATGGCGAAGAGACAGGGCCCCGACTGGCTCTCGGTGGGGTTGATGATCCGGCCGACGTCGTCGTAGGCGCTGAAGGCGGGGCCGCCCGCCTGGGTGAGGAGGTGTTTGGCTAGAATCTCTTTCAGCGGCGGCGAGCGCTCGATGGAAAGCGTGCCATGCACGCCACGGAAGCGCTGATCGGGATCGAAGGCGATGTTGAAGCCATAGTGACCGGCATCGTAACGGCCAAAAGCGCTGCCTTTGAGCCGGATGCCGACGTCATGAAAGACGGTCTTCTCGTCGTAGATTACGGTGGCACCGAGGCGGTCGTTGCTCATGCGGTTGGTGTTGCGGAGCAAAAATGCGCGATCCTCCGCGAGCATGATCACGCGCAGGTTATGCACGGTGGCGAGGCGCGCGAGCCCGTCGTTCACCTTAAAGAGCGCGCGCGAGGATGGACCCTTGGCCGGAAAACTCGACTCCGCGCCCACGAGATCAACGCCCATGATGTAGAACTGCACGACACTCTTCGCGGCGTACCCGGGAATCACGGCGGCGAACTCACCGTGGGCCGATCTTGTCATCGGCACCTGCTGGAAATTCTTCCCTTCCAGGCCGTAATGCAACGTCATGGACGCGACGCCGTCAGGGTCCTCTGCCGTGAGGCTCACCGTCACGGGCTCATTCGCCGCAGGCACGGCCGGTTCGTGGCGCAAGCGGTGGTAGTTCGGCCCCCCGTTTGCCACCGCCATGGAGTTGGCGGCTCCAGGCGTGCCCCAACGATCGGGAACGGCCAGGAGGCTCGTCTTCTGCAGGTAATTGAAATACAGCCGCGTGTTGACCTGGTTTGAGCCAGCCAGCCACTTGGCACGAAAGGAAATCCGATACTCTGTTCCCACCTGCACTCGTTCGTTGTTGGAGAAGGTCGTCTCGAGCTTGTTGTGCTTGTCCTCGGTCGGTCCGGTGGCCACGACGCGCAGGCACTTGTTGGTGGGAGTATCAGGGTCGACCACCACCACCGTGCGCCCATGGCTGCCATGCGTTCCGACAGCGCGCCATTTCGCGGCCGGCGCGCCAGGAGTGTCGTTTTGAAAGGTCCCATTCTGAATAAACTCGACGGCCGTGCCACCTGGGTTTTCCACCACGCTCACATCATCCAGGAGGAACTCGCCGGCATCGAGCATGCCCAGGAGGAACTCATAAAACACGTTGTTGCCCATGCGGTTGTTTTCGGCCACGCCCTGATAGCTATAGGTTTGCCAGAATGAGCGGCGGGACTCATCGCTGGCCGCCCAAGCTTCCGGCCGATGGTTGTGGGCCCTGGCATCGCGCAACTCAAGGCTGGAGCCGCCCGCGTCGGCGTGGCTCGGCCAACGCCCCGAATCGTGATAACTCACTTCATCCGCCGGATTCCCTTGTGCGCCCGTGAGGACGATGCGCTCGCCCTCATTGGACAATCGTCCACCGAAGGGACCAAACGCGCGAATGCCGGGATGCTTCGCCACCAGGGCGTCGGGTTGCTTGGCTACGATAAGGTAGCGGCCCGGATCGAGCGTCGTGGCGTTGGGGAATTCAAAATCGATCCCCTCGGCGAACTTCCAACCGGTGAGATCGACGGCGCCGGGGCCGCGATTGAACAGCTCAATCCACTCCTCCTCCTGCTCCACGTAGGCCTGGCCAGGTGTGCCGGGCTCGACCTCCCCTCGGCCGATGACCTCCACGCCAAAGACGATGTCGCTGCTACCCAGCGTGCCTTGGTGCACCTCGACGGAGATGCGGTTGAGGCCGGGCACGGGCCGGGCGTTGGGGAATTTCACGGTCACGGGCCCCGCGTTGTCGACGCTGGGCGACGCCAACGTATCCGGCTGCACCACTGCGTCCGCCATGTTGTAGCGGCCCATTTCGAAGCCGTTGAGATTGAAGATCGCGCCGTCATCCACGTAATGGCGAAGCGTTAGACCCGCGTTGGCGTCGCCGGCAAAGTCGAACTCTGCCTCGAAGTAATAGGTCACCTGCTCGCGGGAGAACGAGAGCGGGGTGCGGAAGGGTTCGGCGAGATCGACCGTCTCGCGCCCGAGTAACGCGAGGCCGCTCGGCCAGGCGGGATGCGGATCAGCGGCCCAACCTGCAGGCAGGCCTTCGCCGCTGACGTTCTCAAAGTAGCGCCAAGTTGATCCCAAAGGCACGAGAACGACATCGCCCAACTTGGACGGACTGCCGGGAATGCCGCGCTTTGGATAGGCGTGGTAGAAGATCTCGTTGATGGCGATGGCGTCGGTCAGCGCGAAGCTGTTGGCCGCGCCGAACGTAGGCTTGTCGGGAACCAACCAGCGTCCGGCGAATTCACCATCCGTGACCAACCCGCGTAAGGTGGCGGAGGCTTGCCGCGCATCGATGACCTGCTGGCGATCCGGGCTGAACAGAAAAAGCCGGTCCTGATCGGAAAAGGGAATCGGCTGATCGATGACGAGGAATTCCCCCGGAGGCAGGGTGGTGCCGGACGGAAGGAGATGCTCGCGCTGCGGATCGCCGGAAACGGAAAGCACCATGTCATCAAGCACGACGGCGGAAGCGCCGGTGTTGCGCAGCTCGACCTTCAGCAAGGCTTCCCCCGTCGCCGGTCCGATTTCGCTGAGAAGAACTCCCGCCAAGGCGGAGCCGTCCGAGGAAGGAAAATTCGGCGCGCCGGGCGTGCCGCCGACCCGCGCACTCCATGACCAGTTTTCCGGCGGTTGGGTGCCTGTGGCAGGGTCACGCTTGGCCAAGGTTACCCCGGAACCATCCGGCGCGGCCGGCCACGGTTGGTTGTCCGCGAAGGCCAAGCGGTCCATCACGCGCCGCTCACTGAGATCGGCGTTGACCGCGAGCCGGTTGTGGCTGTAGAGCACAATCTCCTCGCCACCGTTGTTCAACGCGCCGGAAAAGGGCCCCAGCGCACCGGCAAAACCCGTGGCCGCCTGCAGCGCCACAGGGTCACGCGCGATGACCAAATACCCGCCGCGAGGGATGACCGTACCGAGCGGGAAGTTAAACTGGATGCCTCCATCCATGCGCCAGGCGGACAATTCGACATCGACCGACTGCTGGTTGCGCAACTCGACCCACTCCAGCGCCTGGTTGTTTCCCGCCGGATGGTAGTTGATCTCGTTGAAGACGACCACGCTGTCGCGGCCCGAGGCGGAAGCCGCGGCCAAGGCCAGGGCCGCCAGGAACATGAAGGTGCGTCGGAGGAGTGGGCCGCTCGACGGATTTGGCATGGTTGGGATCAAGCGACCAAACTCCTCCAACGGCGTCAGTCGGAGCACGCTGTTCCTACCGCTGGCGCACGCGGTAATAGCGGATGGCTTGGCTGGCCAGGCCGGGCGACATATCTGTGAAGCTCGTCTCAGTGCCTCCGGATGGAATGCCGTCGGTGATTTCCAGCCAGTCGTTGAGATTCGGAGCCGCATCCACCGCATAGGTGCGCCCGGTTTGCGAGGTCCAGCGCAGGGTCACGCGACGCGCGCCGTCGACGTTGGTCACCAGGACCGACGTGATCTTAAAGTCGCCACTGGGTCCGGACTTCATGCCGTTCCCGCCGTTATCAAGCACGAGGGTGTAGGTGCCTCCCGCCTCGACGACCGCACCCGGAGTGGTGGCCGCCAAGCCCGACGCGGGCGACCAAGTGAACGCGCCAACCGGACCGCTGGCGTTCCTCGAGAAGAGATCGAAGAGTGTGGCCGCCTCGCGGGGCGAATAGTCGAGAGTGCTCAACCGCAGGTTGCGGATGGCGTTGACCTGGTGTGCGCTGAGTGCTCCGCCGAAGACGAAAATGTCATCAACCACGCCATCCAAATCCTGGTTGTCGTATCGGCCGATCTCGATCTCGGTTTCACCAGGTGCCACGCCGAGGTCCCTGCCCGTGGCCGTAACGCTGGTCATGGTGGCCGCGCTCGCATCGCCCACATAGAGGGCGGTGCGGTTCCGCGGCTTGCTGAACGTGCCAACCACATACTGCCACTCGCCTGGAGCGATGGGGCCGGCCTGCAGGGGCGCGCCGCCACTGGCGAGGCCGAAGCCGTTGGTATTCTCCGCATTAACCGTGAGGCCGCGATCCCAGCCGCCGTTGTCGGTGGCCATGAAGCCGTCGAACTCAAAGGTCTCGACCTTGACCCACCCGCCGAACGAGACATCGGGCAATAGGTCCGGGTTGGCATCGATCGGAATGTTGATTGACCCGCCCGAGTTCGGGCCACTATCGGGGTCGTTGATGTCCGCCCCGCGGCCACGCAGGCCCGCGGCGAATTGCACCTGATCGGGATTCTGCTCAGGCCGCGCTGTCAGATTGTTGCCGGAGCCGTCCAGATAGGAGTCCTCAAAGGCGTAATAGGCGAGCAAGGGTGGCGCTGGCTCCCGTGGCAAACTTGACGGGTTTTTCGGATCAGTGCCTGCCGCAACCTCGGCTTGATCGGAATAGAGGTCACCGTCGGTGTCGGCTTTCAGCGGGTCAGTGCCATGCGTTTTCACCTCCGCGGCGTCATCGAGTCCATCACTGTCAGTGTCCTTGACCGTAGGATTAGTGAGCGCGACGAACTCCTCGGCGTTGCTCAACGTATCGCCATCGGGGTCGCCGGCGGCGGTTTGGGTCAGGTTGCCGAAGTAGTTCGTCTCCCAAAGATCGTCCAAGCCATCGCCATCCGTATCCGTCGCGCCTCCGGAGGTGGTCATTCCTTTGCCCGTGCTATCAAGGACGAGCGTAAAGACGGTGCCCACTCTGGTGAGTGCCCCCGGCGAGGCGGCATCCAAGCCGACGGTCGGCGCCCAATCCGTACCGCCCACTTTCCCGGAGGCGTTGGTGGCGAAAAGCTGGAAAAGCTCGGCGGCCTGACGAGGCGTATAGTTCAGCGTGCTCAGGCGCAGATTGCGGATGGCGTTCACGTGGTGGTTGCTGAGGGAGGTGTTGAAAACGAAGATATCGTCGACCAGTGCGTCGAGGTCCTGGTTGTCATAGCGCCCGATTTCGATCATCGGCTCACCTACCTGGGTTAAGTCCTGGCCCGACTGGGTCTCGGTGGCCTGGGTGGCGGCCACGGCGTCTCCGACATAGATGCTGGAGACGCCCGTTTCGCTATCGAAGGTGCCGACAACATACTGCCAGGTATCGGCCACGATCTGGCCGATACTGGTGGGCGCTTCCCCGCTGGCGACCCCGAAGGAATTGCTGCTTTGGGCGTTGACCGTGATCCCGCGGTCCCAACCGCCATTATCGATCGCCATGAAGCCATCGAATTCCCCCAGCGTGGCGGAGTCCACATTGACCCAGCCACCGAAGGTCACGCCGGGCAACTCCGCCGGATTGGCGTTGATGGGCAGGTTGACCGAGCCGCCCGAGTTTGGGCCAGCATCGGGATCGTTGATGTTCAGGCTTTTCCCGCGGAAGCCGCTGGCCGAGAAACTGACTTCGCTGGGGTTCTGCGTCGGCACGGCGGTGTTGCCGTTTTCGGACGCGTCCAGGTAGGTGTCATCAAACGTGTAATAGCCGATCAAACCGAAGGGCGCTGGAATCGGCTTGTCATTGGGATCGAGTGGATTGCGTTCCGCCTCCAATTCGACGCGGTCATTGAACCCATCGCCGTCGGTGTCTGCCTTGGTCGGGTCGGTCCTCGCGGCGATCTCGCGGCCGTCATTGAGGCCATCGCCATCGGCGTCGGCTTTGGTCGGGTCGGTCAGGTGAGTCTTCACCTCGGCCCCGTCGTCCAACCCATCGCCATCGGTGTCCCTGGCGGTGGGCAGAGTGAGCGCCGTGAACTCCTCGGCATTGGTGAGGTTGTCCGCATCTGGATCACCGCTCGCTGTCTGGGCCAAATTGCCGAAGTGAATGTTTTCCCAGACGTCGTTCAGGCCGTCGCCGTCCGAATCGGATACATCAAAGGCCTTCGCCTCACCAAGCATCCCCTTGCCGGTGGCATCGAGCACGACGGCCTTGCCAGCGTTGCCGCGATCGATCAACGCGCCGGGGTTCTCTGTCGGCAGGCCGGTGATCGGCTGCCAATTCGCGCCCTTCACCAAGCCGGATGCGTTGCCGTCAAAGAGGATGAAGATCTCGTTCACTTCCGCCGGGGATAGGTTGGCGTTGCTGAGCCGCAGATTGCGGATGGCGTTCACCTGGAACGGCGTGAGGGCCCCTTGGAAGACGAAGATGTCATCGACCACAGCGTCCAGATCCTGGTTGTCATAGCGCCCGACTTCGATCACCGGCTCGCCTACCTGAGTGAGATCATTGCCCGACTGGGTCGCGGTGGTCTGTGTCGCGGCATCGGCGTTGCCGACGTAGAGGCTCGAGACCCCCGTTTCGATATCGAAGGTGCCGACCACATACTGCCAGGTAGCGGCCACGATCTCGCCGAGATTCGTCGGCGCTTCCCCGCTGGCAATCCCGAAGGAATTGCTGGCCTGGGCGTTGACCGTCAAACCTCGGTCCCAACCGCCGTTGTCGATCGCCATAAAGCCATCGAAATCCCCTACCGTGGTGGGATCGATTTTCACCCAGCCGCCGAATGTCACACCGGGCAACTGCGCCGGATTGACATCGATCGGCAGATCCACCGAACCACCGGTGTTGGCGCCCCCGTCCGGATCATTCACGTCCAGCCCCCGCCCGCGAAAGCCCGCCGAGAAACTCAGTTGCTCCGGGTTCTGCGACGGCACCGCGTCGGCATTCTTGGGTGAACTGTCCTCGTAGTTTTCCTCGAACTGGTAGAACCCCAGGAGCTCAGCCGCACTCGCGGACCCCGCGGAGAGAGCAAACGCGGTAATTATGAGCGCGAGCAGCGGCGCGCGATCCGGTTTCCTCATCATCATTTGGGCCTGAAATGGCATCGGTGGCGGAAATGAGGCGACTCGCATAATCGAAGATGGAATGGACGGAGTGAATCGGTCAAGCCATTGTTTGCTGTTTCTCTAGAAATTTGCTTTTGGGGCCGGCGGGTCGGAAGGACCCACGGGGCGGATCGGGATCGGGGTGGTAGGGGGTCTGACGGCAATGGCGCTCGTTTAAGCACACAAGATCGGCGGGACTGAAACTGATTTTCGTTTCGGGCGGCCCTTGTTGCGGCGAGAGGCGGTTACGGTGGAGAGGCTTCGGTGGGCGGTGAGGAGTGAGTAGGGGTATCCTTAATTTGCCCGTCCCTCTGTAAATGTGGCGCCACTTTGAAAGGCGCGGCCGGACCTCCCCGTATGACGCGAACACTTCACCCCATCCCATATGCGCCGTCCCCGATTGCTCGCTCCCGCTGGGTTCAGCTACGCCATTTATCACTGTGTTTCGCGAGTCGTGAACCGCGAGAAGGTCTTCGAC
>JBJXFS010000259.1:0-33448 GCA_046155625.1 Verrucomicrobiales bacterium | reverse complement strand
TGACTGGAGAGCCGGATGCGGGAAATCCGCCCGTCCGGTTCGGTGGGAGGGGCGCCGCAATCCAATGTGGCGTCCCTACCCCTATCCAGTGAAACACTACCTTACAACCGTGCAAAAATCCGCCGTGCCCGTCCGGATCGGGACAGGGAATGGGCATCAGTGACGATCAGCGCTTTTATGCTCGGGGACCTATGGTCGCGTTCGTCGAACAACCGGAGGTTGCGGTGGCCTATCTCGACGAGATCCCGAGGCGGCCACACAGTGGTTCGCCTCGACCGGCCTGCCCCAGACCGCCTGGGATCGGATGACCAACCCAAATCGCCGCCCATAGAACGTGAGAGAGTGCCTACGTCCCCTCATCCGGTGCCTCGCGGTGCTGCCCGTGCTGGTCGCTCCAGTCTCAGCCCAATCGGCGGACGAGAATCGCTCAGCTCCGGCTGTTGGCCATCCCACTCTCCTGAGCCCGCATGCTGATCCGATCGCGGTTCACGACCGAACGGTCTTCGTGGTCTATACGCCTGCCGACACCCTCGACGTGATCGGCTCAACCACCTGCAGATCCCGGCTCAGAAACCAAGGGCACACGCCGTGCAGAACGGCAAACTCCATGTGATTCCTTTCGAATCGAACAACCGCACCCAGCTCTCCGGATGCAAGAAGGAAGATATCGACGGGAAGCTCGTCACGTTCGATGCGGAGAAGCTGGCAGCGGCCTTCGACTCGGCGGGGTTCACGGTCGATGGCTCGGGAAACGTGTTCATCGCAAACACCGATGCCAGGAACCACGTCAATGGCAGAGCCGGGACGAAGAAACACAGCCTCAAGGAACTCGACAACCGGCCCTATCTGAACCGGGTGACGAAGGTTCCCGCGGAGGGGCAGCCCGAATGCTTTCACCTGAACCCTCTCCCGCCGGAGCAACCCAGCCGGAAGGATGCGGTGGCGACCCCCTTTAGAATCAAATCTGGTGGTGATGGCCGGACCCTGTTCATAACCGGAGCCGGTTCCGATCACCTTGTAAGCCTCGATGCCCAGACAGGCGAGACCCTCGCTCGGCTGAAACTTGAGGCAGTTCCACGCGGGATCGCCCTCACGATGGTCGGAATGCATCGGGCACAATCAAGGAGGCCGGTAAGGAGCTCGTGGAGATCCACCTGGCGGAATTGCCCGCCAAAAGGATGCGCCTGCTGCAGGTGCGGAATCCCCACAGTTACCTGAGCAACGAGTTCATCTTCTTCGTCGAAACGGGGGAGGAGGCCATCGCGCGCTACAAGATGGAGCCGTCCTACCTCCTCACCTCGATCCTGAACTCGGCGCTGATCAACGATCACCCTGAGGAGGCCCACATCCTGATCGCCGCGGGAGCGGACCTGAACCTGCCGCACCTGGAGACGCACTTTGAATTGGAGCGCCCACCGCTCGTCATCGCCGCGCACTGCGGGCGCACCGGGAGGATCGTTCTCGGCGGCGCAGGTCTGGTGCGCGGCTTGAGCCGGGACTTCGCGGTGGTGCGGTGTCTGGAAAACGGAGCGCTGGATGCGTCTTTCGGCAGCGAAGGTGTCACGACCACGGACATCTCCGGCAGTTACAATGAGCAGGTTTATGCCATGGCGCGGCACACGGACGATACGATCGTGCTGGGCGGCTATCACCGGGACGATTTTGCGATGGTGCGCTATCTGCCGAACGGCGCGCTGGATACGGGATTCGGAACGGGCGGGAAAGTGTTCACTCCGGGCAACGTCGGAACGCCCCAGCAGATCAACGCCCTCGCCATCATGAGCGACGGGTGCATCGTGGTGGCCGGGCAGACGAGGAGCGTGAACAATGTGGATGTGGCAGTGGCGCGCTATCTGAGCAACGGGACCCCGGACGGGAGCTTCGGCACCGGCAATGTGTAAACGTTCACCGTCCCCACGAGTGGGTTCACGTATGAGTGACTGGATGCAGTGCTGGAGTCATGATGGCGAATGAGGGTCGCGGAGGAGGCCGGCCGGGCAGGACGCGGCAAATGGTCGCAAAAAGATACCAATAGGCACGGATTGCCGAAGCGTCAGTGAGGCCGAATGTGACGCGGGTGCCTACCGCGCTGGTTCAGCATGCCTTTTCCCGCATGAGCCAGCCTTAGAACCATGAGATCTAAAACAGACACTTCGCCCCCTGCTTGGTTCCAGCGCGCCACTGCCGGCGGAGTCCAACGGGTCGGGACTGATGACCCCGGCGCCCCCCGGGCCGAACAACCTCGGCGGGGCAACGGGAGAGTTTTCGGTCGGATGGATGTGTGAACAGGATCCGTGTCCTCCTGGCCCTGCTGCTTGTGCCGCTCGCGGAGATGACTGCACTGGAGGAATCCGCGCCGGCGGATCTCACGGCGGCGGTGCGGGAGAAGCACCGGCTCTGGTATCGAGCCGGGGGTGATGCCGGATGACAAGGTGATTCTCCTCGAGGATCGCGACGGCGACGGGAAGGCGGATAAAACCTCTGTTATCGCCCGCGGGCTGAACATCCCGACCGGCATGGAAGTGGGGGCGGACGGCGTCTATGTCGGCCAGAACACGGAGCTGCTGCATTTTGATTGGAAGGGCCAGCGGCGGCTCCTCCTGAGCGGCTTCGGCAATGGGGACTCGCACCAGACGATCAACAGTTTCGTGTGGAGTCAGGATGGCGACTTGCTGCTCTGCCAGGGCGACGGGGTTGAATCCCGCGTCGAGACGCCGTTCGGGGTGTCCTCGCTCTTCCAGGCCGGCGTCTATCGGTTGCGGCCGAAGTCGTGGCGCCTCGACCCGCTGCTCGTTGATTTCATGGGCCCCGGGAATCCGTGGGGCGTGGTCTTCGATGAGTTTGGACAAAGCTTCGTGGTCGATGGGGCGGGCGGCATTTCCTGGCTCACGCCGGGATCGATTCCCGCCAAGCGACGCCTGCCTCTGCCGCGCATCGGAGACCCCGGCGGATACTGTGGGGTCGGTGATCTGGGCGACGGCAACTTCGGAATTGGCGACTTCAAGAAGAACCAAGTGACCCGCTTTCGCACGATCGAGGAGAGCGCGGGATTCAAGGTGGAGTTTGTGGCTCCCCTGCTGCGCTCGAAGCACCGCAATTTCCGCCCCATCGACGTGAAGCTCGGCCCCGACGGTGCGATCTATGTGGTGGACTGGTATAACCCGATCACCTGCCATCAGGACGATTTTTACCGCCATCCGCAGCGAGACAAGACCCGCGGCCGCATTTGGCGCGTGGCGAAAAAAGGACTGCCGGCGGGAGCGCCACCCGCGCTCACCAAGCTCGCAGATGCCGCGCTGTTTGAAGCGCTGAAGTCTCCGAACCACTGGCCGCGCACCAAGGCCAAGCAGGTGATTTCGACCCGCGGCATCAAGGCACTGCCCGCCGCGGTGCGTGCGACCTGCTGGAAGCGGTCAGCAAGCTGGTCGCCGCGGCCCGGACGGGCGATCCCGTCAAGGGCAAGGCCACCTTCCACTCCGCCACTTTCGGCTGTGCCGCCTGTCACAAGGTCGGCGACACCGGCGGGATCATCGGCCCCGATCTTTCGGCGCTCGGCAGCGGAGTGGCCCCGGAACGCATTGTCATGGAGGTCCTATGGCCGGGGCAACAGGTCAAGGAAGGATTCTCGCTCAGCCGTCTGACGTTGAACGAAGGCAGTGTGCTCCAGGGATATTCCCAGCAAAGCCGCGATCGAAAGAAACTCCTGCTCCGCGACTTCGCCACCGGCCAGACCAGGGAAATCCCGACCGGCGAAATCCGCAAACGGGAGGACATTGACAGCCTGATGCCGCCTACCGCACAGAACCTTCCCGAGGCGGAACTGGTGCCTCTGCTGGCCTGGCTGATCAGCCTGCGGGGGACCGAGGACCAGGCCTTCGAGCCAATGTTTGACGGAAAAACGCTGGCAGGCTGGGAAGCGCTCCCCGCCACCACGCTCAACGACTGGGTGGTGCGCGACGGGATTATCGCCGGCACCGGCAGTCAGAACCGGCAGTCCTTTCTTGTCTGGAATGAGGTCCGAGTGGTGGCAAAAGGACGGAGCTTCCAATACTTCATCTATGGGAAGCCAGCCTCGGAATTCACCGACCACGCCGAGGTCGGACATCTTGATTCAGGCGGAATCGCGCTGCAAATTCACGACAAGGGAATGAAGGTCGAATTCAAGGACCTGCAGCTCAGGAAACTCGCCGGGGACCAGGAACCCGGAAGAATCAAATGACCTAGACCATCCAGACCAGAGCGACGAACCTGTTCCCTCCTCAGCGCGCCGTACCGCCACATGAACCGTCTAGCCGCCATCCTCGCCCTCTTCGCCTGCCTGGCCGCCCTCACTGCGGCTGCGGCTCCCGGGCCAGTCGATTTCAATCGCGACATCCGGCCCATCCTCTCGGACAAGTGCTTCTTCTGCCACGGCCCGGACGCCGCCGAGCGAAAGGCCGACTTGCGGCTGGATACCGCCGCAGGGGCCATGGCCGTTCTCGACGGCCATGCCGCCATTGTGCCCGGCCAGCCGGAGACCAGCGCGCTGGTCGTCCGCATCACCTCCTCCGACGAGGATGAGATCATGCCGCCGCCGAAGTCGCACAAATCTCTGAAACCGGCCGAGATTGATCTCCTGACCCGCTGGATCAAGGAGGGTGCCGCCTATTCCGCGCCTTGGGCCTTCGTCGCACCTCGAAAGCATCCCGAGCCGGCCGTGAAAGACGCCGCCTGGCCGGCCAACTGGGCGGACCGGTTCGTCCTGAGCCGACTCGAGGCCGAGGGGCTCGCCCCATCGCCCCAGGCCGACCGCGTGTCCCTGATCCGGAGGCTTGCTTTCGATCTCACCGGCCTGCCGCCCTCGCCCCGCGCCGTCGCGGACTTCCTCGCCGTGCCGGAGGAGCGGTTTGAGACCGCATGGGCCGCGCTGGTGGACGGCCTGCTGAAATCCCCGCGTCACGGCGAGCGCCTCGCCGCTTACTGGCTCGACCTGGTCCGCTATGCCGACACCGTTGGCTATCACGGCGACCAGGATCACAACATCTCCCCGTACCGCGACAGGATTGTCGAGGCGCTGAATGCCAACATGCCCTTCGACCAATTCACCCGCGAGCAGCTCGCCGGCGATCTGCTGCCCGGCGCGACGCTCGACCAGAAGGTGGCCAGCGGCTACAACCGCCTGCTTCAGACTTCCCACGAGGGCGGCGTGCAGGCAAAGGAATACCTCGCGATCTACGCCGCCGACCGGGTGCGGAATGTCTCCAGTGTCTGGATGGGCAGCACCCTCGGCTGCGCCCAGTGCCACGACCATAAATTCGATCCCTACACGTCCCGCGATTTCTATTCGATGGCCGCCTTTTTCGCCGATGTGGACGAGGCAGACCACCTCATTGCCGCGAATGGGGGACCCGGGGCCAAGAAACTGGATTTAAATGCCCTGCCCACTTCGCGTCCGCCGGAGATCGACGTGCCGGACCGCCCGGATCGCGCCCGGCTCGCCGAATTGGAGGCCACCCTGGCCCGCCAGACCGCCGCCGGCCAGCCAACCGGCGAGACCCAGGCCGAGATCGACTCGATCCGGAAACGCAGCCGACTCACCATGGTCACCGTGGCTCTGCCCGAACCACGCGTCACTCGTGTCCTGCCCCGCGGCAACTGGCTCGACGACAGCGGCGAGATCGTGCAGCCGGCCATCCCCGCGTTTCTCGGAAAACTGGACACCGGCGACCGCCGAGCCACCCGCTTGGATCTGGCGAAATGGTTCACCGACGCGGAAGGCGGTGCCGGCGGCCTGACCGCACGGGTCTTTGCGAACCGCTATTGGTATTTGCTCTTCGGAGAGGGCCTGTCGCGCTCCCTGGATGACTTTGGCGGACAGGGCGAGCCGCCCTCGCACCCCGCACTGCTCGACAATCTCGCCGTTTCTTATGTCGAAGGCGGATGGGACACCCGCGCCCTGCTCCGGCTGCTGGTGACCAGTCGCGCCTACCGCCAGAGTTCGATCGTCTCCCCCGCCTTGCGGGAGCGTGACCCGGAGAATCGTCTCCTCGCCCGCCAGGCACGCCACCGCCTGCCTGCCGAGATGATCCGCGACACTGCACTGGCCGTCAGCGGCCTGCTCGTGCTCGACGCGGGTGGCGCCAGCGCCCGGCCCTACCAGCCGGACGGTTATTACAAGCACCTCAATTTTCCCAAACGCACCTACGCCTCCGACACAGACGCAAGCCAGTGGCAGCGCGGGCTCTACGTCCACTGGCAGCGGCAATACCTCCATCCGATGATGAAAGCGATGGACGCTCCGAGCCGGGAGGAGTGCACAGCCCAGCGTCCCCGGTCGAACACGCCCAGTGCCGCCCTCGTGCTGCTGAATGACCCCACCTTCATCGAGGCGGCCCGCGTCTTTGCCGCCCGCGTGCTGGCCGAAGGCGGCGCCAGCTCGGCAGAACGGATCGATTTCGCCTGCGGCGAGACTCTTTCCCGCCCGGCGGATGCCGAGGAGCGCCAGCTCCTGGAAAACCTCCTCGCTGCCACTCGCGCCGAATATCAATCCGATCCCGCTGCCGCACAGGCGCTGCTCGGCGTCGGCCTGAAGCCAGCTCCCGCCGGGGTCGATGCCATGGAACTGGCCTCGTGGACCGCCGTAACCCGCGCCTTGCTGAACCTGAGCGAAACTTTCACCCGCAACTGACCGCCATGCACTCTGCCGATCCCCGCATCCCGTTGCTCCGCCGCCGCGCCTTCCTCGGCCACGCCGGACTCAGCGTCGGTGCCGCCGCCCTGTCCAGTCTGCTAGGACGCGACCTCGCCGCCGCGGCCACGCCCCGCCCGACCGCAGGACGGCCCGACTTTCCCCATTTCAAAGCCCGGGCCAAGCGCGTCATCTTCCTCTGCATGGCCGGCGGCCCCTCGCACCTCGAGACCTTCGACTACAAGCCGAAGCTCGACGAACTCGACGGCAAGCCCATGCCCGAGTCCTACACCAAAGGCCAGCCCCTCGCCCAGCTCCAGGGACAGGCGCTCAAGGTCCAGGGCCACCTCACAAAGTTCCAGCGCCACGGCAAGAGCGGTCAGCTCATCAGCGACTTCCTGCCCTGGCACGGGAAAATGGCTGACGACATCGCCATCATCCGCTCCCTCGTGACCGAGCAGATCAATCACGATCCTGCCCACACCTTCATGAACACCGGCACCGCGATCAGCGGCCGACCTTCCATGGGCGCGTGGGTGAACTACGGCCTCGGCTCCCTCTCGGAGAACCTGCCCGGCTTCGTCGTGCTCACCAGCACGGGCGGGCGAGACCCCCAGCCCATCGCCTCGCGCCAATGGGCCTCAGGATTCCTGCCGAGCCGTTACCAAGGCGTGGAATTCAATGCCTCGGGTGATCCCGTCCACTACGTGCGCAATCCCGCCGGCATCTCCGCCCACCAGCAGGCCGCCCTCGTCGATACCGTGAAGTCCCTCGACCGGAAGCGGAACGCCCTCCTCGAGAATCCCGAGATCGACACTCGCATCACCGCCTACGAGATGGCCTTCCGCATGCAGACCTCCGTGCCGGAACTGATGGACATTTCCAACGAGCCGCCAGCCGTGCTCGACCTCTACGGAGCCAAGCCGGGCGACGGCTCCTTCGCATCGAACTGCCTGCTCGCCCGGCGGCTGGCGGAGCGCGGAGTGCGCTTCATCCACCTCTACCACCGCGGCTGGGACCACCACGGCGATCTGGTGAGATACATGAACATCTGCTGCCCCCTGACCGACCGGCCAACCTATGCGCTGCTCACCGACCTCAAGCAGCGCGGCCTGCTGGACGACACGCTCATCATCTGGGGCGGCGAGTTCGGCCGCACGCCCATGTTCCAGGGCAAAGGTGGCCCCGGCCGCGACCACCACATCAAGGGCTTTTCCATGTGGATGGCCGGCGGCGGTGTGAAAGGCGGGGTAAGCCACGGAGCCACCGACGAGCTGGGCTACCACGCCGTCGAGGATGTCGTCCACGTGCGCGACCTGCATGCCACTATGCTGCACCAGCTGGGCATCGACGATATGCGCTTCACCGTCCGCCACCAGGGCCTCGACATGCGGCTCACTGGCGTGGAACATACGAAAGTGATCCACCCGATCCTCGCCTGACGGGCAGAGCGCGAGTCGCGTCCGCTGGTCAAACCAATGCGAAAATACGAGAGCTGCCGGCTTCCGAAGTCAACGACTGCGTAAAGGTCGAATTCAAGAACCTGCAGCTCAGGAAGCCCGCGAGGAACCCGGAAACCGAAAAAACCAAATGACGCTGATCCGTCCCATCCATCCTGTCCATCGCGCGGCGGCTGCTGGGCCGCTGGCTGCTGAGTCGCGCTTCCTGGTGTTCCGCCTCCGGGCGGGTGACCGCCGGTGACCTGCCATGCCTGCCAGACGAGCTCCATTGCACATGCAGCGCCTGACCGCAGCGCAGCAGGCGGCGGAGGCGCTGCGGGCGCATCGCGCATCGGGGGTGTGGCACGACGGCTTGAAGTCCGAGCGGCAGCTTGCGGTGGAGTTGCGGGTCAGCCGCCGGACCGTGCGAGCGGCGTTGGCGCTGGTGCGCGGTGATGCCGCGGGGCCGGCGGTGGCGCGCCGTTCCCCGCAGCCCGTTCGCACTGTATCGCGGGTGTGTCTGCTGACACCGCATCCGCTGTCCACGTTCAGTTCGTTCGAGCACCAATGGCTGCATCTCGTGCAACGCCGTCTGACGGAATCCGGGCTGCCGCTGGAGATCGTGGTGCAGCCGCTGCTCTATGCGTCCGGCGAGCCGCGCCGGATCGAGCGCTTTTTAGATCAGCATCCCTGCGCCGTCTGGTTGCTGAAGAGCAGCCCGACGAAACTCCAGCAGTGGTTTCAGGAACATGAGATGCCGTGCGTCGTGATTGGCTCCCGACATCCGGGCATCCGGTTGTGCTCCGTGGAAGTGGATTACGCCGCGGCGGCGCGGCATGTGACAGGACAATTCGCCCGGGCCGGCCTCAAACGAGCGGTCTATTTCGAGCCGAACTCGATGTCAGCGGGCACATCGCTGGTGCGTACGGCCTTTGTGGATTCCGCCGCCGCGCTCGGCATCGCCGCCGCTGTGCGCCACGTGGAATTGGGCCGCACCGCAGCGGTGGATGCGGTCCTGCAGGAACTCCACGCCGCCCCGGCGGCCGGCTGGTTCTTTGACTCGGCCCTGCACGCGCTCTCCGCCCTGACATGGCTGCTCCAGCACGGTCACCGCTGGCCGGGGAGCGGCCTCGCTCTGGCGGCGCGCCAGGCGGAGGTGTTTCTCGGCGAGTCCATTCCCGCCATCGCCCGCTACGAAGCGGATGCTGGCCGCTTCGCCGCCAAAATCTGCCGCCTCGTCCTCAGACAAGTGCAGCAGCGGTATGCGGAAGGAGAGCACCTCACACTGATCCCTGAGTTTCAGCACGGGGAGACGCTCTGAACCCGCCCCAGACACTTAACCGAAGCGGAGGTGAACGCCATTTATCCAGTGGGGATCGGTGACGCCCTGGAGTCGGCCACGGGGAGTTTTTCAAGCGAGAGCGCGGCCTTCGGGAGCAGGCTGGTAAGCCTCTACGATGGCCAATCGGGCTACGCCGAGATCGACGTTTACGCCGTTCCGGAGCCAGCAGTGTTTTCCCTGGTCGCCCTCGGCCTGTTGCTGCTCGGCAAGCGGCGCCGGCGCTGAGGTTAAACGCCGCCGCTGACGGTCCCCGTTGATCCATCATTTCCAAAACCCGGTTGGCCCGCCGATCCGAGCCGCCCCGGGCATGACCCTGGCCGGGTTGCGAGTGCCCCGGCCTCCTGGAGAGGCGTCACATGTTCGGCACATGTTGCCGGGGAACCTACGGAGTGAGTGGAAGGCAGTGCTTGCCGGTAGTGTCCAGGAGGCTACATGTGCTCCATGTCTCTCGCTGAACTCGCCCCCCAACTCCATGCCCTGCCGCGCGGGGAGAAAATCATGGCGCTGCAACTGCTCACGGCGGATTTATCCGCAGAGGAGGTCGATCCACTCACGCCGGGCGGGTTTTACCCGGTTTTCACGCCGGAGTCCTCTCCGGGCGCGGAGGAGGTTTTGCTGAATCTGCTGCGGGAAGACGCACCGGCATGAGCGCCCGGCATTCGTTTCCGTATCTTCCTGTGCCCGGCACAGCGAGCGTGATGCCCCTGCTGCCGCTGCGGCTAAAAAGTCTGGAAGTGGAAGTGAAGGCGACGGCACTCCTTGACTCAGGCGCGACCGTCAACGTGCTGCCTCACAGCCTGGGCGTCCAGCTAGGACTGGATTGGACCAGCCAATCCCATGTCCTCGAA
The DNA here is from genome assembly GCA_046155625.1 of Verrucomicrobiales bacterium. GTDB lineage: Bacteria > Verrucomicrobiota > Verrucomicrobiia > Verrucomicrobiales > V1-33 > CAJBME01. The sequence goes on along the minus strand of JBJXFS010000259.1, from coordinate 23,152 downwards.
CTGGGCGGGAACCTTGCACGGCACGAGGCTCGCGGGGTGTTGCTGGAAGCGGCCATTGAGGGATTCCCGCCTGTCCGGCTCGCCTTCGCTTGGAGCGCGAGCGATAACGTGCGCCTGATCCTCGGACAGATAAACTTCTTTCTGGCATTCGACGTTACCTTCCGCCGGGCCGACCTGGCTTTTGATCTCTGGCTGCGTTGAAAGATGCCACAAGTGCATGAGGCTCTGGGAGGGGAAAATGAGCCCGCAGCCTCTTGGAGTGCAGGGATGTTCCCAAGGTCGGCGAGGGCTTCGTCCGAGATTCTGATGGTGATCATCGCCGACCGCTGGTCACAAAAAGAGACCGTGATGCGGAGATTGCCGAAGGCGCGTGGACTCCTGTTCACTCGCCGGGAAGCCGGGCTCCAGGCTTTACCTCACCAGCCCTCGATTCACGACGAACCGCTGAACCTGCCTCAACTCCACTCTCCTGAACAAATGCCCGTCGAAACAATCAACCAAAAAGGGCGGATCATCATCCTGGTGGTCGCCTTTCTCGGCTGGTTTTTCGGCGGCGTGCAGACCGGCCTGACCAATCTCGGGCGCCCGGCGGCGGAGGGGTTGCTTGACCTGGCGGGCTGGGCGGAGGGCCTCGAAGGCGCTGCGCGCGGCAAGCTCATCGACCGGTGGGCGTCCTACCTGCAGTGCGCGTTCCTGTTTGGCGCTGCGGTCGGCGGGTGGATTTTCGGGCGCCTCGGCGACCGCATCCGGCGCACTCGGGCGCTGGGCCTCTCCATCATCTGGTTCTCGGCTTTCACCGGTCTCGCCTCCTTCGCCCGCGACCCGTCGCAACTGTTCGCGATCCGCTTCATCGCCTGCCTCGGGGTGGGAGGATGCTGGCCGAACGGCGTGGCATTGGTCTCCGAGGCATGGTCGAACTTCGCGCGCCCGATCATGGCCAGCATGATCGGCATGGCCGGTAACATCGGCATCTTCTTCGGCTGGCTGCCGTTCTTTCTGCCTGAGCTGTTTGAGACCAAAGTGCGTGCCACCGGGGCCGGCGTGAGCTTCAATTTCGGGCGCATCTTCACCGCCGCGACCATCTTCCGCAAAACCCGCGCCCATGGCGTCGGAGCCGGAATCCACTTCTGGGGCACCGAGGACGAGCACGTACGCTTCCTGAACATGGGCGCCAACATTCTCATCCACAAAGCGGACATCATCCTCTTCCGCACCCACCTCCAAGCCGAACTCACAGCCATCCGGGCACGCGTCGGCGACCAGGCCGCGAATCAGAAGGGTGGGGCGGTGTCGATTTAGCTTATGTCGCAGGAACTTCCAGAAATCAGAGTCGGCGTGCTCGGCGCTACCGGTTACATCGGAGCGCCCTACCGCAAGGAAATGCGTGAGTGTGCGGGCGTGCGCCTGGTGGCGCTCTGTGCGCGGCGGCAGGACCTCCTTGCGGTTGCGGCGGCGGAGGACGGCGCGGAACTGGCGACGTCCGACTGGCGCGCGGTCGTCGAGCACCCGGAGGTGAACTACGTGGTGGTCGGCACGCCGGATGCGCTGCACCATGAAGCGGTGATGGCGGCCGCCGCGGCGGGCAAACATTTGTTCTGCGAGAAACCCGTCGGGCTGAACTCCGCGCAGGCCAGGGAGATGCGCGATGCCTATCAAGCCGCCGGCAACCTCGCCCATTTTGTGCCGCTCTGGACGCGCTGGTCGCCGGCCTTTGTCAAAGCGCGGGAGATCGTGCGCAGCGGCGCCATCGGCGAGGTCAAAGTGGTCAACTACCGCTGGCACAACCCGCGCCCTGCGCACATGCCGCTCACCTGGCGCGATGACCCTAAGCTTTCCTCCGCCGGGACCATCGCCGATGTCGGTTCGCACGCCTACGACACCGTGCGCTGGATTCTCGGCGAGGACTGCCGTCGCGTGATCGCCCACGCCGACACCATCACCCCCGCGCGCTTCGACATCGGCGACGTCAACCTGACCGAAGCGCTCGAGCGCGGCGCCGCGGGCCTTACAGGCGGGGCGCGCAAGGGCGGCACGCCGGACTACGCGGCGATCGCCTGGGAGTTCGAGCGCGTCGCGGTCGGCTCGTTGGTGCTGTCGCATGCGCCCTACCTCCGGCGCGGCCTGGTGCCGGAACTGGAACTGCACGGCACCGAGGCCTCGATCACCGTGGACCGCTTCCACGGCAAAGTGACGCGCGGCCTGCCGGACAACTCCGTCGAGGTCATCTACCAGGTCCCGCCCGGCGGGTTCGATCTTGGCAACCGCTTCAAACAATGGGTGATCCCAGCGTTGCGCGAAGTCATGCGCGGCGCACGGCAGGAGGATCTGGACGTGCCCAGCCTGGAGGACGGCTTCCAGGCCCAACTGTTCACCGACGCAGCCTTCGAGTCATCCCGCCGCAGCACATGGGTCGAGCTTGCAAAGAAGGAACAACCCGAAAAGATCGATAATTGAACAAAGCCACGCAAACACGCGCGGATAAATGAGTTGTGGACCTTCCAATCCTGTGGGATGACTGTGAATCCACGCCATGAAACCATTCGCCCTTCTCACAGCCATTGCCGCACTTTGGCTTGCTCTTCCCATCATCCGTCTCGCCGCTGAAGACAAGGCAAAATCGGACGCCGGCTGGGTCAAGCTGCTCACAGGAGCGACGCTCGCGGAAAATTGGACGACCACGGGCAACTGGAGTTTTGCGGACGGCGTCGCTACCCTCACCCCGCGCCCCGGCGAGAGTGGCTGGTCGCGTTGGAGCGATTATCTTTGGTCGAAAAAATCCTACGGCGATTTCGAGATCAAGTTTGAATACAAGGTTGAGAACAAGGGAAACAGCGGGTTCTACTTCCGCGTGGGCAACATGGACAACCCCGTGGAGGAGGGCATTGAGGTGCAGATCTACGATTCCGCCAGCCACCCGGCCGGCAAGCCGCTCAACGATCACGACAGCGGCGGTGTCATCCCCGGGGTTCCTCCAACGAAACGTACCGCCAAACCCGGTGGCGAGTGGAACGCCTTCCACATCACGGTGAAAAACGACAAGCTCACGGTCGTCCTGAACGGCGAGACGGTGAATGAACTCGATCTTTCCAAGGGCAAGCTCGCCTCCCGTCCCAAGACCGGGCCCGTCGGCTTTCAGGACCACTCCCTGCCCCTCGCGCTCCGCAACATCAGCATCCGCGAAATCACCAAGACGGATTAAAGGATTACCGGCTTCCGCAGGCTCGCCTTCTCCCTACGCGTGGATCTCTCTCGCGACGTTCCCATAGAGGTCAGTGAGTCGGAACTCGCGACCGGTGTAGGTGTAGGTGAGCCTCTCGTGATCGAGGCCCAACAGGTGAAGCAGAGTCGCGTGCAGATCGTGGATGATGCACCGGTTTTCAATGGCGTGGTAACCGAATTCGTCTGTCTTGCCGTAGCGGAACCCGCCGCGCACGCCGCCTCCAGCCATCCACATCGTGAAACCGTCCGGGTGATGGTCGCGCCCTACGGGCCCATCGCCTTTTTGCACCGTCGGCGTCCGCCCGAATTCGCCGCCCCAGAGCACCAACGTGTCGTGCAATAGACCGCGCGACTTCAGGTCTTTCCGTTCATTCCGTAGAGGTCCAGCACGGCTTCCGACTCCCACGAAGATCAGTTGCTTCGGGTGCGGCCCTCTGCATGCGAAACGCGAGTTCGAAGGAATCGATGCGTGCGTCGAGATCGGTTGAGTTTCCAACTGCAGCCGCTTTGCGGTCGTGCAGTTTTCTCAAGAAATCGAGTTGGAGTCTCTGCTCGTGTGCCGCTGCCTGTAGGTTCTCCATCGAGTGGAACCTGGCGTCTTTGGCGGGTGTGTCAGGGTAGCCCGGCGTCCCGAGAGGCACGCCCTGATGCATTGCGGGGAGGAAAGCGAATCCAAAATTGTTGGCGCCACCGTGAAGCGAGGTAGGGCAAATGGTGATGAATGCCGGCAGGTTCTGGTTTTCTGTTCCGAGGCCATAGCTGACCCACGATCCCACGCTTGGGCGCAGAAGCGCCTCGTCGCCAGTGTGAATTTTCAGGATGTCCTGGCTGGGTCATCCACTCGGCAAGTTCGCGGCGGCCGCTTCTCTTTGATTGGACGCGATGGTTTCCAGGGGCTCCGACACTTGAGAGAAAGCCGCGGGGCACTTTGCCCGCAAGGTCATGAGGGTTTCCGCGCACGTTGAGGCGGGCGTCCTTGACGTTGTCACCGTCCGCGACGGCCATCACTTTCGTGAACTTCGGTTTCGCCTCTTCTGTGGCGGCGCGCTCCTTCTGGAGTTCGTCGATGCGGGCAAGAGCGCGAACGACCTCGTCTTCGTTTCCCGCGAATGCCTGCAATCAGCACGCGATTCACCGGCACGCCGCCTCGCCGTTGCCAGCCACGGCGGAGAATCTTGCCCCAGCCGCATGACGGTTTGCGCATGGACGTCATCGCCAGCGAACCACTGATTTCATCAGGTCAGGATGGCCTTCACGACGTGCCCATGCACGTCGGTCAGCCGGTAGTCGCGGCCGCCGAACCGGTAGGTCAGGCGTTCATGATCCAGGCCGAGCAGATGCAGGATGGTGGCATGGAGATCATGGATCTCGACCTGGTTCTCGACGGCTTTGTAACCGTAATCGTCGGTCGCGCCGTAGGTCATCCCGCCCCGAACGCCGCCACCCGCCAGCCAGAGGCTGAACCCGAACGGATTATGATCGCGGCCGTCATTTCCGCCCTGGGCAAACGGCGTGCGCCCGAATTCGCCCGACCAAATGACCAAGGTCTCGTCCAGCAGGCCACGCGCCTTGAGGTCGGTTAATAGACCGGCGATCGGCTGATCGATTGCGAGCGCATTCCGCGAATGGTTGTTGCGGAGATCCCCGTGCGCGTCCCAACGCTGGGTGCCGTGAGCGCGCGGGCAGGTCAACTCGATGAAACGAACTCCACGCTCCACCAACCGCCGCGCGACCAGGCACTGACGCCCGTACGAACGGGTGTGCTCGAACGCGGCATCCATCCCATAGAGATGCCGTGTCGCGGCCGACTCGCCATCGATGTCGGTCGCCTCGGGTACAGCCATCTGCATCTGATAGGCCAGTTCGGCATTGCGAATGGACGCCTCCAAGGCGTCCGGTCGGCCGAGATCGGCCATCGTGCCGGCGTCGAGCGTGCGCAGCGCGGCGAGTTTGTTGTGTTGCCACCGCGCCTGCGCCTCCATCGGTTGCACGTTGGCCAGCGCCGGCGACTGATTGCGCAGCAGCGACGCCTGATAGCTCGCCGGCAGGAAACCCGCCGCAAAACAATCCACGCCCCCGGACGGAATCAACCCGCCGTCGAGCACGACATAGCCCGGCAGGTCGCGATTCTCCGAACCCAAACCGTAGGTGGCCCAGGCGCCCATGCTCGGCCGGCCCGCCATGCCGCTGCCGCAGTGGAGGAAATAGTTGGCGGCGTTGTGCTCGGAAAAGTTGGAAACCATGGAACGGATCACGCAGAGATCATCCGCACAACCGCCGACGAACGGAAATAAATCGCTCACTGGCAAACCACTTTGCCCATACGTCTTGAAGTCCCACAGGTTGCCCAGCACCGCGCCGTTGTCTTCGAACTGGGTCGGCTCCATCTTCATCCCAAACGGCTTTCCATTTTCGCGCCTGAGCCTGGGTTTCGGATCGAAGCTCTCCACCTGGGACACCCCGCCATCCATGTAGAGAAAGATCACGTTCCTGGCCCTGGGCCGGTGATGCGATCCGCCGACCGGGTAGAGGTGGGTCGCGCCGGAAGCGCCCTGGCTCTTGTCCGCGAGCAAGGAGGCCAGCGCGATGGCTCCAAAACCAAGCGACCCTTCGCGCAGCAGGTGGCGGCGGGTCATCATGAGGAGAGGCCTTCGCGGGTCAGGGGACATGGATGAACTCCTTCATCATGAAAACAACAGGGCAGGCATCGGCCCACAAGGCCGGATCCAACCGCGCGGCGTCAGCGGACACATTACGCGCGGCTGCCTGGGTCTGGAGAAGGGCGAGCATCTGATCGAGTTCCGCCGACTTGGGCGGCCGCGCCAGCGCGCCGAGGAACAATTGCTCGATCCGCTCGCGGTCGGTGAGGCCGGACTGCTTCAGGCTCTCCCGAGCCCAGGCACCGGCCAGTTGATGAACCAACGGATCGTTCATCAAGGCCAGCGCCTGACCGGGAACGTTGGACCGGTTCCGCTGCCCCACGGTGGTGTCGGGCAGCGGGAGATCAAACGTCAGCATCCAGGAGGAAAGAAAATTACGACGCGTCTCGAGGTAGATCGTGCGCCGTCGGTCGCCGTCCATGGGACCGCTCGCGTTCTTGACCCACATGCGATCGCCCATGAACGGTGTGAAATAGGTGGGCACAGACGGGCCGAACTGAGCCCGATTCAACTGCCCGGCGACCACCAGCAGGCTGTCGCGAATAGCCTCGCCCTCCAGGCGCCGCAGACGCATCCGATGCAGCAGCGCGTTCTCGGGATCGAGGGTTGCCGCCACGGGATCTTCCGACACGCTCGACATTTGAAACGCCTGCGTCAGGCACAGGCTCCGAATCAATCTCTTGATAGAACCGCCGTCCGCCCGAAACGTCAGGGCAAGATAATCCAGCAATTCCGGATGGGTCGGGGCCTGGCCCATGGTTCCCAGATTGTCGACCGTCGCCACCAGGCCACGGCCGAACACATGCGCCCAGACGCGATTGACGATCACCCGGTGCGTCAATGGATTCGACTCGGCGAGCAACGAGTTCGCAAGTTCCAGGCGGCCGCTTCCGTCGGCGACGGCAGCGGCGGCGGCGGTCGCCGAAGCCATCGCTTCAGGAACGCGTCGGGACACCGGCGTTCCCGGTGTCTTGGGATCGCCGCGGACAAAGACGCGCGTGGGCTCGGCGGAGCCGTCAGTCATGGCCAGCACGCGCAGCGGCGGCGGCAATCCTTCCGAAGCCTTGCCGATCCGGTCGACGAGGCCGGCCATCTCCGCGGCCGACGCCCCCCAATCCACCAGCCGCTTCTTCAACAGCCAGGACAGCAATTCGGCCGAGTTCGCGTCGGGCCGCGGGCGGATCCACGCATCGATGGCTTGGTGAACTGCCGCCTCCAATTGTGCGGCCTGATCCAAGGAGGAGTCGCTCGGGGACGGTGCGATCCAGGGTGTGTCCGCCGGCGGTTGAGCGCTCGTTGAGAGGACGATACGATCCAGCGCCACGAACCCGTCGCCCGGATCGACGAGCTCAAAATAGGCCGGCCGCCCGATGTGCCGGTGAAGCCCGGAGGCGATGGAGTGCCAGGTGAACTGGCCGTCCGTGTTCACGTCGAACAACGTCCGCTCGAACAGGAGCGGGTTGAACTCGCGCAAGCCGTAGCGGGAGATGATCAAGCGGACCTGTCCCGACCGCCCGGCGACACGAAGGTGGATGTTCGAATGGGTAATCGTGAAGGTCGGCGAACGCAGCGTTCCCTGCAGTGCCGCGGCCAATCGTCCGCTGTGCACGACGTCCGGTGGAAAAAGCTCGATGCCGCTGCCGTCAACCCGCCAGCCGCCGACCGCGACGGAACTCCGCTCCGAACCGAACGCCTGCCCGCTCGGGAACCACGGCTTGAAGTCCGGGGCTGGAAACGGCTCGTAAACCGGATCGATCGAATCGCTGGAACGTTTCTCCGGCCCCACCGCTGGCTCCGACGGTTTCGCCCCGGGAGCGGTCGTTTTCGGGCTCGCGGATGGGTTCGGGTGTTCCCGTTCCAACGCCGCCCGCCAGGAGTGCAGAGGATGGGAGGGCATGCGCGCTCCGTCGGAGGCCAACTCGGTCATCCACGATTCCAGGATCGCGGTGCTCAGACCGCGCTCGCGTGCCACGGCCGCGATCGGCCGCGCGTAGCCAGGCTGTCCCGCATCCGGTGAATCGCTGAACACGATGTGGTCCACGTTGATGTGTCCCCACGTGCTGTCGTCGTCGTCGATGATCTCCAACCTCGCCTCCTTCCCGAGAAACTCCCGGACGTCCCAAATCTTCGGCTCGAGCAGTTCGCGATTCTCCCCGGAAGCTTCACGAACTTCCCGACCTTCGACGCGCAGGGCGAATCGGGCTTTCTTCGTCGGGATTCCTCCGCCCAACAGGAAGCGGATGTAAGGGTAGGTGACTTGGAACGGCGCTGAACGAAGCGCGCCCTTGGGCGCATCTCCTTGGGTAAAGCTGTTCGCCAGACGCCGGCCCTGGAAGCCTGCCACGGCCTGCTGATTCTCATGTTTGCCGGCGGCCGGCTCCAAGCCGAACGCGGTTCCCTCCACTTTCCAGTGAGCATACGTGCCGTCCTCGAAATCCTCGAATACCAAGTCCGGACGCTGGTTCGTTTCGGCGTCGGTGGGCTGGGGTGGACCGTGCAGAACCTCGCGCGCCGCCCCCAAGTAGGCCGCGATCTTGGGGCCCTCCGCGGCGCGCACGCGGATCAGCGCCCCACCCAATGTTTCGGTTTCAAGGGCGTGCCGGCGGCGCAATTCCTCGACCTGCGGCTCCAGCGTTCCGTCGGGATCCAGGCACGCGATATCCTGGCGCGAGCCGCGGAGATACGCGGTCAGGCTGTAATAGTCCTGGGTGGAGATCGGATCGAATTTGTGATCGTGACAGCGGGCGCACGCGACGGTCAGTCCCAGAAAGGTCTTCGAGAACACATCGATCTGGTTGTCGATGCGGTCCGCCTCGTCCAGGTAGGGATCCACCGGACCGTGGGTGGCTTGGTGCAGGTACCACCAACCGGTGCCGATGACCGACTCGTTGAACCCGGCCGTCGGATGCCTCCGGGGTGGCTGGAGCCGATCGCCGGCGATGTGTTCCTTCACAAACTGGTCGTACGGCACGTCGGCATTGAACGCCCGGATCAGGTAATCGCGATACTGCCACGCGTGCGGAATGGAGTAGTCCTGCTCGTGCCCGTAAGTCTCGGCAAAACGGACGAGGTCCATCCAGTGGCGCGCCCAACGTTCGCCGAAATGCGGCGACGCCAGCAACCCATCCACCACGCGCACTCGCCCGGTTTGAGAAGTGTCCTTCAGAAACGCCTGGAGTTCCTCGGGCGTGGGCGGCAAACCGGTGATCACAAAGTGGACACGACGCAGCCAGGTCGCCGGACTGGCCGGGGAGGCAGGTCGAATGCGCTGATTTTCCAACTGAGTCAGGATGAAGCGATCGACCGGATGATCCGACCAACTGACGTCCTCCACCGCCGGTGGCGTCGGCTTCCTTAACGGCTGGAAACTCCACCATTCGCGGCGCGCTTGAAACACGCTCTCCCAATCCGCCGCCCCGGCCGACTCCGTCGCCGGCGGATGATCCCGCGGGTCGGGCGCGCCGTCGTTCACCCACTGGACGAATGACGCGATGGCGGAATCGGACAGTTTCGGCCGATCCTTTGGCATCTTGAATTCGGCATGCTCGTGGCGAATCGACTGGACGAGCAAACTGTTGGCGGCATCACCCGGCACCACCGCCGGTCCGGAATCGCCGCCCTGGCGCAACCCGTCACGCGAATCCACCCGCAGCCCGCCCTTCTGTTTCTGGGCGCCATGACACTCGTAGCAATCGTTGGCCAGGAACGGGCGGATGCGTTGTTCGAAAAAGTGGAGCTGGTCCGGAGACGCCGGAAGCGCGGTTCGAACGGAAAGGATCAGAACACCCAGGGCAATCCAGGCAGCCGTGGTCGGTGCACGGGTTGACCGTGTGATCCCGCGGATATCGCGCCGGCTACTCTGAGTCATGATCTATCGGCAAAAGAACGTGAACCGATTGGAGGACGCTGAGCGAGGCTCCGGCACCGGAGCGGAATGGCGGGACTTGCGAAAAGCTTTCCGATAGCCGCTGTGCGTCAGGAACCAGTTCAATCATCCTGGCTTCAGCTTGGATTGAAGTTCTAGAACTTCAACCGCCTCGCTCTTATGGAAAAAACGTACCGCCAGGGAGGGTTTCCTCGATGTCTTTCCTCGGCCCCGGCCGGGAGGGGGCTGATTGGAATTTGCTTCGATGGGCTGGCGTGGGAGCGGGATGGCGGGACATGCCAGGAAGGGGGGAGGCAGCCTTGAGTGGGTGTCTCAAATTCCATCCTTAGCGACTTCTTCTATTCTGGAAGTACGACTTCCCACCTCCCTTCATCGGAGAAAACCTGCATTGAGCGGGGTGTGGGGTGTCTCCAGGGTGCCTTCTCGCATGAAATCCCTGCTTCCTTCAGTGGTCGCGGCCCTGGTGCCGTTGCCGATCCTCGCTTCGCGCCGCCTGCCACGGGATTACGGCATCGCGTAAGAGCGGCGGGAGGCGGTTTCCCGCGTCTCGACCCCTTGGCGTATCGCCGAATGCCGCAACGAGCCGGCTGAACCCCACGTGACTTCGCACCACTCCGCGCCAGCTTGACCATCCCCTTATCCCTTTGATTCAGATATTCCCTATGACCGCCCGAAAACTCCTTCTCGCCCTACTTCCTCTCACCATGACACTCGCGGCGCAGCCGGAGAAACCTGAAAAGGAAGGAGCTCCTGAGGCGAGCCCTGTGCTGACGGAGGCGCCCGCTCCCTTTGCTTTTCAGAAAGGCGACACTGTGGCCATACTGGGCAATGGTCTGCCGGACCGCATGCAGCATGACAGTTGGATGGAGACTCTGATCCAAAGTGCCCTGCCGCAGCAGGATCTGCGCTTCCGCAACATGAGCGCCAGCGGCGACCGGCCCAATGCCTATCCGAGAAGCGACGGCCACATGCCCATGCCGGAATACCTCCGCCTCGTGAAGCCGGATGTGATCTTCGCCTTCTTCGGCTACAATGAATCCTTCGCCGGCGTGGAGAAAGCCGACGAGCACAAAAAACAGCTCTTGGATTTCATCCGGCAAATGCGCGAACTTCAGCCTAACGGAAAGTCCGTCCCGCGCCTCGTTCTGTTCAGCCCCATCGCCTTTGAGAACACGAAGAATCCGAACCTGCCCGACGGCAAAGAGCACAACGTGAGGCTCGAAGCGTTCACCAAAGCCACCGCAGCCGCCGCGAAAGAGGCGGGCGTGGGCTTCGTCGATCTGTTCACGCCCTCGCAGAAACTCTTCGCCGCCGCAGCGCAGCCGCTGACGATCAATGGCGCCCATTTGACTGAAGAGGGAAACCGCCAGCTGGCGGAAGTCATCGCGCAAGCCCTGTTGGGCAAAGCGGTGGCCGTGTCGTCGTCGCACGAGGAGTTGCGCAAGGCCGTGCAGGACAAGGATCTCCACTGGCATGCCCGGTTTCGCGCCCGCGACGGCAATGACGTCTGGGGCGGCCGCTCCACGCTGACTTTCACCAACGGACAGACCAATGCCGCGGTGCTCCAGCATGAGCTGACGATGTTCGACGTGATGACGGCGAATCGTGACGCTCGCATCTGGGCGAAGGCCCGCGGCGAGGACCTTAAAGTGGACGACAGCAACGTGCCGCAGCCGGTGCCGGTGATCTCCAATGTCGGCGGCGGCAGCAACAGCAGCAGCGCGGAAAAGGAGGGCGCGCTGAAATACATCAGCGGCGAAGAGGGGCTTCAGCACATGGCCGTGGACCCGCGGTTTGAGATGGGACTCTTTGCCGATGAGGCGAAATTCCCGCAGCTCATCAATCCCGTGCAGCTTCAGGTGGACACCAAGGGCCGGCTCTGGGCCGCGGTCTGGGAAACCTACCCCATGTGGGAGCCGCTCAAGGAAATGAAGGACGCACTCGTCATTCTCCACGACGACAACAATGACGGGAAAGCGGACCGGCTTACCGAATTCGCCCGCGTGCAGAATCCGCTGGGCTTCGAGTTCTGGAACGGCGGCGTCATCGTGACGTCCACCCCGGAAATTCTTTTCCTCAAGGACACGAATGGCGACGATGTGGCCGACGTGCGGCAGATCCTTCTCCAGGGCGTGGACTCCGCCGACACGCACCACGGCGCAAACAATCTCATCATGGGTCCGGACGGAGCCATCTACTGGCAGAGCGGCATCTTCATGCAGCACAACCATGAGCACCCATGGGGCCCGTCGCTTCAGACAGGCGCCAGCGCGATGTACCGCTTCGACCCGCGGACGTTCACCATCGCGAGGCACGCGGACAATTCCCCCAACCCGCACGGCATCGCCTTCGACGGCTGGGGTTATCACTTCGCCACCGACGGCACCGGCGGCAGAGCCTATCAGGTCCGCCCCGAGGGCAAGGGCTTCCATATGCATGAGCTGCTCAAGCAGGAAGTGCGCCCGGTGACGGCCTGCGAAACCGTCAGCAGCTCCCACTTTCCGGACGACATGCAGGGTGACTTCCTCATCTGCAACGTCATCGGATTTCTCGGCATCAAACACTACGATCTCGCGCGGAATCCGGACAACGGACACGTGCGGGGTGCGCCGGCCGGCGCGGAACTCACCGTCAAAGTCACCCAGCCCGACGGCAGCGTCCAACACGACAAATCCCGCGGCCTGCTCATGAGCGGCGACAAGAACTTCCGCCCCAGCGACGCCATTATTGGCGCGGACGGCGCGCTCTACATCGCCGACTGGCACAACGTCATCATCGGCCACATGCAGCACAATGTGCGCGACCCGAACCGTGACCACAAACACGGCCGCATCTACCGCATGACCGCCAAGGGCCGCGAACTGCAGAAACCCGTGGCCATCGACGGCCAGCCCATCCCGGCGCTGCTGGAGAACCTGAAGCACCCGGTCGATGGCGTGCGTCACCGCACCCGGGTCGAACTGAGCGAACGCGACACGAAGGAAGTCATCGCCGCAGTGAAGGATTGGATGAAGCCGTTCGACCCCACGAAGAAAGAGGACGCGCGCCCGCTGCTGGAGGCGCTGTGGGTGCACCAGCAGCACAATGTGAGGAACGTGGACTTGCTGGGCAAGGTGCTGCAATCTCCCGAGCCCAACGCCCGCCACGCCGCCACCACGGTGCAGCACTTCTGGTTCAATGTGGAAGGCGCCACGGGCGGAGTCATCGCCGGCCACATCTTGAAAAGCACGGAGAAGTCGGGGATTCTCTCAGACACGCCGGAACTGACCACGATCCGCATTGCCACCGTTCCGGAGCGCATGAGCTACGACGTGAAGGAACTCACCGTGACGGCCGGCAGGAAGATCAGGCTGACCTTCGCCAATCCCGACTTCATGCCGCACAACATCCTGCTCGTGCAGCCCGGCAAGGCCGACGAAGTCGCAGCGAAAGCGCTCGCGCTTGGTGCTCAAGGTTTCGAAAAGCAGTGGATTCCGGAAAGCGCCGACATCATCTGGGCCAGCAAACTTCTTGATCACGGCAAAGATCAGATGATAGAATTTACCGCTCCGGATAAGCCCGGTGACTACCCTTACGTCTGCTCCTTCCCCGGTCATCACATCATCATGCGCGGCGTGCTCAAGGTGAAGTGACCGCGCGCGGGAGAATGACTCTGTTGCTCCAATTTCGCCTATGTTCAGCGGAACAATCAATAAATTAATGACTCATACCTCACGGGGCATGGCCATTTCATTCTGCCTGTGCATTGGCGTGGCTGCCCGGGCCGTTGAGCCCATCGATTTCAATCGCGATGTGCGTCCGGTATTGGCGGACAAGTGTTTTGCCTGCCACGGCGGGGATGCGAAGTCACTGAAGGGAGACCTGCGGCTTGATCTCCGGGACAAGGCCACGGCGCCGGCCAAGAGCGGGATGGCGGCGATCGTTCCGGGCAATGCTGAGCAAAGCGAACTGGTGCAGCGCATCGGCTCCGCAGATCCTGACGACCAGATGCCGCCGCCGGACTCCCATAAATCGCTGACGGCGGAAGAGAAAAACCTGCTGGCGCAATGGATCGCGGAGGGCGCGGAATACAAAGCGCATTGGTCATTCATCCGGCCCGAAACGGTGCTGCCGTCGCCGGTGGGCGATGCGGCATGGAATGAACAGGCGATCGACCGCTTCGTTTATGCCGCTTTGGAAAAGCGCGGGATGAAACCCGCCGGGGAGGCGGACAGGCTGACGCTGATCCGGCGCGTCTCGCTGGATGTGCGGGGGATTCCTCCGTCGCTGGCGGAGATCGATGCATTCACCAGCGACACGGCCGACGGCGCGTATGGCCGCATGGTGGACAGCATGCTCGAGAGTCCGCGCTACGGCGAACGCATGGCCATGACGTGGCTGGACCTGGCCCGCTACGGCGATACGAATGGCTATCACAATGACTCCGACCGGCCCACCTGGCTCTGGCGTGACTGGGTGGTGGATGCGTTCAACAGCAACATGCCGTTCGATCAGTTCACGGAATGGCAGCTTGCCGGCGACCTGCTGCCGGATGCGGGCCCCGAGCAGAAAATTGCCTCGGGATTCAACCGCAACACCCGCTTCAACGAGGAAGGCGGTGCGGATCCGGCGGAGTTCCTCGTCGCCTACGCTGCCGACCGCGCCATCACCACGGGCCGGGTCTGGCTGGGACTGACCTTGAACTGTGCCCAGTGCCACACGCACAAATACGACCCCATTTCCCATCAGGAATTCTATCAAATGACGGCCTTCTTCAACTCCATGGAGGAGGAGGGCGCCGGGGGCGTGACCGGCTTTCACGGCAAGCCGGTGCCGCCCGTGATGCGGGCACCGACGAAGCAGATGCGCTCGGAGATTGAAGACACCAGGAAAAAGGTGGCGGCTCTGGAGCGCGAGGTCGAACGCATTGCCACCTCTGAGATCTACACCGATCCTGGATTCACCGGCGACGCGGCGTCGCACGCGGGCGTATCGCAGTCGGCATGGGAGACATCGGTGGCCAATTTCCAGCCGCCCCCAGGACCCGCGCCAGCAGCGCATTGGAATTTCACCCGCGGACTGGATGATATGACCGGAGACCGCGAGGGAACCCTGCACGGAGGCGCATCGCTCAGCCCGGAGGGATTGGTGCTGGATGGAAAGACCGGTTACGTCTTGACTGCGCCGGTGAAGTCTGATCTGAAGGCCAAAACGCTTGAGGCCTTCGTCAAACTGAGCACTCTGAAGCAGGCCGGCGGCGCGGTCATGGGCGTGCAGACGCTCGAAGCGGAAAGTGGAGCCCAGTACTTCGATGCCATCGTTTTTGGCGAACGGGAACCTGAGCGGTGGATGGCGGGTAGCGATTCCTTCAACCGCACGCAGGACCTCGGCGCTGAGCCGGAATCCGCCGCGGACAAGGAGTTCGTCCACATCGCCATCGCCTATGATGAGGATGGCACCATCCGCTGCTACCGGAACGGACAGCCCTACGGCAAACCCTACAAAAAGGCGGATGCCTTCGCCTTCAAAGCCGGCGAATGGCGTGTGGTCTTCGGAGCCCGGGCGCTGCCAGCCGGGAGCAATTTCATGCTCGCCGGCACCATCCGCGAAGCCCGGATGCACGACCGTGCTCTCACCGAACAGGAGATCGCCGCGAGCGCTGCTGCCATCATGCCGCAGGAGCCGCCACCCGTGCTGGCCGCCATCAAAGTGGAAGCCTCCCAGCGCACCACGGAACAGACGGCGCTGCTCCGTAAGCATTATCTCCGCAACATCCACGCCGCCACCGTGGCTGCCCTGAAAAAGCCCCAGCAGGATCTGGCCGCCGCCCGCGAGCGGATGGCCCATCTTACCAACGAAGCGAATCATCCGCTCCAGATGGTCAGTGTGGAGATGGCAACGCCCAAGGACGCCTTCGTCCTGATGCGCGGCGATTTCCAGACGCCCGGCGAAAAAGTGGCGCGGGACGTCCCGGCCTTTCTGCCAAAATTCCCCGACGATCAGCCCCGCAACCGGCTCGGACTGGCCCGCTGGCTGATGCAGAAAGACCAGCCGCTGGTCGCCCGCGTTCAGGTGAACCGTTTCTGGCAGATGCTTTTCGGCGAGGGTCTCGTGCGCAGCATGGGCGACTTCGGCCTGCAGGGGACTTTCCCCAGTCACCCCGAACTGCTCGACTGGCTGGCGCTGGAGTTTATCGAATCGAAATGGAACGTGAAGCAGATGCTGAAGACGATCCTGACCAGCCGCGCCTACCGGCAATCGTCCGCCGATGCCCGGCGCTACGCGGAGACCGATCCGCAGAATAAACTGCTTTGGCGTGCACCCCGGGTGCGGCTTCAGGCGGAAACCATCCGCGACAACGCGCTGTCCGCCGCCGGATTGCTCTCAGCGAAAATGGGCGGCCCGCCGGTCTTTCCATACCAGCCTAACGACTACTACAAAGGCAAGGGCTCATGGAGGTGGGATCCGAGCCCCGGCGAGGACCTCTATCGCCGCGGTCTCTACACCTTCTGGCGTCGCACCACCCCGTTTCCGACATTCGTGATCTTCGACGCTCCTGACCGCGCCGAGTGCACCTTTGAGCGCCCCCGTACCAACACGCCGCTTCAGGCCCTGGCAACGCTGAACGATCCGCAATTCGTCGAAGCGGCCCGGGTCCTTGCCCAGCGTCTCCTCGCCGAAGCCGCCGGCACCGACAACCGCATCACCCTCGCCTATCGGCTCACGCTCTCCCGCCCGCCGGCAGCCAGAGAACTGGAGTTGATGCGCCCGTTTCTGGACGAACAGCTCGCCCTCTATCGCTCCCAGCCCGATGCCGCCAAAGCCCTGGCCGCCGCCGGCCACGCAGCGCGTCCGGATTCGCTGGACCCGGCGGAGCACGCCGCATGGACGGCCTTTGCCAATGTCATACTGAACCTCGACGAAACCATCACGAGGAATTGAGCCGACTGTCCCCAATCCGGAATGCGAGCCAAGCCACACTGCTCTGCTGACGATTTGACATCATTTTCTGAATGATGTATAAAACGCATCATGACACGCACTCAAATCCAATTCCCTGATCCGCTCTACCAGAGGCTCAAAGAAATAGCCGACCAGCAAGATTGGTCGCTTTCGGAGGTCATGCGGAAAGCGGCAGAGCACTTCGTCACCCGCTTCCCCGAGAACCCGAAGCCCAAGGCAGTGTGGCGATTCCCCACGCTCGACTGCGGTGGCGACTTCCTCACGGATCCCGCCAGCTTGCGGCCTGAAGCCGATGCCATCCTCCAGCGCTCCGGCTCATGATCCTCTCCGCCGACACAAATCTCTTCCTCCATGCGGCGAACCCTGATTCGCCCTATCACGAGGCTGCCCAGCGGTTCTTTGAGGAGGAGGCTACCGGAAAGAAGCGTTTCCTTCTTTGCGGTCTCGTGCTGGTGGAAATCTACATGCAGCTCCGAAACCCTGCTGTCTTCAAGAAGCCCAAAACCGCCCGCGAAGCCACCGCCTTCTGCGATTCCCTCCGTGCCAATCCCGCCTGGGAGTTTGGCGACTACGAACCTGGAGTCGCCAAACCGCTCTGGAACTGGGCCGCCAGGACCACCACCGGATTTCGCCACATCATTGACGGCCGCCTCGCCTTCACCCTCCGCCACCACGGCGTTACCCACTTTGCCACGGCAAACGAGAAGCACTTCGAGGCTTTTAGATTTGCGAAGGTTTGGAACCCGATCCCGAACTGAGGAGACCGGGCGGACCATTCGTTTTTGACTCACCGCCACCGTCCTGCCATGAACTCCACCCCGTACCATACCAGCCGCCGCCGGTTCCTGTCACAAACAGCGTCAGGCTTCGGACTGATGGCGCTGTCGAATTTGGTGGGGCGCAGCTCCGCGCAGGCGGCGGTGATGCCGCCCGGAGGGGCGCTGGGGGGCACGCACTTTCCACCGAAGGCGAAGCGGGTGATCTATCTGTTTCAGTCAGGTGGACCGAGCCATCTCGATCTCTTCGATTACAAACCCACGCTGAAGGATCAGCATGGAAAAGACATGCCGGCCAGTGTGCTCGGGACGCAGCGGGTTTCACTGATGACCCGCGAAAAGGGGCGGCGCACCTGTGCCTCGCCCTTCAATTTTGCGCAGCATGGAAAAAGCGGTGCCTGGGTGACCGAACTGATGCCCCACACCGCGGGCGTAGTGGACGATCTGTGCTTCATCAAATCGCTGCAGACCGAGCCGATCAATCACGACCCGGCGGTGACGTTTATTCAAACGGGCCGGGCGATTTCCGGACGGCCGGCCTTCGGCTCGTGGATGCATTACGGGCTGGGCAATGCCAGTGACAACCTCCCGGCCTATGTGGTCATGATCAGCGGAAATCTGGATCAGCCGATTCTCAGCCGGTATTATCACAATGGGTTCCTGCCCAGCCGGTATCAGGGTGTGCAGTTCCAGTCGGCGGGTGATCCAGTGCTTTTCCTGTCCAATCCCACCGGCATCGACCACGGGAACCGCGGGCGGATCATCAGCACGATCAACCAGCTCAACGGCCTCCAGCATGAGCAATCCGGTGATCCGGAAATCGAAGCGAGGATTGATTCCTTCGAACTCGCCTATCGCATGCAGACATCCGTGCCGGATCTGATGAACCTCAAGTCCGAGCCGAAGGAAGTGCTCGACATGTATGGCCCGGAGGTCACGAAGCCGGGTTCCTTTGCCTATCAATGCCTGATGGCCCGGAAACTCGCCGAACGGGATGTCCGTTTCGTGCAGATCTTCCATGCCGGATGGGACCACCATGGTGGACTGAAGGACGGCATGACCCGCCAGTGCCAGGCCAGCGACCAGCCGTCGGCGGCGCTTATCAAGGATCTCAAAATGCGCGGCATGCTCGACGACACACTCGTGGTCTGGGGCGGCGAGTTCGGGCGCACCGCCTACTCGCAGGGCGACGATCTCAATGGCCGCGACCATCATCCCCGATGCTATTCCATCTGGATGGCCGGCGGCGGCGTCAAGCCCGGCATCAGCCTCGGAGCCACCGATGATTTCGGCTACAACATCGCCGACAACGTCATTCACGTCCGCGACGTCCACGCCACCATGCTCCACCTGCTGGGCATCGACCACCAGCGCTTCACTTTCAAAAACCAGGGGCTGGATGACCGTCTCACAGGGGTGGAGCACGCCCGAATCGTGAACGAGATTCTTGCATGACATAAGTCAGCGGCGGGCCTCTGCGGGGTGACACACGTCCGCCGTGAGCAGCCACTGGCGGCCCAGGGCCCGGATGCTCGAGCAAAGGATTCGTACAGACGAAGCGTGATGCTCACGCCCTGCTCGGAGATCACTGTATCGGCGCGGAAGATTCTCCGCGACCAGTCGTATTCCGAAGTCTTTGGTATTCTGTGACTACGGCAAGAGCCGGAGCGCAGCGGAGACCGCCGAAGGCAATGGCCGCTCTTTCGGGCGAAAGCCCCTTCGCAGAGAGGGCGTTCCGCCCCGAAGAGCTGGGGTGCCCCCAGCAGTCCGAAAGCCTTCGGCTGCCTCTGCTTTACGCAATCTTGATTTGTCGTTTATAATCAGTGTATTGCTTCAACAGATGAAAACGCCCTGCGGCGTCCGCGAGCCGGGGGATGGGCGGCTTGACCCGGGTGATGGCCCGCTATAATCCCGGGGGACGATGCGCCGATCCACCCAGAGCCAATCCGCCCGACGACTGGCTGACGACGCCGGGGACCTCACGTCACGGCCGAAGTATGCTCCGATGCCCGAATTCGGCGTGGTGATCCTGGAGAGCAGGCACTCGCTGGACTGGGCGGCTCCCGGGTGGTTTGATGAAGACTTCAACAAATTCCTCCTGCTCATTTCCGGGTCAGTCAGGATCCGAACGCGCACTCGGCAGCACCACCTCGGCCCGGGGAGTTTCTGTCACGCACTCGCCCACACGCCTCATTTGGTTGAGGACCTGCCGGGGGATCCGGTCGTGCTCTATGTGATTCATTACCGGCCGCACATTCTTCCGGATGACCTTAGTGAAGTGCTCGGCTCAGTTCCCCTCTGGCATTGGAATTTCAGCGGATCGGCGACGGTCCTGGTGCGGCCAATCCGTGTGACGTTTCAAGAGATGTTGTTCGAGCAAACCACTCGGCGGATCGGTTGGGAGGCCATGATGACGAGTGGTCTCGTCCGGGTGGCGGTGCGCGCCGCACGCCTGGGAACCAGAAATACGGCTCGGGAGGTTCAGCCCGACATCAAGGCCACCCCGAGCACCGACCGGGTCGTCGCCTACCTCGCGCGGCTGGAGACAAGCTTCTACCAGCAGGAGACCCTGGAGTCGGCGGCGCAGGGGATGGGGCTAAGCCGCCGGCAGTTCACGCGGATTTTCCGGCAACTGACCGGGACCACCTGGCGCCACTGCGTCCAGACCCTGCGCCTGAAACACGCCTGCAAGCTCCTGATGGGGAGCACCAGCTCCATCCTCTCGATTTCCTTCGAGTGCGGGTTCGAGTCTCACTCGAACTTTCACCGCGCATTCAGAGCGGCCTTCGGTTGTGCACCGTCCGCCTTCCGGGAAAAGAATCAGCGAGCCTGAGCGCCGGACGCGGCCCGTGTGGCGGGGGGATCCGGCAACAATTGCCGGGACGCTCCGCTCATCGCATGGCCTAATATTGGAGATCAAACGGCCTGATCCAGGAAGCGCACGCCGCAGATTTGCGTCAGTGTCATCGGCTCAAACGGCGACCGGTTAACTTTCAGCCGCTGTTTGGGCGAGTGTCGTTGCGCGATCCGGCATCTGACATCGTAGGAGAAAACTCACAGGATTTTTCGAAAACCCCCACCCAAACAAACAACAACCAATGACCGTGAACAAGAATACTCAACTGACAGCGCTCGCCCTCGGGGCCATCGTCTTGGCCCAGCCCGCGGCCAGCTTCGGCGCCACCACCGCTTACAACTCGGCGGTGCTGGCCAGCAATCCGTCCTACTACTGGAACTTCGATGAGGCGGGTGTGACGAACGCCCTGGAACAGAAGAATGGCGACCCCGCCGATGTCTTCGCGCCCAGTGCCGCATCTGCGAAGACGTTATCCACATCAACGGGTGGCGGCGTGAGCCTCGGGCAGGCGCTCGATCTCGACCGGACCACAACCAGCGTGTGGAACACCGGCAATTTGTCCGGTGCAGCCTTCGCCGGTGCCTGGGCCGTTGAGGTCTGGATCAACTCCGCCAATCCGGAGCAATACAACTACATCGTCGGTGCGAACGCTAGCAACGGCTACAACGTCGGATCCATCCTCCAGTTCTCGAATTTGGCCCCGGATCCCGGAACCCCCCATATCTTCGTGTATCCAGCATGGCCGGGTACGACGGCCACAGCGCTCCAGACACCTGGATGGAATCATTGGGTGTTTGTGAACGAGCAAGGCGGGGGTGGCAGCGACGTTTACCAGAACGGAGTCTTTCTTGGGGGCTTCCAGGCTGGACTGTCGATCGACCCCTTCCTGGCCACCGAGGTGCGGGCTGGTGGATGGAGCCCGACGGCCCAGCCCGAGAATTTCACCGGCCAGATCGATGAACTGGCCTACTATGATCTCGCTGGCCTGGACGCGGCCGGTCTCTCTGCGAAAGGCTTGGAACTGGCTGGCCACTACAACGTCGTCCCCGAACCTTCGGTCGCTCTGCTGCTGCTCGCGTCGGCGGGTTGCCTTTTCAGGAGGCGTCGGTAGAGCGCGTAATGACGCACTCGATCACCGTTATGCTCCCCCCGTTTCCCGGATGATCGCTGGACTGGATGGATGCCTCCGGGTTTTCATGAACCGCATCGTGAGCCGCATCGTCTGCGGGTGTCTGGGGGCTTGGCTGGCGACGGCAGGGGCACGGGCCGGCGATCGCTGGCACATCGTCGCCCGGGCTGACAATGATCTTGTCCGTGTGCTGAACGACGCCGGAGCGAAGGTCCAACGCTTCGACGATGCGGCAACCGCCGTGACGCAGTCGCCGCCGGGCGTCGGTGTGCTGGTGCTGGCAGACCAGTACCCGGGGCAGACGACCCGCCTGACTCCGGAATTGTTTGACCAGGCCCGCGACAATAAGGTGCGGCTCTACGTGGAATACCCGTCATCGGTTCCGACGCTGACGTTCGGCGAACCCCAGACCCTGAAGACCGGCCATTGGGGCAACATTCTGGAGCGCACCGTGGTGGCCAGTGACGGCTTCGGGGATGCGCTGAAAAAGCATCGGATCCTGATGATCCACGACTGCCACTACCTGCCGGTGGAGGCCAGCCAGCCGCATCTGGTGGTTGCCCGGGTCGCCGGTTATGATGATGCCCTGTATGGTCTTCCGAAAAGTGATGTCCACCCGATCCTTTTCGAGCACCCCTCCGGCGGAGTGCTGGTGGCGACCACGAAACTCAGCCAGTTTGTGACGGCCCGCTATGCGCCGCTGGATGCCTGGGAGCCAGTATGGCGGATGATTCTGAAGTGGGTGGAGCCGGACGCCGAGGTGCCACCGTTGCGTTGGAAACCGACGGTGCATCCGTCGTTCTCCCGGGATGCCGAATTGCCGGCGGATGTCGAACGACAGGCGCTGCAGCGCGGAGCCGGGTGGTATCAGAAGTCCGGTCTGCTGGTCCATCCGTCGAGGCAGGCGCATTACGACCGGCCAGCCAATCAGGGTCCGGCCACCGCGGACTGGCCGGATGGACATCGCGCGGGACCGGGGGCAGGCCGCGGAGAACCCTCGGGTGACGGCAGTCTTGGACTGCTCGAGGGATTTCGCTCGAAGATCTACCACGACGGATCGCAGTCGGTCGTCTGGTGGCGCCGGGCGGACAATCACGGTGAATCGGCCGGCGCGCTGGCGCTGGCAGGCTCCGTGCTGAAGCAACCGGAATTCACCCGCATTGGATCGAACCTCGCCGACTGGCTGACGGGCCAATCGGTGCTCTATACCAGGGAGTTTGCCGATCCGAAACATCCGGCCTTCGGCCTGGCAGGGTGGAATGACGTGCCACGCTACTTCGGCGGCGCGCACGGGTATCACCAGTTGTGGGCCGATGACAATGCGCGGGCTTGGCTCGGCCTGCTGCGGACCGCGGCGGCGCTGGGCACCGACCGCTTTGACGAACGCCTGGCGCAGCAGCTTCTCGCGATGATGCGGTTGACCGGGCGCAAGGGGTTCGCGGTTCCGCATATCGATTTGCCTTCACTGGCCAGTGGTGGATGGGAACGCCACTTTAAGGGAGACGCCGATGACCTCTCGCCGCACTACCAAGCGTATTTGCAGGCGTGCCTTCTCTGGGGGGCGAAGGCCACCGGATTCCCGCTTTTCCGGGAGCGCGCGGCCAAGGGCATCCGGAGGATGATGGAGACCTATCCGCAAGGCTGGTCGGCGACCAACGACCAGTACAACCAGGAGCGGGCCCG
>JBJXFS010000247.1:0-48517 GCA_046155625.1 Verrucomicrobiales bacterium | reverse complement strand
TGCTATCAGAAACGACGACACCCTCGACGACTTCCGCGTGATATGTAATTTCGCGAAAAACTTCTCGCTTCGTTTTGCCCGTCGCGTAAACAGAGACCGACCTGGAACAGGGTGAAGCCCTGCCTATTCACCCGCCTCGCCTGTCTGTCACTCCCCCGGATTCCCGCAACTCCAATTCCGAAATTCCCATCGCGCTGACTGCCAGATTCATCCCTCCAGGCAAGCCGATCTATCCCATGATAAAAGTTATATACCGGAAGGCCTTCCTCACTGCTGCGCTGATTGGCGCAGTTCCAGGAACCGCCACCCCTTCTCAGGCCGGTTCAGATTTCTCCAATGTGCCCGCGCCTGCCTTAGCTCCTGAAGCCGCAGCGGACTCCGATTCCTTCTTCCTCTGGGTTCCAACCTGGATGTCTGCAAGGCCGGTTTTCTCGGTCCGCTCGGGATGTTTAATTTCATGCAATTGAACCTCTGCGTTGGCGTGGAGGCCGATTTCTGGTGGAACAAGTACCAGATCCCCGACAGCGCCGGGTTCAACACGGACCAGTCGGCATGAAGCCTGATGGAAAAATACCACCTCCAGCCGCCGGAAAGATTGCTCCCTGATCAGTCTCCTTTCCTTCAATATATCAACCCACCAAACTAACCTGACATCATGAGTTCCATCAAGGCAGAACCCTTCGCCCTTGAGTTCAACCCCAAAACCACTGCGATCATCATTATCGACATGCAGCGTGACTTTGTGCTGCCTGGCGGATTCGGCGAGAAACTCGGCAATGACACTTCGCTGCTGCTGGCCGCCGTCGAACCCATTCAACGGGTGCTGGCGAAAGCCCGTGAAAAGGGGATGTTCATCATCCACACCCGCGAGGGGCACCGTCCGGACCTCTCGGATTGCCCGCCGGCCAAACTCACCCGGGGTGGTCAAACTTTCATTGGCCAGGACAGCCCAATGGGACGGATCCTCGTGCGTGGCGAGAAAGGCCACGACATCATCCATCAACTCTATCCGATCGCCGGCGAGCCGGTGATCGACAAGCCTGGCAAGGGATCCTTCCACGCCACGGACCTGCACCAGATCCTGCTCGACCGCGGGATCAAGACTCTCATCGTTTGCGGAGTGACACTCGAAGTCTGCGTCCATACCACCGTGCGCGAGGCCAATGACCGTGGCTACGAGTGCGTCGTGCTATCCGACTGCGTCGCGTCTTACTTCCCCGAGTTCTATCGCGTCGGCCTTGAGATGATCAAGGCGCAGGGTGCCATCTTCGGCTGGGTGTCCGACGCGGACAAGTTCATTGCATCGCTCGGTTGATCCCGTTCCATGCAGTTGCAAGCGCTATCGCTCGGCCGCGAGGTCGATGTTTGGAGTCCGCGGACCGGCGTCGTCCACAGTGCCTTCGTGCATGCCGTCAATCTGTCGCTTGATCGCGATATGTGGACCGTGCTCGGCGCCGTGCGGCAGGACGCGCCGTTCGGCATCCGGATCGCTGCGGGCGCAGGCATGCCTGGAGTGAAGGCTGGTGAACCGGTCAATGTTCGCGCGGGTTTTGTGGGCGTGGGCAAGCTGGTCCTTGATTGCCGGACAGCCTCCCGTTGGGTGCCGGCACAATGGGGGCGACCTGCCGCCGACCTCAGGGCCCGGCTCCTTGACCTGGAGCGCGCGGCGTGTCCACGGGCATGGTTTCGATCCGCCACGATGGCGCGGGACGTCACCGGTGCCCTGCAGGGCCCGAACGCTGAACTCTCCGCCGCAGTGCGCCGGACTGTTGGTCGTGGGCCGGGACTCACACCGGCTGGTGATGACGTACTCGTCGGTATTCTCCTGCTGCTCACATCCGGTGCCGCCGGGCCTGAGGCAAGCCGTGCCGCCTCCCGGCTCGTCAGTGCGCTGGCTCCGGTTCTGGCCACGACCACTGACATCAGCCGGCATCTTCTGGATCAAGCCGCCCGGGGCCTGCCCGGTCGCACCCTGCATGATCTTGGGAGGGCGCTCGTCGAAGGCGCACCGCACTCTGTTTTCGCCGATGCGCTCAGCCGGGTTCTCGCGACCGGCTCGACCTCCGGGGCGGATGCCTGCATGGGCCTGGTTGCCGCCTGTCGTTACGCACTCCTGGACACAGAATTACTCGCCGCATGAACACCAATTCCCGCTTCTATCCCAATCTCTACAAGGACTCCGTCTCGCTGATGACGGTGTCCGCCAAAGTCTCCGCCGTGCCGGGCATCGAAGCCGCGTCGGTCGTCATGGCCTCCGCGACGAACGTCGAGAACCTCGCGAACGCGGGGCTCGGAGAATTCGAAGTGCGCCCGAACGATCTCATTGTCGCCGTTTCCGGCACCGACGACGCTTGCGCCGAGGCGCTGAAAACTGCGGACGAGCTGCTCTCTGCGAAGGCCGGTGGTGGGGAGGAAAGCGCAGGCGCGCAACAGCCGGTCACCAGCATTCAGATGGCCGCGGCGAAAGATCCGGCGCACAATTTTGCGCTCATTTCGGTGCCCGGTGACTACGCCGCCGCCGAGGCGATGAAGGCGCTGCGGCTCGGCATGGACGTGATGCTTTTCAGCGACAACGTGCCGCCGGAATCCGAGCGCGCGTTGAAGCTGTTTGCGCAGCAGCAGAATCTCATGGTGATGGGCCCGGATTGCGGCACCGCCATCGTCAACGGCGTCCCGCTCGGCTTCGCCAATGTGGTGCGTCGCGGACCCATCGGCATCGTCGGCGCATCGGGCACCGGTACGCAGGAAGTGACCGTGCGCATTCACCAGGGCGGCTCGGGCGTGTCGCAGGCGCTCGGCACCGGCGGGCACGATCTCGCCGCGGCCATCGGCGGCATCTCGATGCTGCATGGCTTGAAGGCGCTCGACGAGGACCCGGACACGAAAGTCATCGTGCTTGTTTCGAAACCGCCCGCGCCAGATGTCGCCAAGGCCGTGCTCGGCGCTGCAGAAGCGAGCGTGAAACCGGTGGTCGCGATTTTCCTCGGTGCCGATCCCGATTCGATCACGCGCAACGGCGTCCACGGAGCTGCCTACCTCGCGCAGGCGGCGGACATGGCAGTGGCGCTGGCGAAGGGCGAGAAGCCAGATCGAAAACCCATTCCGCTGACCAACGACGTGCAGCGGAAAGTCAAAGAGGTCGCTCGCGCAATGGCATCGGGCCAGCGCTGCGTGCGCGGCATTTTCTCGGGCGGAACTTTCTGTTTCGAAGCGCAACTCATCCACGCTGCCGCAGGCATCCCGGCGTATTCAAACGCGCCGACCGCGGGCAACCAGAAGCTCACGAACGTCGCGAAGAGTCTGGAGAACACGATCATCGACATGGGCGACGACGAGTTCACGCAGGGCCGCCCGCATCCGATGATCGATCCATCGCTCCGCGACGCGCGCATCCGCGAGGAAGTCGCTGACCCGACGACGGCGGTCATCCTGTTCGACGTCGTGCTCGGCTACGGTTCCGCGGCGGACCCGACCGCGGGCCTCATCGGCGTCATCGGCACGGCAAAGGCGAAGGCGCAGGCCGAGGGACGCCGCGTCGCGTTCATCGGCTACGTGTGCGGCACCGACCAGGATCCGCAGAACCGTGCCGCGATCATCGCCGCGCTAAAATCCGCCGGCGTGTTTGTCGCGTCGTCCAACGCGGAAGCCGCCACGTGGTCCGCAGCCATTATTTCCGAACGAAAGGAAGCAACCAAATGAAATCACTTTTCCAACAAGACCTCAAAGTCGCAAACGTCGGCCTGCAGGGCTTCGCCGACAACATTGTCGCCGCCGGCGGGCAGGTTACACACCTGAGCTGGGCGCCGCCGGCCGGCGCGGACGCTGCGCTCGGCTGGAAGCTCGCGAACCTTGTCGGTGATAAACGAATCGAGGAGGCGAATCGCAGCGCCCACGAGCGCTACCTCGCCGCGCAGCCGCGCCTCATCGATCTCATCCTCGCACGCGACGCGATGCCCGGACTCACCGAGCGGCGCATCCTGCATGCGGGTCCGCCGATTGCGTGGGCCGACATGTGCGGCCCGCAGCAGGGCGCGATTACCGGCGCGATTCTTTACGAAGGCTGGGCCGACTCGCTCGAAGCCGCGGAGGAAATGGCCGCGAGCGGCAAAGTCGCGCTCGAGCCGTGTCACCACCATGGGGCGGTCGGGCCGATGGCCGGCATCATCAGCCCGTCGATGCCGGTGTGGGTGGTGGAAAATGCCGACCGCGGCAACCGCGCGTTCTGCAACCTCAACGAAGGGCTCGGCAAAGTGTTGCGCTTCGGGGCGAACTCGCCCGATGTCATCGAGCGCCTCCGCTGGCTCGGCGGCGAGTTTTTCACCACGATGCAAGCCGCGGTGCGCGGCCTCGCCGACGCCAATCTCAAACCGCTCATGGCGCAGGCGCTGCACATGGGCGACGAGCTGCACAACCGCAACGCCGCCGCATCCGCACTGCTCTTCAAGCGTTTCACGCTCGCGCTGCTGAAATCGAAACTCGACAGCGCGGCCGTCGAACGCGCGCTCGCATTTGTCGCAGGCAACGACCACTTCTTCCTCAATATCTCGATGGCCGCTTGCAAAGCGATGACCGACGCGGCGCACGGTGTGGCGGGCAGCAGTATGGTCACGGTCATGGCGCGCAACGGCGTCAACTTCGGCATCCGCCTCAGCGGCACCGGCGACCAGTGGTTCCAAGCGCCCGCGAACCCGGTCGATGGGCTCTACTTCCCCGGCTACACCGTCGAGGACGCTGCGGCGGACCTCGGCGATTCTGCGATCACGGAGACGAATGGGCTCGGCGGTTTCGCGATGGCCGCTTCGCCCGCGATTGTGCAGTTCGTCGGCGGCACGCCCGCCGATGCGACCGCGAACAGCCGGCGCATGCTCAGCATCACGCTCGGCGCGAATCCCGCCTTCACGCTCCCGCCGCTGAACTTTGGCGGCACGCCCGCGGGAATTGATGCGCGGCTTGTCGCCGACTGCGGCGTGCTGCCGATCATCAACACCGGCATCGCGCACAAGAAAGCGGGTGTCGGACAAATCGGCGCCGGCATAACGACCGCGCCAATGTCGTGCTTCAACGACGCCATCGCCGCGCTTGCAACGAGCCTGGAAGGAGGTGCCGCGTGAGCAAGATCGCTGTCGTCGCCTTTGGCGGAAACGCGCTCGTCACCGACGCCGAGCACGACTCCATCCCGCAGCAATACGAGACCGTCTGCCGCACCGTCTCGCACCTCGTTGATTTGATCGAGCAGGGCTGGCGGCTCGTCGTGTCGCACGGCAACGGCCCGCAGGTCGGCTTCATTTTGCGCCGATCGGAGATCGCGGAGGACGAAGTGGACCCCGTGCCCGTGGACTATGCCGTGGCCGATACGCAGGGCGCGATCGGCTACATGTTTGTGAAGGCGCTGACCAATGAACTTCACCGGCGCGGCCTCACGCGGCCCGTCGTCGCCATCGTCACGCAGAGTGTCGTCGATCCCGCCGACGAAGCTTTCAAGCATCCGACGAAGCCAATCGGCTCGTTCCTCAATGAATCCACGGCGCGCGCCCGCCAGAAAGATCTCGGCTGGACGATCATGGAAGACGCCGGCCGCGGCTGGCGGCGCACCGTGCCGTCGCCGCGGCCAACGCGCATCCTCGAGACCGAAACGATCCGCACCCTGCTCGACAACGGTTCGGTCGTCGTCGCCGCCGGCGGTGGCGGAATCCCCGTGGCCTTGCAAGCAGACGGCAGCGTCGTCGGCGTCGAAGCCGTAGTGGACAAAGATCTCGCCAGCGGCCTCCTCGCGCACGAACTCGGCGCGGACTTGCTGCTCATCCCCACCGGCGTCGCGCGCGTTGCGATTCGATTCGGCAAGGCGGATCAGAAGTGGCTGGATGCGCTCACCGTCGAGGAAGCGCGCGCCTTGATCGCTGCCGGTGAATTCGGCGCCGGCAGCATGGAGCCGAAAGTGGCCGCGGTGGCCGACTTCGTCGCCTGTACACCCGGAGCGGTCGGCGCGATTGGCTTGCCCGAAGAAATGACGGCGATCGTCGAAGGCAAATCCGGCACGCGCATCGTCAGCACCGCGGCCAAGCAAGCCGCCGGGGAATCCGGCGTCCTGCTCGCGGTCAACGGCACGCTCATGCGCGGCCTCAAGCTCAACCCGAATATGCACGCCGCCGGTGCGACCTTCGTCCGCGAGGCGAAGACCGAGCCCGCCTATCGCCTGTGGACGATCAATGACGATCATCCCGCGATGGTCCGCATGACCGACGGCACAGGCGTCGCGGTTGGCGTCGAAATTTGGTCCGTGCCGCCCGCTGGGCTCGCGGGCATCTTGCTGAAAGAACCGCCCGGCCTCACCATCGGCAAGGTGAAACTCGACGACGGCTCGACGGTGCTCGGCGTCATCGGCGAACCGGCGCTCGTCGAGGGCCAGCGCGAGATCACGAAACACGGCGGCTGGCGCGCCTACATCACCGCAGAAAACATCCCCTCATGAACACGGACAACCAACTTCCGCTTTGGCGGCAGATCCTTCGCGGCTTTTCGCAATGCGCGTTCCAGGCGAACGAAATTGCAGGTGTCTGCTTCATCGCCGCCGTGGCGGTTTTCAACTGGCGTATGGCGATCTTCTTTGTCGTGTCCGTCATCCTCGGGACACTCGCCGCGCGCCTTCTCAAAGGCATCCGCGACCTCACCGACCTCGGACTCTACGGCTTCAACTCCGGTCTGATGGGCCTCGCTCTCGGCAACTTTTTTCACCAAAGCCCGGCGCTCTGGGCCACTATGGTTGTGCTCGCGATACTGACCGCGGCGCTGGCGGTCGCGATGTCGAAATGGCTGCCGTTCCCATTTCTCGCTGCGCCCTTTATCTCGCTGTTCTGGTCGATCTGGCCGCTCTCCGGTTCGCTCGGTCTCGCGAAGATCGACTTTGGGGCTTTCCCCGCGATGCCGGTGGCGTGGGGTCAAGGCATCTTCCTTTCGACCCTCGCGGCAGCGTTGTTCAGCTCGGGAATCACGAGCGGCCTGCTCTTTCTCGCCGGCATCGCGATCAGCAATTGGCGCCACGCGATCGTCGCCGTGATCGGTGCGGTCGTCGCCAATGCTCTCGCGGCCCAGGCCGGCGTCCCGGGTGGCCCGATCAATACCGGGCTCGTCGGATTCAATGGTGTGCTCGCCGCCCTCGCCGCCTATGTCCTCGTCGCCGCGGATCTGCGGCTCGCCGTGCTTGGTTCGCTTCTCGCGACATGGCTCTTAAGTTACATCGCCCGCAACGCCCCCGTCCCCTTCCTCGCCTCGGGTTTCGTGCTGGCGATTTGGTTCCTCCTCTTCCTCGCCTGGCTCAATCCGCGCTTCAGCGGCGAGAAGCCGCCGGGCAAAGGAGGAACGGCGCCCAAAGAAGAGTAACGGAGGGGCGACGTTTCACGCGGGCGTGGGCCGATTCATGCGTGTCCACCGATCAGGGGTCCATCACCCTAAAAGGGACGATGGAACAACCACGAAAGTCACGGAACACACGAAAAACCAAGGCGTTGCCCAATTATCACCGTGCACCTGATGGATGAGGAGGTCGGTTGTCCTAACCAATGAACCTAGAAAGGGACATTACAACTACGAAAATCACGAACCACACTAAAAATCATTGAGATAGAACAAGCGACTTTGTCATCCATCAGGTGGAGGGCAATTGTTGGCCAACGCCTTGGTTTTTCGTGTGTTTCGTGTTTTTCGTGGTTCCCATCCCGGTCCTTAGGATGAACTTTCGTGTGTTTCGTGACTTTCGTGGTTCCAATGTCCCTTTCTGGGCTTATCCGCTGAGACCGCTCACTCCCAAGCTCAACAGACCGAAGAATCCGGCCACGCAACCGGCTGGGGTCGATTGAGAGGGAGGCAGGCTCATCGCCTGGTTCTGTCCCTTCACGCGCGCGACGGCGTCGCACGCGTAAAGGTGTCGTGCCGGCAGAATGCGGCTATAGTTCCCGGATGCGGAAGTAACTGATGCTGTTGTTGAGCAACTGTCCGGCGGGGGCGAGCAGGCTGGTGGTGTTGAGCGGCGTGATGCTGGTGGTGCCGGCGGCGCCGGGGATCGACGTGTATCCCGGAACGGTGTTCCATTTGCTGGCCGAGGTGGGCGCGCCGGCCGGCTGGAAGCCGGTGGTGTACTCGAGCGCGTAGTTCGAACCGGCCTCCGAGGTGAACGTCAGGTTCAGGAGGGAGGTGGTCGGATCGTAGGAGAAGCTGGTGATGTTCAGCTGCGACGCTGGGGTGCCGAAGGTCTCGAGGAGCTGCCAGGTTTCGGCATCGACGCTGACTGGCTGTTCCGCAGACGGGGCGCGATAGATGAGCAGGCTGACCCCGGCGCCGCCGCCGCGCTCCCAGTGAACAATCTCCACCTGATGCATACCGGCGGTCAGTTCGGCTGAAACAACCGAATTCCCGCGGCCACGGTTGCCGGCGGCGCCGATTTCCACGCCGTCGACCATCAGGGAGAAGCCGTCGTCACTGTTGACGTTGAACCAGATCATGCCGGCCCTGGTGATCTTGATCTGGCCTGAGCTGCGGGTGGCAAAGTCCTCGCGGTCGCCGAATCCGGAACCCCCGTTGGCTGGGTCAAACAGCGGATACGGCTTCGAGAGGCTGACGAACCACGGAGGCGCGACATTATCGTGCCAGTGAACATACTGGGTTTTCAGGTCGATGCTGTCCTCGGCCGGGAACTGAGACGGGTCGTCCAGGGCGGCGAGGGCTGTGTCCACGTTGTCGATCACAACGGTCGAGCGGGTATAGACGTGTTTGGTATCCCACTGTCCGCCTCCTTCGATCACACTGGCCAAGCTGGCGGCGGAAACCGGACTGGAGCCGAGCCTGACTTCAGCGCCGTCGGACATTCCATCGCCGTCAGTATCCCTGGCGAAGGGATTGGTGCCCGCGTTGCCGGCGCTGACGAAGATACTGGAATTGTTCTCCGCGCCATCGGCGAGCCCGTCCGCGTCCGTGTCCCGAACCAGGGGATTGGTGCCGGTGTTGGTGGTTCCCCCGTAGCTGCCGGTGTTGGTCTCGACGGCGTCGCTCAGCCCATCGGCGTCGGTGTCCACCTTGTCGGCACGCGTTCCTTTCTGGGACTCGACGAGGTTGGTCAGGCCGTCGCCGTCCTTGTCCTGGGCGGCATCATTGACCGCGGGATTCAGGCCATTCTCGGCCTCATAGGTATCCAGCATGCCGTCAGCGTCCGTGTCCGCCGGATTGAGCCACGCCTGGACGAGTTCGTGGGAATCCTCGCCAAACGCGATTTCGACTTCGCTCACACCCTTGAGGACGTAGAGGCTGACCCCGGCGCCGCCGCCGTGCTCCCAATGGACGAGCTCCACATCGTGAGGTCCCGCCGTCAGATCCACGGACATGGCGGTGTTGGTGCGTCCGCGATCCCCGGCCGAACCGATCTCGGTGCCGTCGATGCGCAGGGAGAAGCCGTCGTCGCTGTTGCACACGAACCAGTGCTTGCCCGGCTTGATGACGGAAATCTGGCCGCTGGACCGGATGGCGAAGTTGTCCCGGTCGCCGCGCCCCGTGCCGCCATTGACGGGATCGAAGAGGGGATATGGCCGCGATTCCGCCACGTAGATCGGGGGACCCACGTTGTCGTCAAAGTGAATGTAGGTGGTCTTGGCCACGATCTGATCCTCGGGGGGATACGTGTTGGCCGCGTCCAGGGCGGCCTCGGTAGTGTCGATGTCCCCGAGTTCGGGATTGCCGCGGGTATACACTTGTAGAGTGTTAAAGGTGCCGCCGCCCACCAGATTGGAAGCGAAGATGAGGGGAGCGGTGAAGATGCTGCGTTCGACCGTCATGCTGCCGGTGGTGTCGCGCAGCTCAATGGTAAACACATGCTCCGTGCCCGGCTCGAAGGGAGCCGCCAGGGTGTGGGTAAAGTCGGTGGCTCCCTGCACCTTCGGACTGGCCACCAAGGCGGCGGGCGCGCCGTCGATCAGCAGCCGGGTGGCCGCGGGATCCACGGTGCACCCCTCGAAGTCGTTCCCGCGGAAGGTGAACGTGTTCGGGGAGCTCGTGGTCGGAGGGCGGATGGCCGAGAGGAAGCACGGCGAGCCGGCGCCGCCGATGCCGAGGGTCACCAGGGCGGTCTGCGACGGGGTTTTCCCGAAGACGATGGAATGGGCGCCGAGGCCGCCCCAGCCTTTCTGGCCAGGGGTCGCCTGATCCCCGTCGTTAATCGCCATGCCGAGGCCGAACATCGTGCCCATTTTTAATTCGTCCAATCCCATGGAGGCCCGGGGCAGCATGATTTCGTAGGTGGTTCGTTTGGCGGCGGTGTCGCGGGCGACCACGGCATTGGTGCCACCGGGCCCGGCTTCATGCTGGACGATGACGCTGCCGAGGGCATTCTCGACCCCGCCCAGCGCGTAGTTGTAGAGCGCGACTTGCGCGTCCTGCGAGCCGTTCGCGACCATCAGCTGGACTGAATCGCCATTCCACGCGCTGTTGGCGGCGTTCTCGTGGTACTCGTCGGTGACGACGAACCCGAAATAGACGTTATTCGCATCGTAAGCGATCTGAACCGCCGAGGTATGGTCATCGGGCCCCGACCAGCTGCCGCCTTGGTAGACCTCGAAGAGGGTGAGCGTGGCTCCGGGGGCGCGGCTGCCCGTACCTTTGGGAAGCGCGAATCGGGGGTCCGAGAGCACGGCCACGCCGGACCAATCGTTCAGCATGCCGTCCAACGTGATGGGTCCGGGAGCGGGGCTGGCAAAGTAGAATTCTTTGCCGGGTTCGATGTCGTTGGCCGTGGCGAGGGTGACCAGGGCGGTTTCGGAGGGGGTTTTTCCGAAGACGATGGAGTGGGCGCCGAGTCCGCCCCAGCCTTTCTGGCCCGGGGTCAGCTCATCACCGTCGTTGATCGCCATGCCCAGCCCGAATTGCACCCCGCCGGCCAAGGTGTCGAGCCCCAGAGCGGACTTGGGCAGCATGATTTCGTAGGTGGTGCGATTGGTGTCGATGTTGCGTTTGACGACGGCGCTGGTGCCTCCCGGACCGGCTTCGTGCATGACAATGATGCCGCCCAGCGCATTCTCGGTCCCGCCGAGCGCGTAGTTGTAGAGGGCCACCTGGCCGTCGCGGGTGGCGTTGGCAATCATGAGTTGGACCGAGTCGCCATTCCACGCGCTGTTGGCGGCGTTTTCATGGTAATCGTCGGTGACGACGAAGCCGAAATAGACGTTCTCGTCGTCGTACACGACTCGGACATTGGAAGTCTGGTCGTCGGGACCGGTCCAGGTGCCTCCCTGGTAGGGTTCGAAATTGACGAGCGTTCCCGCAGCGGCCGAGCCTTTCGGAATCGAGAAGCGGGGGTCGGCGAGCACCATGGCGCCGCGCCACTCGGTCAGTTCGCCGTCGAGAACAATCGGGTTGGCCGCCTGGACGGCGGTGTAAAACTCCTTGCCGGGTTCGATGTCATTGCCTTGAACGCGGGGTGGCGGGGGCGCGGCGAGGGTTACCAGGGCGGTTTCCGAGGGGGTTTTTCCGAAGACGATGGAGTGGGCGCCGAGTCCGCCCCAGCCTTTCTGGCCGGGGGTCAGCTCATCACCGTCGTTGATGGCCATCCCCAAGCCGAACTGGACTCCCGCCTCCAGGGTCTCGAGAGCCATGGATTCCTTGGGAAGCTTGATTTCGTAAGTCGTGCGTTTGGTCACGGTGTTCCGGGTCACCACGGCGCTGGTGCCGCCCGGGCCGGCCTCGTGCATGAGGATTTGCCCGCCCAGTGCGGTCTCGATGCCGCCGAGGGCGTAATTGTAGAGGGCGATCTGGCCGTCGCGGGTGGCATTGGCCACCATGAGTTGGACCGAATCGCCGTTCCACGCGCTGTTGGCGGAGTTTTCGTGGTACTCGTCGGTCACCACGAAGCCGAAATAGACGTTGTCGTCGTCATACAGCACGCGGACGTTGGAGGTGTGATCATCAGGACCGGTCCAGCTGCCTCCCTGGTAGGGTTCGAAATTGACCAGGGTGCCCCCGTCACCGGAGCCTTTAGGAATGGAAAAGCGCGGGTCCGCCAGTACATTCGCCCCCGTCCACTCGCCTAAATCGCCATCGATCTCGATCGGGTTCACCGCCTTTTTGGCAGTGTAAAACTCCTTGCTGGGCTCGATGTCATTAGCGCGCGAGAGAGAGGGCAGGAGAAGCGCAGCAACGGCTGCCAGAAATGGGATTCGGAGTAGATTCATAGGTTCGGTTCTGGCTTGAGTGGGGTCCCAAGTGATTTTCGCGAGAGACGCCGAGTTTGAAAGATTCCGACGAAAAATGTAAAGCCCAGAGTGACGGAAATGTCGTTTTTTCTGCCGGTGGCGCCAAACGCTGGCTCGCCCGGCCAGACCCCTTCCCCCCTTCCCTCGCATGACCCACGCACCCGTCCCCAGCACCGGCCCACAGACGCAAATTCCATCAGAAACTGCCACACCGACAGCATGTTGAAATCCGTCTGAACCACCACGTTTGCCACGCTTCGCTGAGCAGAGAATCACAGGGGATGAACCGCTTCCTCACGCCCAGCGAAATTGGCAGGAGAGCCCGGGACTTGCCAAGGCGGCATGCAGCGCCGAAAACTGCGGTGGACGCACCTCCGGCGACGGGCTGATCCCCCTCCGCCGGATCATCCACAACCGCGCGGACAAGGACATCCTCCCCGGCGCGGCATGGCTTCCGTATTCGCATGCAACAAGGCCTCGTCATTTCCGACCTCCACCTGTTCTCCCGGCGCTCGTGTGCGGAAGAACTTCTCGCCGGAATCAAAGGCGAAATCATCGAGGCCGATGTCCTCGTCCTGAACGGTGACGTCTTCGATTTCCGCTGGAGCACTCTGC
This sequence comes from Verrucomicrobiales bacterium, assembly GCA_046155625.1. Lineage (GTDB taxonomy): Bacteria > Verrucomicrobiota > Verrucomicrobiia > Verrucomicrobiales > V1-33 > CAJBME01. The sequence continues at coordinate 35,675 of JBJXFS010000247.1, read as the reverse complement.
CGGACATGCGGGCGACGATCGATGCGTCCCTGGATTGGCTGGACGGGCTGGTCGCCCTGCGGCCGGACAGGCCGACCCATTACCTGCTGGGCAACCACGACTGCATCACCGGCTTCACCGAAAAGCTTCCGGGCTTCGCGCACGCCCGCCCTTCGTTTGCCTGCCACGAATCATTCCTGCGCCTGGGCCGCAATCTTTTCCTTCACGGTGACTGCGCGAACCGCCGCATGGATGTGGCGAGCCACCACCGATTCCGGAAATCTTGGAGCCGGGACAAGCAGCGCGGTCCGATCAGCCGGACGCTTTACGATGTGGCGGACACCTTCGGGGTGTCCCGGAAAGTTCATGACCTTTGGTTTCCGCAGCGCACCACGGTTCGCCGGGTCGCGCATCACCTTGATCTCATCATGCCGGGATGGAGGGAGGAGATCGACCATTGCTACTTCGGCCACACCCATCTCCCCTTCACCAGCCATGACCTCGAAGGAGTGATGTTTCACAACACCGGCTCGGCGATCAGGGAGATGGCCTTCCAGCCTTTGGCCTTTACTTGCCCGGCAGGCATGGCCATGATTTGACTCAATGTCCGACGGAGATGGTTGTGCGCCCGCGCGTGGCGCGGCTCGCATCAACTGCTACTCGGGCGGTGAAGGCGGTTTTATGGACTGGTCGCAATCGCTCCGCGGCCGTTGGCTGGCTCCGATGCTGGCCTGGATGGCCGGGTTCGGACTCCGGGCGAGCCACGTCACCCTCATGTCGCTGCTCGCGGGGCTGGCGTTCTGTCCCGCCCTGCTGAAGGGACATCCCGTCGCCGCGTTCTCGCTCCTACTGCTTCATGTCCTTCTCGACGGTTTGGACGGGCCGCTCGCCCGATATTCCGGAAACGCATCGAACCGCGGATCCTTCACCGACACAATGGCCGACCAGTTGGTGGTGGCGGCTGCGGCGCTGACGATGATGCAAGCGGGACACGCCGACACCTGGCCCAGCGGACTCTACATTTTCTTGTATACGGTGGTGGTGGCCTTCGCCTTTGTCCGCAGCGCTTTGGAAGCCCCCTACTCATGGCTCTTCCGGCCGAGGTTCCTCGTCTTCACCTGGTATGTGGTCGAGCTGTTTTGGCTGCCCGGCTCGCTCAATTGGGTGCTGTGGGCCTGCTCCGCACTGCTCGCCTGGAAATGCCTCACCGGCTTCATCCGGATACGCGGCAGGATCTGACCAAAGCGTGCGACTCCGATCTCCCGTCGAGGTTTTCCCATACTGATCGATTGGCCGTCCCTCTGAATGCCTGTTCGAGCGATTCAACCTAAAAAGGACGATGGAACAACCACGAAAGTCACGGAACACACGAAAAATCATTCGGTTGGGACAAACGATTTTCTCATCCATCAGATGGACGGCAATCGTTCAGCAACGCCTTCGCTTTTCGTGTGTTTCGTTTTTTCGTGGCCCCCATCCCGGTTCTTAGCATAAGAACCCGCGCAAGTTTGGGTGTGGAACCGGGAGTAACTCGTGAAATATCGAACCGTTGGTACTGAGATGGTTACACGCGAGTTAGTCAGGAGAGATCCAGGGCAAGCTCGATGTCCCCTCGCCGGGACGCCGCGACACCCGCGTAGATCAGATGAGTCGCATCGTCAGGATTCAGGCCAAAGACCTTCCCACCCCCTTCCCATGACCCACGCCGCCATTCCCAGCGCAGGCCCACAGAAGCAGATTCCTATCAGACATGGCGAAGTTGTCGTACACTCCGTCTAGCGTCGTGCGCGGTAGAATTGCTGCGGCGTTACTTCGGCAGGAATGTCGAGATCCAAAGTGGTTGCCTTGGCCCGGATGCCTTCTCTCCCGGCCCGCTGGGTTAAGTCCGAAGTGCTTTCCAAGAGGTACACCAAGCCCGGAATCGTGCCATGGAGCCGGAGTTTGTTCGCCGAGCGCAGATGTTCCGTCGCCAGATGCAGATCAGGCCAGATCACGACGGGCGTTGGGCAGCGGGGAACCTACGAGCCACGTCGTCGGTTCTGGACTTCCCTGTGAGTTCCCAGGAGAGCCCGACGCGCTTCTTCCGAGTGCGGCAGTGAGGGAAGCTGCCAACATACTCTTGCCGCCACTGTGCCGACCTCCCGGGAAAGGGTTCGCGGCGAAGAACAGACGTGCATTTTGCCTATTTTTTGAATGAATGGAATCTGCCCGGCAGAACTCATGAGAGTCACGTCATGCTCACGCACGAAGAGATCCCGTAAAGGGACGGGCAGTTTGTCTTCCTACTCACGCTTCAACCAGTCGACCATCGTGCGTGTCACGAGGTCGGGGGCATCCTGCTGGACAAAATGATCGGCGTCTGGGATCGTGACGAGGGTGAGGGGCTTGTCGACCCACTTCCAAGTGTCGTTTAGCGCGCCGGGAAGCAGCGCTTTATCCTTCAGCCCATGGAACATGAGGACGGGGCATTGGATGCGGGGGATGTCGTCGGCGGGAGCGGTGTACGGTTCGGACGGGTAGTTCGCCTTGTAGTAGTTCAACATTCCATCGAACGAGGATTTTTTGAAGGCTTCGATGTAGTCGAGGCGGGCCACGGGGTCGCGCACCCAGGCGGCCAGGCCCTCGGCGGTCAGTTGGGCGGCCGCCTCCGGTTTTTGGAAATGCCGGGCATAGGCGCTGTTCTTTTGCTGTTCGGGATTGGTGGCCAGTTCGCGCCGCAGGCCGTTCGGGTGGGGCAGGTTCAGGATCACGAGGCGGTCGGTCATGTCAGGGTGGGCCATGGCAAATGACCATGCCACCATGCCGCCCCAGTCGTGGCCGACCACGACAGCCTTGTCGCGTTCGAAGTGCCGGATCACGGCCGCCACGTCGCCCACGAGTTTTTCCATGCGGTAGTTTTCCACACCGGCCGGCTGGTCGCTCTTGTTGTAGCCGCGCTGGTCGATGGCCACGACCTGATGCGACTCGGCCAAGGCAGGCATTTGCTTTCGCCACGTGAACCAATAGTCCGGAAACCCATGGATCATCACCACCAGCGGCCCCTGACCGAGCGTCACATAGTGGATCTTGACGTCCCCGGACCGCGCGAATCCTGAAGTGCCGATATCGGTGTCGTGCTGGGCAGGCGGTGCCGTGACTGGGGGCGTCTGAGCGGCCAATTTCATCGGAGCCATGGTAGCGAATCCGAGGCTTCCAAAGATCAGGGTGACGATGAGTTTCATGTGGGATCGGTGATGGGGTGACGGTTTTACGGAGTTCTTGTCCGAATAAAACCCTCGATTTCCTCGGCTGATACGGGCGTGGCGGATGTCTCGGGCGATTCGCATTCCACGACGACGAACCAGGCCGGGGCGCCACCGGCGCGGACCACGGCGTCGACGAGGTCTTGTTGGTCGCTGTGCCTCCGTTCTCCGGTTTGCGGCGACCATTCCTCATGGCAGGTCAGGCACCCGTGGCTGGGGGTGAGCGGGTAAAACGGGCTGCCGAGCCACGATTCCGGATCGATGGTGGTGCCGTGCGCCATGATTTCGTTGCGGCCGACCTGACCGGCCCACCAAGCTTCCTGCATCGGCCAATGGCCGCGCCATGATGGCGGGAGCAGGCGTTCGTATTCGCGGTGGGTCCATGGCTCGTATTCGCCGGGCAGGGCGAGGGTGAGCGCACGGGTGGGGCCGATGGCAGCGTTCCGCGCGAAGGCGAGTTCCCGAAGGCCCATCACGCCCGCCGGGGTGTTGCCGTTGGTGATGGTGCCCGGGAGATTGCTTACCGAACGGGCAAACTGCCGCACCGTCCACACCGCGCCATCGTCGTGCGTCAGCCACGTGCCGTCGGCCCGGCGGACGGCGGCCCGTCCGGGAAAGTCGCGATTGGCCCGCTGAAACGAGAACACGACCGGGCGGTCGCCGAAATCCCAGGCGAGCAGGTCGGTGAGCGGCGGCGTGCGTTGCGCCAGGGCGGCCCGCGGCTCGCGGTCTTCAGACTGGGCGGCCAGCACCCGTGGATCGTGGCGAAAGGTGTCGGTCGCCGCCCGCGGGACGGCCGCGGGTTTCCCGGTGGCCCGGCGCCCATAGGCCACGGCCATGGCCCAGAGCCGCGGATCGGTTTCCTCGGCTGCCAGCGATTCCATCTCCGCGGCAAGAGCGTCCGGCTGCAGCGCATAACACGTTTCCAGCAGCAGGCGCCGCGATTCCTCCGGCCATGCCGTCTGCCGCAGCATGTCCCGCATCGGGGCGAGGCTGTCGGCCTCGCGGTAGTTGGTCCATTTCATGGTCCACAGCACGCGCGAGCAGGATTCATGGTTTTCCGTCGTCACCGACTGCCGGAGCCCCGGCACAATGATGTCTTCACGGTCCTTCCTCCGCTCTTCGGCCCGCACCGCCGCGCGTGTCCGCTCCGACACAACCCTTTCCGGTGGCTGGACCGAGGGCCGCCAGCGCCACCAGAGAATCAGGGTGACGACCGCTGCCGACGCGAACACAATGGCCCCCACCAGCGACTTCCGCCGCCGGACGGCAATCAGAGCGAGGCAGGAATTCATAGGGGCACAACCAAACCTCAGGCTCGGCCCGGGCGGCCACTTCGCAAACCCGATCGAGCCTCGATTTCACTTCAGGCTTGGCCATGGGAATCCACCTCCTGTTTTCGGAGCGGACACAAACCGCGGAGCCGCGTGGGTCACCGGTGGGTGAGGGGCCGGCATTGTTGACACCCATACCCTGGCATGAAATCGTGGCTTGGCATGAAACCGATTGAAATCCTGCTCCTTTCCCAGGCGGACCTGATCCAGCTTGACTTGTCCCCCGACGATGAGCTGGGCGCGGTGGAGCAGGCGGTCATGGACTGCGCCTACCTCACCAGACTGCGTACCGCCGCGGTCAGCGGAACGGGAGCCGGAGCCACGCTGAGCCAAAGAAACCTGCCGTGATGGAAAGCCAACTGCGACTGTTGATCACCTGGCTCTGCTGCTAACGAGCCTGCCGACACGCGCCCACGCCGAAGATGTCCTACTGGCTGGCCATCCGCATGACATTCTACGCCGACGCGATGCCGGAACAGGTTCTCGAGGATCTATGGACGAAATTTTACGGCCCAGCGGCCGGACCGATGGCCCGATATTGGACGGGCATTGACCGGGCCTATCTCGAAGCCCGCCAATACGCCGGCAGTCCGTTTGGTTACCTCAGGATCTTCACGCCCAATGTGATGGCGGCGGCGCGGAACGATCTCGATGCCGCGCTGGCGGCCTGCCGGACCGCCGTTGAATATCGGCGGGTGCAATTGATCGACGAATCGTTCGGCCTGTTCGAATGGTCCATGAAAATGCGTAACGACTGGGCCGCCGGCAACCTGGGCGATCTGGACGCAGCTTACGCGTCCTGGCGCCACGGCATCCGGCAGATGCAGCGCAAGTACGGTGTGATCCCCCGTTTTGCGAACGAGGGATATGCCGGTGACGGCCATGTGCAGGGGCGCCACGGCAACCCCGTCTGGAGCGACCACTTTGTCGGCCACGGGTACCGAGAAGGCGCTCGCATGGAGCGGGAGTTTGTCCGCCACGGAGCGCCGATGCTGGAATGGAAATGGAGACACAACCCGGCACCCGAGTCGGAGGCGCTGCCATGGACCGCGCCGGGATTCGATGACACGAACTGGCCGACGACGCACGTCGCACGCGAAACCTGGTCGTCGTTCGGCCATCACCTCACGCTGACCGACGCGGCCTCGGGCCGCTCGGGCCGGATGGCCTACCGCGCGAGGCAGAAGCTGGACCCGATGCCGCCCGGCAAGAAGGTGTTCCTGTGGATCGGTGCGACCGACGGCAGCGCCAAGCTGTTCGTGAACGGGCGGCACATCCGATATGTCACTCCAAACAAGGGCGAGGTCCTCGACGCGTTCTCTGGCTACTGTCAGCCGGCCCGGTTCGACGTCACAGATGCTGTGCAGGAGGGCGTCAATGAATTCGCCCTTCTCGCCGAACGTGTCCACCTCAATGAACTGGGTACCGGTGGCCTGATGGGCCCGGTGATCCTTTATCGGGAGCGGTGACCGGCACGGGCTCAGCCACTGATTCGGCCGGTTCAGCCTAAGGACCGGGATGGGAACCACGAAAAACACTAAACACACGAAAAACCAAGGCGTTGGCCAACAATTGCCGTCCACCTGACGGATGACAAGGTCGCTTGTTATAACTCAGTGATGTTTCGTGTGTTTAGTGATTTTCGTGGTTGTAATGTCCCTTTTTAGGTTCAGCACCGATCGCAGAAACTCCAGCGTGGCCTCCGGCGCCGGTGTCCTCAGCGGCTATGGCACGTCCAGCCATCGCTCCGCCTCCCCACCGGCATTCATCCGAAATTCATTGGGCGGGCGGGACGACCCCCAGGCGATAGTACAGATGGGGCAGGATCGCGCCCGACACACTGTCAACGACGGCCTCGGCGAAGGGCGGCCGCACTGGCCGGAATCGGCATCAGGGGGCCAACCGAGTCCGACCGCTGGCTCAGGCCCTCGGCAGATACTCGATGCGGTGGGCCCAATCCCAATCCTTCGCTTCTTCCCACAGGTTCACCAGCAATCGCGCCTGCTTGCCGTAAGCCGTGGTCGGCACCGAACGGCGGAAGAGGATGACCCCGGCATGGCCCAGGCCTTCGCGGGACAGGGTTCCGGCGTGCAGCGGCAAACTCGCCCGGTCAAAGCTCACCAAAATCATTTGGTGCTCCCGCAACGTCATCAACAGGGCTGGATCTTTGACGGACAGGTAAGCACCGTGTTCCCATTCGGAAATGTGCACGATCGGAAGCTCATCTTGGATCTGACGGCATGCTGACACCAGCCGGTGCGACGTGTTTTCGTCGGCCAGGAGGCGTGGCTTCACGCGCCAACCTCGGCCAGACGCTGTTGCTCGATGTCGCGGGGAAACGCGTTGGCGAACGCCATTGCACACCGCACTAGTGCGGGAGGCCAGCGAAAATGGGCAGCCGCCTTGGCGACGGTTTTCACCTCGTGAAGCACATCCACCACTTCCCACACCGCGACGCGATGCCCCTGGACATAGGCTTCACGGCCGCCGGCGCCGTCCCGAAAGCCAATGCCCGGGTATTCCTCTTCCAGCGCCTTCTCTTTCAAATAGAGACTGCTCAGGGTGGAAACTTCCAGATGCCGGCGCTTGGCCTGGCGGGCCAGTAAAGCCGCGTGGTCTGCTTCGATTCGACAGGATTGCACAACGGTCGGCATAATCAAAGTGTCGTTTACAATGTAAACGCCGTCAAGTGCGCCTTCTACCCTGTGAACCACGAACACTCGTCGTGCGCACGCGGCTCACCCTACCGCGCGCGCCTCGACGGGACGGACACGCCCGTGCGCCTGACGCCAACTGACAAGCCCGGATGGCAGGGTTATGTGTTTGCGGATTGACTCTGATGGCGGAATCAATTTCATCGAAACGAAATAAATGATTCACCACACCATGACCCAACAAACCGGCATGTACCGGAATCCTCGGACGCTCGGAGCATTGGCTCGATCATTGATCGCCGTCACGGCGATGGCCCCCTTGGCCTTTCGCGCCGCCTCGGCGCAGGAATCGCCAATTTCAAAACACGACGGCAGACCGGCGGACATGACTCAGCCGGTCCAGGTGTTCATCCTGATGGGTCAATCCAACATGGTGGGACTGGGCAAGGTTCAAGGCGGTGACGGCTCGCTGGAATTCGCCGTGAAGGAGAAAAAGAAATATCCCTACCTGGCGGAGGACGATGGAAGGTGGGTGGAACGGAAGGACGTCCGCTTTGTGCGGATGATGCAGGGGAAGGGCCTGCTCAACAACGAATGGATGACCGTAAACGGCAGGACGCTGGGGCCGGAGCACGGGATTGGACACGCCGTCGGAAACGCCGTCGAGGCGCCCGTCATGATCCTCAAGAGCTGCATCGGCAACCGCAGCCTGGGCTGGGATCTTCTGCCCCCGGGCAGTGAGCGGTATGTGTTCGAAGGAAAAGTGTACCCCGCCTACAAAGAAAGGCCGGATTCCTGGCCGGTCGACCCTGTCAAAGGCAAAGCGACGGAGCCGCCACCCTGGCTGGACAAGAACGGCAAACCTATTGAATGGTATGCCGGCAAGCAATACGACGACGACACTACTGATGCCAAAAAGGTGTTGGCCGACCTCGCCAAACACTACCCCGAAGCCACGACGTTTGAAGTCGGGGGCTTCTTCTTCTGGCAGGGTGAAAAGGACCTCGGAAACCCTGCGCACGCGACCAAGTACGAGGAGAATCTCGTCCGTTTCATCAAGCGGTTGCGCGACGATTTCAAGGCTCCGAACGCCAAGTTCGTGCTCGCCACCTTGGGCGAATCCACCAAGGGAACCACCGGCAACGCCGGCACAATTCTAGAAGCCCAGCTCGCGGTGGACGGCACGACAGGTAAGTACCCCGAATTCAAGGGCAATGTGGCCACGGTCTATTCGAATCCTTTGTCTCTCGGCGGCAGCGGCAACAGTCACTACAATGGAAACGCCGAAACCTACATGAATGTCGGCGAAGCCATGGGCCGCGCGATGGTCGGATTGCGGCGGATAGATGGCACCCAGTAAAAAAGGGGGGCGTCCGACGGCGATCAGCCTTTCTGTCATCCACGCGCGGATTGCCGCCCACCTGGCCTTCACGGGCCTGGTTATTGACGAGTGTCGTCATCATCTGCCGGCGTCACGGGTAGCCACGGGTTCAATCCAGTGCCCCCTGGAGCCGGACCACTTCCCAACCCATCCTCACCAAAACGAGTCTCCAGCCCATACCCGGTTGGAAGTTGTGGTGCGGAGGGCGCGGGCTAGGCTCGGGTTTCCTCGTCCGCGCCATGACCCGATCCAACCACCCCGCATCACGCACCATCATGGCTGTACTGGCCGGAACCGGTGTCATGGCTCAAGCCATGGCCGCCCCGGACCGCGAGTCATTCGCCCTTGAGCCGCGCGCGGTGGAAGGAGTGCCGGTCGAGGCGTTTGAAGTGGAGGCGGGCTTTCGGATCGACATCTGGGCGCAGTCACCCATGATTTTTTCGCCAGTGGCGATGGATTGCGACGCGGAGGGCCGTCTTTGGGTGACAGAGGGGATTGATTACAATGCGGGACGGCGCGTGGAGGGGGGCCGGTCGATCATCGTGCTGGCGGACCCGGACGGCGATGGCCGGGCGGATTCCTCGCATGCGTTCGTGACCGAGCGGTCGATTCGTCATGCCCCGCTGGGGATTGCCGTTTTTGACAACCGGATCGTGCTGTCGGCCACGCCGTCGATCATCGTCTACACGGATGTCGACCGGAACACGGTGTTCGATCCGGCGGTGGACACGCGCGAGGAATTTCTCACGGGATTTCAGAACCCGCCGCACGATCACACACTGCACGCGGTGGTCGGTGCCCCGAGTGGCCAGTGGCACTTCTCTTACGGCAATTGCGGCGCGGACATTCGCACGAAGGACGGGCGGCATTTCCTGTCCGGCTGCTATTACGGATATCCGGAAGCCATCGGGAAGCCAAGTTCGGACGGCCATTTGTACGTGGGCGGAATGACGATGCGCATCAATCCGGACGGCACCGGGCTCACCCCCACCGCCCACAACATGCGCAACCCGCACGACATGGCGGTGACGGCGTTTGGCGACGTTTTGCAAAGCGACAACGACGATCCGGCCCACAGCCGGTCTTCGTGGGTCATGGAATTCGGGAACATGGGGTATGCCGACCTGCGCGACGGCAGCCGCTCGTGGGAGGAAGTGGCCAAAACGTGGGAAGAGCCGTCCGGCTGGCACCAGGACTTGCGGTTTTCACGCTCCCACTGGCGGGAAAACTACCCCGGGGCCTGCCCACCCGGCACGGTGTACGGCGCCGGATCACCCACCGGCAATGTCTTTATCGAGGACACCACCCTCGGCCTCGCCGGTACCTATCTCGTCGCCTGCATGGTGCGCAAAGAAATCATGGCCTGCACACCGAAACTTCGCGGCGCCGCCATCGACATGGGCCGCCACCGGCCGTTCGTCGGGCTCAAGGAAGGGGAAAAGGGTCGCCATTTCCTGCCCACGGATCTGGTCGTCGGCACCGACGGATCGCTCTTCTTGAGCGATTTCTACAACGACACGAGCCGCGTCACCAATCAGGTCAGCGGCACGATCTACCGCATCACCCGCCAGCAAGGCCCGGCCATGACGCGACCGGCGGTAGACTTTTCCTCCGTGTCAGGCCATCTCGCGGCGTTGAACAATCCCGCGGTCAATGTCCGCTCGCATGCTGCGGCCCTCTTGGTTGCGGCCGGCGAATCCGCCCTGGCGCCGTCCGCCGACGCGCTGCACCACGTTCACGCGGATCCCGTGCTCATCGCGCGCCACTTGTGGGTGCTGGCGCAACTCGGCGAACGAGGCCGCGCGAATGTGCTCCCGTTTCTCCAGCACGACGATCCGCAAGTCCAAATCGCCGCGTATCGAGCCCTGCGACTGACCGATCCCGCTGGTCTGCTGGCCCGTGCAAAGGCACTGACCACCTCCCCCACCCCGGCCGTGCGGCGCGAAGTGGCTCTCTCGCTTCGAGACATCCCGTATGCCGAGTGCTCCGAGATTCTGGCGCCCCTCTTCGCGGCATACGACGGCCATGATCGCTCTTATCTCGAGGCGCTAGGCATCGCCGCGACCGGCAAGGAAGAACCGGTGTACCGCGACCGCGTGGCCGCCGTATTTGGCCCGCCATCCGGATGGACTCGGACCGCCAAAAACCTCGCGTGGCGACTCCACACCCTGGACGCCATCGCCGCCCTCGATGCGTGCCTGCGCGCGCAGAAGCCGCCGATCGACGAATTCCGGCACCTCGCCATGGCCTTTGCCAGCTTCCGCACCGACGAGGATCGCCGTGACCGGGTCGCGCGGCTTGAGGCACTGGCCGCGCTGCCGGATTTCTCCCGCCCGGATTATCAGCTCACCCTTTCCGAAATCATCGAGAAAGACCTGAACGACCTCCGCGGAGAGGCGGTCACCACCTCCATCCGCGTACCCGAAGTGCTCGGCGAAAAGACCACAGTATCCGAACCTGCCACCATCGCCGCCCTCGCCGGTGATGCGCGTCGCGGAGCGGAGCTGGCCGCCAAGTGTTTCATCTGCCACAAGATCGCCGGCAACGGAGTCGCCTTCGGCCCCGACCTCACCCACTGGGGTCAAGAACGAACCGTGGCCCAGATCATCGAGGAAATCGTCCATCCCGATGCGCGATTTGCCCACGGCTACGACCGCCCGGTGCGACTCACCGCTGGCGACCACATCATGGAGGGCCTCATGACCAACTTTTCGTGGCATGCCGGCTCGCTGAAAATCAAACTCATGGGTGGCGCGGTGAAAAAGATCGAATTCCGCAGCACCGGCGCCCACGTCCACGACCTCAAAGAATCACTCATGCCCTCCGCCTCCGAGATGGGGCTCACTGACCAGGATGTGCGCGACGTCGCGGAGTACCTCAGGTCGCTCGACACCCCTGCCGTCGTCGCCGCCGTCGTGCCCGAGGAATCCGCCTCCCCGCCGGATGGCACTACCGCCGGCTGGGAAGTGCTCACCGGTGAGGACTTCGTCAACGTCAACTGCCACGACGACACCTGGCGCTGGGAAGGCGGGCACGCCTTCTGCACTGGCACACCCACCGGTGTCATCCGCTACCGCGAGCCCCTGGTCAATTTCGAGTTCCTCTGCGAGTGGATGCACAAACAGAAGGGCGGCAACTCCGGTGTCTTCGTCTGGGCCACGCCCGATAGCATCGCCAGCCTCTCACGCGGCCGCGGCAGCCTGCCGCACGGGATCGAGGTCCAGGTCCTCGATCTCGGCTACGCCGAGATTTACACCAAGGAATTCAACAAACCCGCCGACTGGTTCACCAGCCATGGCGACGTCTTCCCGGTCGGCCCCATCGCCATGCGGCCCTTTCCGCCGGTGGCGCCCGATGGCCGCCGCAGCTTCCCGACCAAGGAAACCACCAAGGGAATCAACCACTGGAATCATTACTACATCCGCGCCGTCGACGGCGAAGTGAAACTCTGGGTCAACGGCGAGCAGGTCTCCGGCGGTGACGGCATCTCCCCCGCCTTTGGATTCCTTTGCCTGGAATCCGAGGGCGCCCCCGTCGAATTCAAAAACCTGCGACTGCGTCGACTCCCGTCCCGCGATCACCCCGAAATCACCCTCGACTCGCTCCAGCCACCGCCACTCAAACCGGTCAGCCTCGAGGGCCATGTGACCCTCGGCACGTGGCACTACGGCGACCACTCCCGCGAAATCACCGCCGATGGCCATGTCATCCTCCGCCAAGGCGACACCGTGGTCTGGAAACGCCGGTGCATCGCCAAATCCGACACCTCCATCACCGCCGAGGGCGACCTCGTCCATTCCCTCGAGAACGACGTCCTGCACATCGAGGGATTATACCAGGCACATCGGCTCGAACCATAACCAGAGCGCAGGGATCTGACAGCGCCTGCCACACAAATGAGCGCGATGGACACACCTCGACCTACAGTGCGCCTGTTGTTTTTCCATTGTCCGCGCCCCTCATCCCCAGCATGCCGAAACCCAGTCTCACCCTCGTTGCCATGAGCGACACCCACGGGCTGCACGATCGCATGGAGCACCTTGTGCCCGAAGGCGATGTACTCGTTCACGCCGGAGATTTCTGCCGGTTTGGCCGCCCCAGTGAAGTGCGGGACTTCGCCGCATGGATGGGCGCGCATCCCCATGCGCACAAGATCGTCGTCCCGGGCAATCACGACCGACCTGTCGAAGCTGATCCAACTGGCTGCCGCGACATCTTCGCCGCCCATCAGATACAACTCCTGATCCACGACGCGGTTGAGATCCGCGGTTATCGCTTCTTCGGATCACCGTACACCCCGACATTCCTCAACTGGCATTTCATGCGCGACCGAGGACCGGCCATTCGCGCCGAATGGGAGAAGATCCCCGAGAAGTCCGATGTCGTCATTACCCACGGACCGGCCTACGGCCACGGAGACATGGCTCCCGCCTGGAAGGGTCAGCCTCCGCGCCACGTCGGCTGTTTCGAACTCCTGAATCGCCTCCGCCTCATCCGGCCCCAACTTCATGTTTTCGGCCACATCCACGACGGCTACGGCATCATGATTTCGGATGAGATTCCGGGCGCCACCTTCCTCAACGCCAGTGTCTGCACCGAGGCCTATCGACCATCAAACCCGCCGCATCATGTCGCGTTGCGAGAAATCTGTTGAAGGAGACGAGGGAGGGGGGATTCGTCCTGGTTGAAGATGCTTGAACTTCTGACCCACCTTTCCTGTGCACTGAGCATGGGGGCATTCCTTGTCCGGGACATGCTGTGGCTGCGCGCTTTGGCGATTCTCTCGAGTCTGGTGTGGATGGTGGCGATGCTCTTGACCGATACGGTGATCATGGCCTCGATGTTCTGGAACGCGGTGTTTGTTTCAATCAATCTATGGCAGATCGGCTCATTGGTGCACGAAAACCGATCGGTGAGCTTCACGGATGAGGAGAAACAGCTGTACGACGGCCTCTTCCGCCATTTCAAGCCGGGGGAATACAGCCAATTTTTGCGGCTCGGGCAATGGCAGGACCTGGCCCCCGGCGCCATATTGGTGGAGAAGGGGCGGCCGTGCGACGGCATTTGGGTTTTGAGCCACGGGTTAGCCGAAGTGGTTGACGAACCCGGTGAGCTCAAAGCCGCGCTCGGCACTCATGATTTTGTGGGCGAAATGAGTTACCTGACCCAGGAACCGCCCTCGGCCACCGTGCGCATGATCACCGATGGCCGTGCGCTTTTTTGGAAGAAGGAGAGGCTCGATTCCTTCTTCAGACTCCATCCCACGCTCAAAATCGGATACCAATCGGTCATCACATCGAATTTGGCGGCCAAGCTGCGCCGCTGAGGCGGCAGCCGTGCGGAGCCACAGTCCAGCCAACCCAACCGTTACGACAAACAGACGAGAACATCTCGCCGGCACTTTATCGTGCTCGACGACACCCATCGCGGTGGCTGGAATGGATCGAATTTTACGTCCGGGGAGAATGAAAACGCCGTGGCGGTTGGAGGCCGGAATGTCGATCGGCATGGACGTCGGGACGATCCTCGGTTTTGCTGCGGCATGATCCTTGAAGCCATGCTGCAGCGGCTTTTCGCCAGCCTTGTCAACGGGCCGTCGATGAATGCGCGTCCGCACCGATCCCGGCAACGGTGTGACTGGATGGATCTGGCGGCCTTTGATGGTGCCGATCCCACTCAAGCTCTGGCTCCATTGATTGAAAGTGGCCGCCACGAGTTTCCGGCCAGGGTGCCTGCCTTCGCCGCGCCAGCCTATCCGGAGGCCGAGTGGTCCGTGGAGGAAAAGCAGGCGCGCGACGCGCATCAACGCCAGGTGAAGCTACTCAAGAAGCTCCGCGACATTGCCGATGACGCTCTTGAATACTTGAACGACCACGGCGAGTCGTGCCTGGCCATCGGATTTCCACTGGTTTCGATGCCGTCCAGCAGTGACGAGGGACTGGCGCGCGGCTCGAGCCGGTTGCTGGCCCCGATGCTGCTGATGCCGGTGCATCTGCAGGTTCGCACCGGCTCGCGGGCCGGGGTCACGCTGGAATGCGCCGCCGAGGGAGCCGACCGGCTGGTCGCCAATCCGGCGCTGGTGGCCTATCTGGAACGTCAAACCGGCAAATCCCTTGGCGAAGTGTTTCCAGACGAGGGGGCGTTAGATCCCTGGCGCGAAGTCAAGGAGGTGCTCGATCAAATGGCCCGACTGCTTGACCTGCCGGCGGCTCCGGAGTTTCTGCCCGCAACCCCGCTCGCGCCAGTACCGACGACGGATCAACTCCCCAAGTCCGCCGCCGTGCTTCCCTCGGCCGTGCTGGGGCTGTTTCCGCTCTCCAACCAATCACTGCTCCGTGACACCCGCTGGATGATCGAGCACGAAAAGGAACTGCGGGAACCTGTCTCCGCTTTTCTCAATCCGCGGGCACTGCATGATCAGGGAACGGCCGAGGATCCGCCCGCTGCCGGTGTCGCCACGCGCCGCGACTTCTCCCACGAATGGCTTGTGGCGAACGCCGACCCCTGCCAGACCAACGCGGTGCTCGCTTCGCGCGAAGCCAAGGCGCTCGTCGTCCATGGCCCTCCCGGCACTGGGAAAAGCCAGACGATCACCAACATGATCGCGGACCATCTGGCCCGCGGCGAACGCATCCTTTTCGTCTGCGACAAACGCACCGCCCTCGACGTGGTGAAGTACCGACTCGATGCGGTGGGCCTCGGCGACCTCTGCGGCGTGGTGCATGACCCGAGCAGTGACCGCAGGGACTTCTACATGGGCCTGCGCGCCCAACTCGAGAACCTCGCCGAGGCCCCGCCCATCATGGACCCGAGGCCGAGGTTGGAAGAGGTCAACAACCAGCTTGCCTCCATCCACCGCGAACTCGAAGGCTGTCGCCAAAAATTGCACGCCACGGGGGAACCGGGCGGCACCACGTTCCACGCGCTGCTCGGAACCTGGCTCCAGCTCGCCTACCGCCAGGACCTCCCGCCCACTCCGCCGCTCCCCGACCTTCGCTCGATCGACATCGAACACGCCTCCACCACCATCGGCGAAATCTGCCGCCGCGCCGAAAAAGCGGGCTATTCAACCAATCCGTTCCGCGGATGGGTGGGCGTCACACTCCACGACTTCCTCACTCACACCGACCCGCAACTCACCCTCCAGGCGATCCACGCCGCCGCCGAAGCCGTGCCGGCAATGACCCTCACGAGCCGGGTCGATCCCGGCCAACCGCTGGCAGCCCAAGCCGCCCATCGCGAAACGGTGACCGGCCACCTGCGTTCTCTTCTCAAGCAGCACGACGAAGAATTCCTTCGCGCGGTCACCCGCCTGCCCGCCCCGCGCCGTGGCGAACTCGCCGCCGACCTCGACCCGATGCGTCCTTGGCTCAATCACATCGAGGACCAACCGATTGATCGCGCCCTGCTCGCCAGTGCCCGCGCTGCGGGCGTGCTCCCCCTGGCCACCGTCAACCAACACCTCGCCGCCCTCACCGCCTGGGAACCGATCGCCGGCAGCTTCTTCAAAAAACTCTTCGCCGGCAGTCCGAAAAAAGCGGTCACCACGGCCCTGGTCCCCCTCGGGCTTTCGCTCGACAGCGGATGGCCGCAGGGACTGGCCTTCTACAAGGCCCTTCAAACGCGTTTGCTCATCGCTGATTGGCTCAGCCGCGCCGTCGAATCCAGGGCCGCCGCCCTGCCCGATGACGCCACCCTGGTCAGCCAAACCCGCCTCGTCGATACCGCCTGGCACGCTCAGGCCGGCCTCGCCGCCATCGATCACGACGAGCTGCCGGCCGAAAAGTCCGCCCTCGACAGCCTGGCCTCCGCCCTTGAAACCGAAGCAACGGTCCTCCGCCGGCTCGATGATGTGGTGTCGCGGATCACCCAATGCCGGCTGTTTACCCCGGACGCCGGATCCCGATGGCTGGTTGACTGGCTCGCCCGATCATCGGCCAGCCAGACGACACGCGCCTGGCTCGAATCAGCGCCCACCCTTGAGGACATGATTCGCCTTCGGCACTCACTCGGCCTGCTGCCGCCCGACGTCGCCTCCGCCACCGAATCCCTGTTGGCCACGGCCACCGCCCCCGATTCCGAAACCCTGCTCGACTGCCTCCGGCGCCAGGCGGTCGAGAATGAGCTGCGCGCGCGACTGAAAAACGATCCCGATCTGGCCGCCATCGACGGCGACCGGATTGAGGCCGCGTTCGACCGCTTCCTTCACCTCTCGCAATTCAAGCTTTCGCTGGTCGCCGATTATGTCCGCTTTCTCTGGCTCACCCATCAGAAGTCCCGCCTCCTCGCCACCACCGGCACCCAGCTGAACAAACTGGGTTCCGGCCTGCGTCAGCGGCTGTACGTGCGGGGAAAAAAAGCCCTCAAACTTCGTCAAATGCTGGCCACCGGATCCGGCACCGAAGGCGGGGACCCGATCTACGACCTTTGCCCAGTGTGGATGGCCAGCCCGTCCACGGTCGCCCAGATCTTCCCGCGCCACGCCATCTTCAACCTTGTGATCTTTGACGAAGCGTCCCAGTGCCGCCTCGAGGAAGCCCTGCCCGTGCTCATGCGCGGCGAGCGAGTCGTCATCGCCGGCGACCAAAAACAACTGCCCCCCACCCGGTTCTTCGAGTCGGCGCTGGCCGATACCGGAGACGCCGACGCCGAGACCGCCGAGGAACTATTTTTCCAGCAGCAGTCCGAGGCCGAGGACCTGCTCACCGCCGCCCTGAACCTGGATGTGCGCGAAGCCTACCTGGACGTCCACTATCGCAGCCGCCACGAAGCCCTCATCGGTTTTTCCAACGACCATTATTACGGCTCCCGCCTTCAGCCGATTCCGGGTCACCCGCGCCACAAGGCGCTCGATACCCCGATCCGGATCCACCGGGTCAATGGCACTTATCACGAACGCGCCAACGTCAAGGAAGCCGAGGCCGCCATCGATCTCATCGCCGAGCTGCTCGATTCCCCGGCTCCGCCGAGCATCGGCGTCGCCTGCTTCAACGTCACTCAAAAGGAGGCCATCCATGACGCGCTCACCGCGCGCCTCGCCCGCGACGCCGAGTTCGCCCGTCGCTACGAAGAAGCCAAAATCCGCAAGGGCCGCGATTCGTTCGAAGGCCTGTTTGTCAAGAACCTGGAGAATGTCCAGGGCGATGAACGCGACATCATGATCATCTGCACCACGTTCGGTCCGGATCACCATGGAAAATTCCGCCGCAACTTTGGCGCCCTCTCCCAACGCGAGGGAGGACGCCGACTCAACGTGCTCGTCACTCGCGCTCGCGAGGCGGTCCACGTTCTCACGTCCATCCCGGCCGCCGAATACGCCACCGCCGAACCCGCGCCGCCAGGTCAGATCCCCAACGGTCGTCTCCAACTCTACGCCTACCTGCGCTACGCGGAAAAACTCGCCGGCCTCTTCCACAATTATCAAGAAGAACTCGAGAAAATGCGCCGCGACGCCGCGCCGGAACTGAAATCGTGGCCGTCCGCCACCCCGTCCCCCATGGCCGCCGCCCTCGCCCACACGTTGCTCAACCGACATCACACCGGATCCCACCTGCATTGGGGAAACGACGGGTTTTGCATCGACGTGGCCTGCATTCATCCGCTCCTCCCGGCCGACGTCACCGTCGGCGTGCTCACTGACTTCAGCCGCTTTCACAAAACGCCCGATCCCATCGAATGGGACATCTTCCGTACCCGCGTCCTGCGTTCCCAAGGATGGGAATTGCAACGTCTCTGGTCCCCCGTCGTCTTCCGCAGGGCCACCGAAATGCTCGCCCGTATTAAATCCGCCCACGACCGCCTTTCGACCCTCAACGTCCCGATCGAAACCACATAATGCCGCATACTCGGAATGGGCATTGAAGCTCCCTCCTGGTCCCCACACTTAAGGCGTCGTGAACCCGAGGCGCCAATAGCGGGCGCGGAGTCCGGCGCGGGCCAACTGGGCTTCCTGAACGGTGTGGCCGATGAGCGTGATGAGGTCGGGTCGGTCGACCACGCCGGTCAACCCATTGGGCCAGCCGGTCATGCTGACCGACCATTGGGGGGTGGCGACGACTCCGCGGTGGCCGTTGCGCTTGGTCCAGCGGATGGTCAGGTGGGTGTCGGACAGGATCAGATTGGCCCAGGAAGCGCGGTCGAACGTGGTAGGATCACTGCCGAGGTACGCTTCGAGGGCGTTGCAGCGCTGGTCGCCATCGGGATCGGCGTGTGGAGCGACAACTTCGGCCAGACTGGTCTTCGCGGTCACGGCGCTGCTGAAGGCACTGGTGGCCCAGGCGTCATAGGCCGGGTTGTATGTGCCGGACAAGTCGATGGTCGGCCACGCGCCGGCATCGTCGATGGCGTCCATTTCATCGAGGATGAGATTGCGGAATCCGTCTGAGGGCCAGTCATCGCTGTGGATGGAATTCGTGGCGTAAGCGAACGCCATTTCGCCGTCATCGCTGACGACTAAAATGGCTTTGCTGCCGGCCATCGCGCCATTGTGCTGCCACCAGGTGCGTCCGTGGCGGGTGGACGGGTACCAGCCGAAGCCGTAGGAGGAATTGTTGACCCCGTTGGCGAGTTGCATTTGGGACAGAGCGTAGCTCCCGATGATGTCGGATTGGCGGGGGTTGCCATCGATGCGGCGGGCCATGAGCAGGAGGTCGGACGGGCGGCCGACCCAGGCGGTGCTGCCATCCATGCGGGCGGGCCAGACGTTGTCCGGCGAGCCCCATTGGTTGCCTTCATAATACATGACCTCTCCCGGGAGCTGGCCAGCGGCGGTGCGGGCGCCCATGGCAAATGAGGTCATGCCGCACGGCTCGAAGATTTCCTGCTCGCAATAATTTTCGAAGAGCATACCGGTGATTTTTTCCGGGATGCGCGCGGCGACCTGGTAATTGAAATTGTTGTAGTCGTAGACGGTTCCGACGTCCCAGACTTGCGGAAACGAATCCAATTGGTCATCGATGATGAGCTTGTGGTTGGTGCCGTAGCCGGGTGCGCTGTTGTACCAGAGATTCCCCTCGGTATTCCAACCGGCCGTCATATTGAGGAGATGGCGGATGGTGATGGCGCGCTCGCGGGTCGAGTAGGGGTTGGCCGCGGTGTCGCCATAATCAGTGCCGAAGAGGGCACCCGATCCGAAGCATCGGCTGCCGAGGGACCAAGCCGCCGAGTCTTCGAGGGCGCGGAGCACGGCCACGGCGCAGACGGGTTTCGAGACACTGGCCAGCCGCCATCGATGCAGGGCATGGGCGAGTTCGCCGGAGCCGGTATCGGCGTACCCAAACCCGCGGGAGTAGACCAAACGGCCTTGGTGCGCGATGGCCAGCGAGAGACCGGGCAGGTTGCGGGCCGTCATATAGGCAACGACGGGGGTCGAGATGGCGCCGAGCCGGGCCGTTGAAAGGCCCCCATTGCGGATCCAGGTGGCGTTGTAGCGGGTACTGGTCCCCACGTTGTATGGATCGATGTAGACCGGACGATATCCTTGGTAGGTCGCGTTGGTGTGGTGGGCGGCGAAATCGTCGGCCGCCATGCCATGATACGACCAGCCGTCGCCCACGCTGGTTCGTTTCCAGAGCGCCGAAAACCGTTCCGCGCCGGCCACCGTGTACCCGTTCACGCGGTGGATCCGCCAGCCATCGCCCCCCAGTGCGTTGAAGGTGTCCTGGTAGACACTGGAACTCATGCCGTGCCTGACCTCGGTTTCCACCCCTCGGCCGGCGGCCCAGACTCCAATGTGAAACGACGAGTCACCCACCGAAAACGAACCGATGTCGACACGATGAAAGCCATCGGTCTCATTGTTTTCATGAGCGACGAGATGATTGGCCAGCGACTCGCCCAGTCGCAGCCGCTGGACAGGCCCCTGCGTCAGTTCCCAAATGCCGTTATAATACGCGGTCGAGCCGACCTCAAACCCATCCAGCCAGACCAAGCGATATCCCACAGCGTGGATATCGTCGTGGTATTCTCTAAACGCGGTGGCCGTCATCCCGGATCGGGCTGCCCATAGGGTCGTTTTCGGGCTTTGCTCGAACACGACCGTGTACCGCGCCTGCCCCGATGACTCGCTTCCGCAGAGACGCGTCATCCGGTATTTGTACGGGGGCGCGGTCCATTGGTCGTACTCGTTTTGGAGCGAAGTCAAGGTGACCCCGTGGCGCTCGATCCAGGGGATGGCATGGGCTTGGGAAATCCATCCCGCCCCCAGGCAGACCAGGAAGAGCCTCGGGCCCGCCAAGAAGTATCGTCTCATAATGCTATAATCCGGCGCGGATTATGGCATTCCCGGGAAAGTTTGGGAAGACAATTCAAAGCGTCTGGCGTCATCGGCAAGCATTGTCAGCTATCGTCCAAGCACTTTGACTAAGAAAAGCTTGTACCCATTGAGCACAGGTTTCAGCCGACGATCGAGGCAGGAGGTGGGACGAGACCTCCCGGGCTCGTAGGCGGTGGGAGGGGGCTGAAGGAAGGCCATCTTCGCCTTTTCAAGTGATGCTCAAAGCGAGAAAAGGCGACGAACAAAGACGCGGTCATGGGGAATTCTCGGGGTGTGAATCCCGAGACCATCGCGGGAGAAGCGGGGACAATTCCCAGAGGGTACACCTTCACCGCCTACGCGCCCGGGAGGTCGCGTCCCACCTCAATGCCACCTTCTCTCATTCACTGGCAGCGTGGTTCCGCCAACAAAAAAGGATGTGAAATGGACAAACTCCAGGTGGCGGCCATAGGCCGCCACTCCCAGCCATCGAGAGCTCATGCACGACGTTTTGGTTTACCGGCGCGGCGGCGGCGCTTCCTTGACCAGGGCACCATGTTCATCGCTGAGGATGAGGACGGCGAAGCGGGTGGCGCCGTTGAGGTCATCGGTGCTCAGGCTGGCGTAGTCGAACCTCCCGCGCAGGTCGGTATAGCCATCCTTATAGAACGCGGCTCGGCCGTCCACCTCGGCATACACTTTGACGTAGGTGCGCGGGAGCGGGCGATCGTCGCGGGCATGGCGCACTTGGAGATGGCCAAAGTTCTCGCTCACGGAAACTTTGAGTTCGTTGGCGTACACGGCCTGGGCTCGCCGCTGGCCGGCCGCCACGATTTCGACCAGGACATTCCGGTTCTGGAATTCGCGCGGGAGAGCGATCTCCTCGACCGATGATTTGGCATTGGCCGGCCTGCGTGTTTCCGATGCGTTAGGAATGATCTGAGCGAACCGGCTGCTGTCCTGACCCACGAACGGATTGGTGCTAAAGAGGAATTCCAAGTCCATGAGGTAATAATTCACCGTGACCTCGCTCAGGTTCCAAGTGTCGAGCACCAGGCGAGTCCCGTCGAGTTTGAACCCGAATCTCGGCTGTGCGGCGGCCAAGGCCTCCTGCGACAGGTCGCGGTCCTCCGGTTTGGCTTCCGCGGGCACCTTGCCATCAACCTCATCGAGCTGGGCGAGCAGTTGGGCAAATTTTTGGCGCCAATGGTCGACCGGTTCATTGGCGCGGGCGGCGGCCAGCGTGCGAGCGGTGGCCGGATCGCCTTGGGCCAGCGCGAGCCAGGCGGCGGTGTAGTCGTACTGCACCAGCGTGTGGACGCCCGGTTTGTTGACCTTGGAGAAGGCTGCGAGGGCTTCCTCCACGCGATCCTGGAGAAGCAGGTACGCGGTCAGAGCCAGTCGGTCGGCGTCGTCGAGCGCGGGTCTATGGGCGAGGATGGCCATGAACCTTTGGTACTGCTCGCGGAAACGGTCATTGAGAATGGTGCGTTCGGGGCCGAGACGGTGCGCGCGGGCGTTGACCAACGGGGAATACTCGAGTTGCTCGTACGTCAGGCGCTCCACCGGATCAATATCGACCAGCGGGGAGCGGAGCCAGGGGCCGGCCTGGGCGAGCACCCGACCGTCGTGGCGCAGGAATTCGCGGATGGCCGAGACGTCGTTGTGGACCAGGGCGTAGGCGTACGTGGTCGGATGCCACACGCGGCGTTGGGCGAGGCGGGCGACCAAGTTGCGGAAGAAGTCCGGACTTTGGCGGACGCGCCACGCGATGCGGTCGAGGTCGAGGGTGCGCAGGTTGGCAGCGTCGAGGAAAGCGAACACCTCGGCATCGGTGCCATTTTGCGAAACGTAGGCCCAGCTTGTCGTGTCGGCCGCGCTGGGTTCATCGACCACCGTGAAGCTCGTGGCCGGGGCGAAAGCGACCACTTTGCCACCCCGGGCGACATGCACCGGGAAATGGACGAACGACCCGGCTTTGGGGAAGTAGAACGCGATGTCCATGGTGTGGGTGCGGAATGGTTCGAGGCGAAGCGGCACGCTGCGGGTGACTTTCGCCCCGGCGGCCGGACGCGCGCCACGCGGAATTTGGAAGAGCACATCGAGTTTCTGCGTCGAACTGGTCGGATTGGTGACCACGACTTGAGCGCCGTAGAGCACGCCGGTCAGGAATTCACCGGTGATGAACTTGTCCACTTTTTCCCCGTCCGGTTGCGGGATGTAGCGGTCATCGACGCGGTAGAAATTCTGGCTGACGAGCAGCGAGGCACCGGTCTCGTCCACGGGAGCCGGTTTGACGGCCTGGTGAAACAGGATGGTCGGGGTTTTCGGAGTAATTGTGAGCACGCCATTGGCGGCAACATCGGCCTCGATCTGCTGAGCTTGGCTCGGGAATGGCAGGTCGAGGACCGCCAGCGCCAGCATCATTTCGCTGAAATTGCGCGTCACCTCGGCCACGTGAGCCGACACAAAACTCCCCTGCCCCGACCACTTGGCATAGTCTTGCCAAAACCGATTCGGCTGGACCAGGGACGCGTCTTGCTGACCGATGAGCAGTTTCCAGTAGTTGTTTTCGGCCCACTCCTGGGTCACGCCCAACACCCGATAAAAACTTTCCGCCCGGTTGAGTCCGCGCAACTGTTTGTCAGCATTCATCCGGCTGGCCAGACCGGAAAGAAGCTCTGCGTCTTTTCCTGACACCGGCCCGCTTCCGCCCAGGCCGCCCGAGGCTTCGACCTGTAGCTCAGCGAGCTCGAGTGACGCCACGGAATCGTCGGCAAAAAATGCGGCGGCCGGAGCGGGCGGAGCGCCTGGGGCGCCGGCCAGGGCGCCATTCATGGCGAGGCTGTCGACGTCTCCCAGCTCCTTGCGGAAGCGCCCCAGCGCTCCGCGGGCGCGGCTCAGCTCCTCCTGCTCGACGCCGCTTTCGCCCATGGCACGGCCGGCGGTCTTTCCCTTCGCCAGGCTCTTTTCTTCCTGCGCCAGGGCAAACCCGCGCAGCGCGGTGTCGAGGCGCCGGCGGTCTTCTTCGCGATTGACCGGGGTCAGCGCGAGCCAATCCGCGAGCGCGCGGGATTCCGCGTCCATTTGACCGGGCAGCCGCCGGCCGAGGAGCAGGCGTTCCAGGGTGTTGAGGCGGCCGTAGCGCCACGGTTCGAGGTGGCGGGCGAGATCGATCTCGAGAAGGTATTCATCGAGGAAGGTCCGGTCCTTTTTATTCGCGAGGTACGGTTGAAGCACGGCGGATAAGAACTCAGGATCTTTGCGGGCAAGGAAAAAGGCCAATTCGTGGCACGCATGCCTGGAGTAGAGTTCGAGTTTTTTCTTCTGGTCGAAGGTCGGCCAGTCGAGGATGAAGGCGAATTCGGCGAGGGTGGCATTGCCCGACAGCGTGCGCAGCAGGGTGAAGACGCGGCCGAGGTGATCGTAAGTTTCGAAGCGGGCGGAAATGGCATCGGGAATGGCATGCGGCGCGTCTTTTTGCAGGACGATGGTTTGGTCCTGCTCGGCGAAATGCCCTTGAGGATCGAGCCCACTGGCCAACCGCAGATCGCGGGTGACGATCGGCTGGGCCGGGAGCACCACGGTGCGGGCCACGGACGACACGCCGTTGAGGGCGAGCACATGGACCTGCGAAGCACCGGCCAGACCGGCCAACGGGATCCGGATCACTCCGTTTTCTCCCGGCTTGACGTTGAAGGTCACCGGCGCGGTCGAGGCGAGGAAATCGATCGATGCGGTGGCCGGCACCTCCACACCGTCCCGTTTGGCACCGTCCGCGGCAGTGGCTGCGGCCGCTTCAGGGGCTGCCGTCAATCCGGCCTGCTTTGCCTCGGCCAATCGCTGGAATCGGTCACCGGCCTGGGCGTCTTGTTTGGTGGTGACGGTGTCGCGCACGGCCCATGGGTTGAGCAGCAGCCCGGGGCGAGGGAGCATGACGCCGGGGAAGTGCTTGGCGGCGAGGCGTTCCAGGATGTAGCGGATTTCGTCGCCGAGTTGGCGCCCGCTCACGTACTGGCTGAGGCTGTCGCCCGGAGCGCCGGCGAGCAGTCCGGGCGGCGTGAGCAGGCCGAGTTGAGCCAACGGGCGTTCAGGGGCAAAGCGGGTGGCGGCCACGTGGACACGGGTGAGCGGGTCGGCATTGGCCACGCGAATCACCAGGGCATCGTTCTGCACCTCGGTGACGGGAATATGCAGCGGCAGAGCCGGCGGCGCCTCGAGCAGGCGAGTGGGCGAGGCGATGAAGCCGTGGACGCGCTGGCCCTTGGTGATGCGGATCGAGACGAGGCGACCCTCCGGACGAATGTGTAGTTGGTAGTCGCCAGCGGCGAGATCGCGGGCCTCGATAAATCCGTCGGCATCGGCAAGTTTGGCCGAGTGGTCCGCCACTGGCCCGCTGTCCGCCCGCACTTCCAGCAGTGAGGCGTCGGCCGCGCGGGCGAAACTGGCGACCCGCACGATTTCGCCCTCGGCCGCGTGCACGTTGCTCGATGCGATGACCGTGTCATTGGGGAGCGCCCAATCGCGCTGCAGGCCGTTCGGACCGCTGGCCACCACGCGGGCGATGCCGTTCAGCGCACCCAAGGCGAGGCGCCCGTTGTCGCCAGTCTTGAGGGACACGCTTACGGTGTTGGCGTAGTCGCGGTGCGTGAAGATCAGATGCACGGCGCGCTCGGGTTTTGTCTCGCCATTTTTTCCACGCTCTTCCAAAAACCATCCGTCGGCGGCGCGACCGAGGTGCAGGTCGCTGACATACGGAAGCATATCGATGCCGTTGCCCGACCACGTCCACGACGCGCCGAGCGGAATGGTCTTGCCCTCGGTCATCGACCTGACTTCGCCGCTGAGCGAAACCGCGAGCGAGGCCAGCCGATCCGGAACCTTGAAGCCGTGCGTGCTTTCCAGGTCGTCGTGCAGTTTAAAGTCGACCAAGGTCACCGTGGTGGAAATGCCATCGTGATCGGTGCTGGTGAGCGTGAGAACGGGTTTCTCGACCAGGGTGGCCGAGACCGGCTGGCCGTTGAGTTCAAGACGCGGACGCACGGCGAGGTTTGCCTGCCCGCCAGCGAGGATCTGCTCGCGCTCGATGTGGAAGCCGGCCGTCAACGCGTACGCCTCGCCCGCCAGCGTGATGGTTTCGAGGCTCGCGAATCCGGCGCCGTCCTGAAGTATGACCGGCTGAGGCCCGGGCTGGGCGGTAAACGGGATGACGATTTCGCCATTGGCGGCTGGATCGAATCGGCGGCCGGCGAACGTGACAAAGGCCTTGGGCAACGCTTGCCGTGTTTCGTCGAATACCGTCACTACCGTGCCGGCGCTGCTCGGACGGGTCAGATACTGGAGCTGGCCCTTGCGGATCAGGGCGCGCGAACTGCGCCCGTTGCCGATGAGTTCGACGACCCAGACGCCGCGTCGAGCCGCGATCTCCGGCAACTCGAAAGTGCGACGGATCCGGCGCAGCGGCGCCGCCGCCGTGTCGACGGTCCGCTGGGTGGCCGCCACCAATCCGTCAAGATCGATGTCGGTCCCGATGGGGCGCCCCGTCGCTTCATAACAAGCACCGGTGTTGAGCTCGAATATTTTCAGCGTGACTTGCGGCGTATTCTTGACCCAGACGTCGAGCGACACGGTATCGCCCACGGCGAGGCGGGCGGGATTGGACAAGTCGAAATCGAGGTCGACCCGCCGCTTGAGAGCATCATAGGCTTCGGAACTCAGCGCGGAGGCCAGGGTTTCGGCCAGCCGGGCATCGTCGACGCCGGCGGTGAGCCGCGCCTCGGCAAAAACCGCCTTGAGCCAGGCTTGCTCGAAATAGGGCGCGTAGATCGCCGGTGAATCGGCCGTGGCCAGCAGTCGCAGCAAATAATCGCGCACCAGGCCCTCGTCACTCCCGATGGGCGGACGTTTGGTGATTGCGGAGAAATCCGCCGCGAGGTCGGCCGGATGGGCCCAAGCCTGCTGGTCGCGTTGCCAAACGGGGCTGATGTAATGAACCTGGCGCGGGAGTTTGACGTACTCGAGAAACAGCGCCGCGTCATACTGCCCGCGCGTCCGCGCCAGATCGAGCCGCTGGTACAAAATATGTGCCTTCAGCGAGTTGAAGGCCGGGTCCAATCCCGATACGAACGACCACGCCCGCGCCAACCACGCCTCGCGGACGACCGGATCACGGTCAAGGTCGGCGTCGGCACTCGGCTGCAATTTGCCCAGATACGTCAGCACGAACCGCTCGTTCCGGTGCAACTCGCGCGCCGCCGGATCCACGGACTCCTGCGAGGCGCGCAACCGGCGCAGTTCATCAAGCTGCGCGAGCGTCAACGCCGCGTGGATTGGAAATTCGCCAAACCCACGGCTCTCCGGCGTGGCCAAATCCGCCGCGATCAGCGGGACCAAACCGGCCACGTCCGGGCGAGTCAGCTTCGCCAGCGCCGCCCGGCGCTGCGCCGGTGAAAAGGCATGCCCGCTGGCCACCAGGCGCGCGACCGCCCGCTCGGACAAATGATCCAGATGATCCACTCCCGCTGTCGCCGTCTGATAAAACCTCTCTTCCGCAATCAACGCTGGATCGAGCGCCACCGGTAAATTCGGTTTCGCGCTCGGCACTTCCCGCTCGTGATTGAACGTCAGCCCGAGTTTTTCCCGCAAGTATTGAAGCGTCGCCTGCGGGTCCGCACCGTAATCCAACAGCATCTGCCGCGCCTCCAGCGCCTGACGACTCGCCGAGTCCGGCGATCGTTTCGCCCATTGGTCCAGCAACTCGCGGAATTCCGCGCGGCGTCCACCATTCTGTAGGTGCAACGCATGATAAGAATAAAATTCTTCCGTCCCGGGAATCAACTGCCGCAACGCTTCCTCCCGGTCCTCCGCCAACGCAAACCGCTCAATAAACCCAATCTCGTTCGCCGCTCGCACCACCGCCGGTGGCAACAACGTGGAAAACACAGTGGCCGTCAGCGCGGCCGCCCAGGGCGTGACGCGCCCGCGCGGACCGGTCGAGGTGAATGCGGAAGTGTGCTTATTCATAATGGTGAGTCGCGGGTAAGGGGTAAGGGGTAAGGGGTAAGGGGGATGAAGGATCGGGGCGAAGAGAGCGCGGTAGCGGCTACTGAGAATGGGGAGCGATGAGGTGCGTAGTTTATAATAATTATAAACTTTTGCCAACTATTCCTTGCGGGGTCGGTTGATACTCCTCTGCTGAAGACGTGCGGGCCGCCCAATTATTGGAAAATACTCGTCTTGAGAAGTAGCGGCCCGACTCGGGGCCGCTGCCACAGCCATGCGAAGCCTGCCAGCCGGGCGACAGGGTGTTTTCATGAAGGGGCTTTACTTTTATTGTGGTCCGTGGTGTGCTGGAAGTTGAGTTTTTGAACCCTTCTCCCAAAACCGGAGTCCAAACCCGCCATGAATCTGCTCATCCGCCGCCAGCCCGACTATTCTCAGCTTTTCACTGACCGCCGTTCATTCTTGCGCACGTTTGGCATGGGGACGGCCCTGACAACCGTGCCTCCGGCTCTCGCGGAGCTGGCCCTGACCCCGCCGCAAACCGAAGGACCGTTTTATCCCGACAAACTGCCGCTCGACACCGACAACGACTTGCTGCTCATCAATGATGCCGAGAAGAAGGCGGTGGGCGAGGTGACCTACCTGAGCGGCCGCCTATTGAATCCGGCGGGTGACCCGATTCGGGACGCGATGGTCGAGATCTGGCAGTGCGATGCCACCGGCGTTTACCTGCACAGCGGAACCGGGGGGGACAAGGCGAAGCGGGACGCCGGCTTCCAGGGGTTTGGGCGTTTCGTGACCGGCGCCACTGGCGAATACCTGTTCCGCACGATCAAGCCGGTCTCGTACCCGGGCCGCGCCCCGCACATCCACGTGGCGGTCAAACTGCGCGGTCGCCCCAAGTGGACCAGCCAATGTTACATCAAGGGGCATGCTCAAAACGAAGGCGACTTTATCTGGCGCGGTCTCGGTGATCAGGCCACCCGCGAGTTGGTCACGATCGATTTCTCTCCCATGAAGGACGCCAAGGCCGGCGAGCTGGCGGCCACCTTCAACATCGTGCTCGGCGTCACGCCGAAGGAATAAGCTTCCCGTGCCAAGCACCGGGATCGGAACCACGGAAGACACAAAACACACGAAAAGCCAAGGCATTGCTACTTTTTAACAATCTGCCAATTAGATGAGGGAATCCTCTATTATTGAC
The DNA here is from genome assembly GCA_046155625.1 of Verrucomicrobiales bacterium. GTDB lineage: Bacteria > Verrucomicrobiota > Verrucomicrobiia > Verrucomicrobiales > V1-33 > CAJBME01. Next base: position 6,626 of record JBJXFS010000247.1, on the reverse strand, counting down.
CCCTGATTTTTCGTGTGTTCCGTGTCTTTCGTGGTTGAAAGGATGTGCGAGCGCCGCCTCGGTTCAGGGCGATATCTTCAGCCGGAGGAACGCGGGGGATTCCTGCGTGGCGGGTGGCCCCCATCGCCACCTCAGGCGATCCACGGTCGGTGACGCCCAATCCCGATGACGTCATGCCCCCCAGATGCCGGCCCGGCTCGATGATGACCACACTCCGGCTAAGCCGCGCCGCTTGCACCGCCGCCGCCAAGCCGCCCGATGCGCCGCCAAAAACGCACACGTCAGCCTCGGTCAGCGGCAGGGCCGACGCGGTCCGGGCCGCCGCCCACACCGCCACGGTCAGAAACCGCCACGCCGGAGTCCGGAAGCAAGACGGGAAAACCATGGTCATCGAATTTGTAGTATACCCGTCCGTCGGCCCGCAGCAGCACCGGACCCGCCCCAAATCCCCGCGCCCCCGCCTCCGTCTCCGACACCCAGTGCAACGGCTGGCGCGTCACCGGACAACACAGTTTTTCAACCATCGATGGGAGCATCTCGGCATTCTGTGCCGCTCCGCCACGGGCGCAAGCGATGCCACAACCTCCTCGTTTGTATGGCATCCAAAGTCCGTCGTCTCGAGCTTGGGGACATTCCTCATGCGGCGTTCGCTACGACACGACGCTTTGAATTGGACCTCGACTCCATCGCCATTCACCTGATCTATCCATTCACCTGAATCCGGAATGTCGGTCCCGCGTGGTGTGGCGCGTCCCGATCCAGCAGTTGAAAACGCTGCCGCCTCCTGCTATGGCTCGCCCGCCTGCCACGAGCCACTTCCGGCGAGTTCGTTCCACACCGCGAACTCGTCGCCGCATCGACACCCCTTCAATCCATGACCTCACCCCACTCCCCATCGCCGCCCCGCCTCGGACCACTCCCGGCGCTCATCTTCAGTTCGCGCTGGCTTCAGCTACCGCTTTACCTTGGTCTGATCGTGGCCCAGGGCGTGTATGTCGTGCTATTCTTGAAGGAGTTGTGGCACCTCATCACCAAGGCGACCAGTCTTTCCGATCAGCACATGATGCTGATCGTTCTGGGCCTCATCGATGTTGTGATGATTTCGAATCTGCTCATGATGGTGATTATTGGCGGGTACGAGACATTCGTGTCACGCCTGCGCCTCCATGGGCACCCCGACCAGCCGGAATGGCTCAGCCACGTCAATGCCTCAGTGCTCAAAGTGAAGTTGGCCATGGCCATCATCGGGATCAGCTCGATTCACCTGCTCAAGACGTTTATCGCGGCCGGAAGTCTTGGCATTCCCACCACCTCCGTCGAACCGGCCATGAGAGTGGCCGAAAACGTCACCTCGGAAGGTGTGATGTGGCAGACGATCATCCACGCCGTCTTCATCCTCTCTGCGTTGGGAATCGCCTGGACGGATCGGATCATGCTGGCCCCGCCACCCGCCAAGTCGGCTCACCATTGAAATGCCGAAAACCGCCGTCAGTCCGCCCCGCTCTCTGGCAGGCTGGCGTGCAGGTGATCGCGGGCGCGACGGGCGCGGTTGAGCATGTCCGGCACCGACTCGTTCGGATGCGATGACAACTCGAGAATCAGAGGACCCTTGAAACTCGACTGGCGCAGCTCGTGCAGCACCCAGGCCCAATCGATATTCCCCTCGCCCGGCGGGAGGTGGTCATCGCGATCGCCTCGATTGTCGTTGACGTGCACCATGTGGAGGTGGCCGGAAAGCTTGTGGATGACCGTGGGCAGCTCGCGGGCGAGAAACGCGTGGCCGGTATCGAGGCACGCTCCCACGTCGCAGGTGTGGATTGACCCGAGCAGGTACAGCATGTCGTTGATGTGGCCGAAAAGCAGGTGCGGCAGCATGTTTTCCAGCACCAAGTGCACGCCGAGCTCGCAGCACCGGTCAGCAACCTGATTGAGTGAATCCGCCGCGTGCCGCATGCGCTCGAGGAATTCGGCTTCGGGCGGTCGGCCTTCCCGCTCCGGACCGGGATGAAGCACCAGCGACTCGCCCCCCATCAGGGCCGCGGCCTCGCTCGCCGCAATCAATTCGCGCACGGCGACGGCGCGTGCCTCCGGATCGAGCGCCGTGATGTCAATCCGGTCGGCAAAGGGTGCGTGAAACGAGGCGGGGCGCATCCCGAGTGCCCGCATCCGGGCGCCCGCCTCGGCGGCGGCTTCGCGGTTGTGGTAGTCGAGGTGCATGGGAAATGAGCAGACCTCGACGGTGTCAAATCCGCCACTCCGAATCTCGTCGATGACGTCGATAAACCGGCGGCGAAAGAAGCAGCCGGTGGAAAGTCCGATCGTCCAAGGAATCATGATGGGGGTGAGTCGGTGAGTCGGTGCCGGTAGCCGTCGAGAGAACAACCGTCGGGCAATGCTCCCGGACAAAAACCTTTCTCCTGGGTCGAAGTGCAATTGAAATCGACCATGCGGTCCAGGCCGGTGGCGAGTTGGCCGGCAAAGAGACGCGTATAAAAATCCGCTCGTGTTCCCGGTTCGTATTCCTGCCAACAATCGCCCCATGCATGGAGTGGGTTTTCGAATTTCGATCGGATCAGGCCGGCCACATGCCGCGGGTGCCAGCCGTCGGCGAGCAAGGCGCGGGTGAGCATCTGCATGCCGGCGGGTTTGAGCAGGCGGTCGTTCGGCCATTCGAGCAAAATGCGCAGGCAGGGAGGCATCAAGTCGAGTGGCGTGCGGTCGTAGGTGTCGGGCCACAATTCACGCGGGTCGTGACAGGCGGAATAATACAGTTTGTGGAACTGGCGGAGTGGTGATCGGAGATAGCTGGCGAGCAGATGGGCGGTTCCCTCCTCCTCGAGCGGGATGCGCACATTGGCGCGACGGGCCAGGTCCTTCACATCGTCGTCGTCCTGGCGCACTTTGATCGCCTGACGGAAATCCATTTCGTGCAGCGGGATGGCGCGGAACCAGGGCATCTCACCCTCAAGCCCGAGGTCGTCGGCCAGGCCGGTAATCCACGGTTTCAGGTAGTTGGTGAACGGCATGCGCACAAGCCGCGTATGCATGGGATCGCCGTACTCCGAGATGTCGATTGAAATCATCTCGCGCCGCGGAGTGGCGCAGGGGCCAACATGGACTGCTGTGATTTCGACCGGCAGGAGCGACTGCGGCGCCGCCTCCCATTTGATGCGATGCGCCAGATATTCGATCAGCAGCGCGGTGCCGGAAAATCCATCGTGCAGATCGCGGGAAATCGCTGCCGCATAACCGGTCCCCCTCCGCTCCATGCAAGGGCCGGCCAGTTCCGGAGCCGGCGCAAGCGCGGTCATCCGGCGCGCCACTTCCGACCGCAGACCGACGCGCCAGACGAAATGGTGCCCCTGACCCGTGATCAGATGCAATGGCTGGATGCCCCAATCGAGCAGCAATTCCTCAATCACGCGCACCACAGGTTCCTGGAGTTCAAAGGTGCGCCAGGGGTCGACATAGGCCTCCGCCGGCGAGTCGAAATTCACATATTCCACATCCAGGTGAAGCAGGAGCGACTCCCGGTCGGCCAGGGAGCGGGCAATGTCGAGATTCCGGTCGAGAAACCACTGCAATTCGGCAGGCGCATGCAGTTCTGCGCGCTGGAATGCACAGCCGTCAAGGTGCCCAAGGTAGAGCGCCGTCGCCTCCGTCAACGTGTCCCCGCCCAAGTATTCAATCATGCGCTGGCGAACGGTCGGATCGCTGTAGAGATATTTCATGAGGCGAACGGGGCTGTGCATTCGGCGGCAACCCGCTCACGCCGATCGCCCATGAACCACAAGAATAAGACCACTCTCCGCCGCCTACAAGGACAGCTCACATCAAAAAAATGGCGGTCTCACGGCGGATTCTGCACAGCGGCAAGGCGGGGGCCTGGAGCGTTTACCTATCGCCTATTCAAGTCACCGCGGAACGACTCTGGGCAACGGACTCCCACATCACGCTTGGCGCCTGATCGCGTACCCTCCTGAATCTGGAACGCCGGTCTCGGGAAGAGCGGCGCGTCGCGCGCTGCGAGCGGTTCGACGGTTTCGCACCCCTCTGTCGGTGCATGGCGCGGGCCGCGCGGAGCAGCTGGCGAGGACGCCAGCTGCGGCGGGCGGGACGCGCCGCCCTACCCGGGAACCACCGCTCCGCTCATCGACCTGCCAACCACGCCTATGACTCTCCCCGTCCATCGTACCCCGCCCGTTTCGGACTGAATACTGACTACCGAATACCGACTACTGACCACTGACTACCGAATACCCCTTCCTCCGACTTCCGACCGCCGACCTCCGACCTCCGACTTCCGACTTCCGCCCTCCGACTTCCGACCTCCGATCTTCGACCGCAATGATTCCCAGTGACATCCGCGGAAATCGGAGTCAGGATTTCGCCCATCGATGAACGTGCATCATCTGGAGTTATTTTTTTACGTGGCGCGCCACGGCGGGGTGAGTGCGGCGGCGCGGGCCATGCCGTACGGGATCCAACAACCGGCGATCAGTGCGCAGATCCTGCAGTTGGAGGATTCACTCGGGGTGACGCTCTATCAACGACGGCCGTTTCAACTGACCCGCGCGGGTCAGGAGCTGTATGACTTTATTTCTCCCTTTTTTGGCCGGATTGGGGAAGTGAGCGATCGACTCCGCGGCGGTACGGCAAACCGCCTGCGACTGGCGGCGGCCGAGGTGGTCCAGCGCGATTATTTGCCGGATCTCTTGATGCGGATGCGGCGACGCGTCGAGCGGTTTCATTTCACCCTGGCCCACGGCCGGCAGCAGCATATCGAGTCGCTGTTGGCGGCGCAGGAGATCGATCTTGGATTGAGCACGCTGTTCGAGGCGAAAGCGGCTGGTTTCGAGACGCGGGAGTTGGCGCGACTGCCGATGGTGCTCGTGGTGTCCGAGAGAAGCGGACTCAGCACGGCGGCGCAAATCCTTGATCGCGACCGGATCGACCTGCCGCTCGTGACGCTGGAGGCCAGAGACGCACTGCCCAGGGCGTTTCAATCGGCGCTGCGCCAGCGTGGAGTTGATTGGATCCCGAGTTTGGAGTTCTGCAGTCTGGACTTGGTGATGCGGTATGTGGTCGAGGGATTTGGGGTCGGGCTGGTCCTGCGGCACCCGAGGTTCCAAGTGGTGCCGGGCGTGCGCGTGCTGCCACTTGATGACATGCCGCCCTTGCGGTTCGGGGCGCTTTGGACCGGACGGCTGTCGCCGCTCGGAGAAACGTTTCTTGAGGAGGCGGCTGCTCTGGCGGGCGAGCTGCTGAGGAAACCGGCGGACTGAACGCGACAAGCCAGTCAGGTAGGGTCGCCGAACTCGGCCACCCAGGCGTCGAGTCCGCCCTCCAGATTCACCATCTCCCCGGCAATCCCCTGCTCCGCCAGAATGTTCAGGGCGCGGGCGCTGCGCCCGCCCGCCTTGCAGTGGATAACGAGCGGGCGTGGAGCCGCGGGAATTTCCGCCGCCCGGGAGGCCAGCTCGGCCAGTGGGATGGTGATCGAATTGGGAAAGCGCGACTCCGCCACTTCGGCGGGCTCACGAACGTCCAGCAGTGTGTACGCGGAGCCCGCCGCCCGCAGCGCCGCAAAGGCTTCCACACTGAGCAACGGCACGGAGGCTTCGACGCTGCAGGTCAGCGGGTAGTCAGGCAGCTCGGTGAGCGTGGGCGCTTCACCGCAGAGAGCGCACGCCGGATCGCGGCGCAGCCGGATCTCGCGATGGCGCATGCTCAGCGCATCGACGTGCAGCAGCCGACCCACCAGCGGCGCCCCAAGGCCGGTGATCCATTTGATGGTTTCCGTGGCTTGCAGCGTGCCGACCAGTCCGGGCAGCACACCGAGCACCCCGCCCTCGGCACACGAGGGCACCGTGCCCGGCGGTGGAGGTTCGGGGAACAGACAGCGGTAGCACGGCCCCTCGACATGGGGTGCAAACACGCTTACCTGCCCTTCAAATCGGTGAATCGCCCCGTGAACGTTCGGTTTCCGCAACCTCACCGCCACGTCATTGCACAGGTAGCGCGTCGGAAAGTTGTCCGTCCCATCGAGCAACACATCATACCCGCCCACCAGTGCCATCGCATTGTCCCGCGTCAGGCGCACCGCGTGCGGCTCCACCGCCACATGGGGGTTGATGTCCCGAAGTCGCTCCGCCGCCACCTCGACTTTCGGCCGCCCCACATCGCGCGTTCCGAATACCAGCTGCCGCTGCAAATTGCTTTCATCCACCACATCCGCGTCCACCAACCCAATCCGCCCAACTCCCGCCGCCGCCAAGTACATCAGCGCCGGCGAACCCAACCCTCCCACCCCAATACACAAGACACTCGCTTCTCTGAGCCGCAACTGCCCCGCCTTCCCGAATCCAGGAAGAATCAAATGGCGCGCATAGCGGCGTGTCTCGGCAGCGGAAAGCATGGTGGTCGGAGGGCGGCGGTCGGAGGGCGGAGGTCAGCGGTCGGAGGTCGGAGGTCGGTGGTCGGTAGTCGGTAGTCGGTGGTCGGTGGTCGGTGGTCGGTGGTCGGTGGTCGGTGGTCAGTTTTGGGGGATGGCGGAAACTGTCGAGGGAAGATTACGCCTCCAGCCTCCCATTCTTCCCATTATTCTCATTCTTCCCGTCCTCCTA
>JBJXFS010000232.1:0-5044 GCA_046155625.1 Verrucomicrobiales bacterium | reverse complement strand
CCATGTCGCCAAATCATTGAAGGCATTTTCCTGCGTCCGCAAATCAGGCACCACCACCCACGTCCGCGCCGCCACCGGACCCGACGACTGAAGCCACGACGCTGCCACGAACGCCTGAGCCGCCGCGGTCACATCGACCCACCGCCGCGCCGAGCCCTCCCCACTTCGCCCGCGAAATACCTCCGGGCACGCCGCCACCGCCCACGCCAGCAAATCGGCACAGGAATCCTTTGATCGAAAAGGTGGAGTCGCCGGCGGTCCGGCGCGCTTGCTCATGGCGCAAGGGCAGAGTAGGACGCCATGCGCGAAAAAATCAATGGCGGCCCTGGACTGGCGGTCCCGAGATCAGATACGAATTCCGAATTGCCAACCGGGACGAACCGCTTTAAAAATTCACAAACTCACCAAGCCATGAACCCGCGCCCCATCCTTCCGATCGGCCTGTTGGCCACTGCGACCGCCGCTTTGGCGGGCTCCTTCGGCAAACCTGAACTCCTGAGGGCCGGCGGTGAGCCGATCAAGGTGGCCGCTCCCGGGTATGCGTGCCCGAGTTGGGCGGACTGGGACGGCGATGGGAAGGCGGATCTTTTGGTCGGCCAATTCGCCAAGGGCGCCATCACGGTGTACAAGGGTGAAGGCGTCGACGCCCAGGGGATGCCGAAACTCGCGACCGGCAAACCATTGATGAGCGGAGATCGACCTGTCGAAGTGCCGGGCGTGTGGTGATGCACCAGCTCGACTCCACAGGTTGTGGAGATGACCGGCGACAGCATTCAAGACATCCTCAGCGGTTGTTACTCGGCGATGGATGCCCAACCCATGGCCGGCTACTTCTGGTTGCTGGCCGGCCAGAAAAATGGCACGGTGGGCAAACCCGACGTGGTGAAGGGCAGCGATGGCAAGCCGCTGGTGGTACCGGGTGGCGAGGACGTGGTCAAAAACATCTGTACCCAACCGGCGGCTCATGATTGGGATGGCGATGGCGACCTCGACATCATGACCGGCAATTTCGAAGGGACCTATTGGATCTTCCTCAACGACGGCACTAAGAGCAAAGCTTCCTGGAATCCGAAGGCCACTCCCGTCATGGGCCCAGACGGGCCGCTGCGGCTCCCGTCCGCCCACAGTGCCCTGTGCCCCGTGGATTTCGATGGCGACGGCGATACCGATATCGTCAGCGGCAGCTCCGACGGCGGCGCCTACTGGGCCGAAAATACAGCTGGCCCCAAAGGCGATCCGAAGTTCCGCGCCTTCAAGGAACTGCTAGCACCTCCGACGGACGCGCACGGTGACTCGTCCGAGGTGCCCGGGGAGTCCGCACCCATGCCCGCCACCCCAGGTGCCGACACCCGCGTGTGGGTGGCCGACGTCAACGGCGACGCCAAACCGGATCTTCTCATCGGCGACACCCATCGGCTGAGTAGCCGGGCCCCAGGCGTCTCCGCGGAGGAATTCAAGAAGCGCCAGGATGAATGGAACCGCGAGATGTCGGCCTTTCAGGAAGAAGTCTCGCGTGCTTCACAAGCCGGCAAACCGCTGTCGGATGAACTGCAACAAAAATACTCCGCGCACTACGGCAAGCAGGCGGAGTTTGTGAAGCAGGAATCCACCGGATTCGTCTGGGTGATGCGCGGCCAGTAAGCCACCATTCGGGTTGGGCGCTCACCCGATCGGTGGCTTTACCGCTCACCACCGTCGCCGTCATGTTCCGACTCATCCTCATCGGCGTGACTTGGCTCCCCGGAGTAGTCTCGTCGCCCGCCTCCCCTACCCCGCCCCCCAACATCCTCTCGGCCGAGTACACGCCGCGCCAAGCCGTCTTCGCCGCCCGCGACCGGTGCGACGAAACCGTTGAACACCTCCGCAGCATACGAACCGACCGGTTTCTCTACATCCGCAACGCCTATCTCGCACGACCCCTCCTCCAGCTCAATGCCTACAAAGACAGCAAATCGATCATCCAAACGCTCCGGTCGCTTCACCAAGCAAGTCAACTCAACCGCCTCTCGGAAGATCTCCTCTTCAGCCCATCCCGACCCGCCGAGGAACTCTACGAATGGACTACCGACCGATGGCAATCCCACAACCTCGCTCACCTGCCCAGCCACCAACCCGCGCTCGCCTCCCTTCGCCTCCAACTCGACCATTGGATTGCCGCTTCCCGCGACCCGGGCCGTGAATCGGATAGCCGCTATGACAGCAACATGGCTGTCTACCTCAGCGAGGCACCTGCCCAAGCCGACACCCTACGCCAGAATATAGCCCTCATGAAACAATGGGCCCGCGAAGACAAGTAATTCGAACGTGCTCGCCTCCTCGGCAGTCGGTTGTCGGTTGTCGGTTGTCGGTGCTCGGCGGTCGGCGGCAAGCGCCGTCCTCCCTTGCGCCCCTCATCTAACAATCTCAAATCTCAGATCTCCCTTCCCAATCCCATACTTAGAATTTCAAAATCCAAAATCCAACCTTGCCCCTGCCGTCTTCCCATGCTTCCAGCCATCGACCTCGCCAGTGACCAGTATTTCATGTCCCAAGCGCTGCGGCAGGCGGTGCGGGCCTTTGAGGCGGATGAAGTGCCGGTGGGCGCGGTCATGGTTCGTGATGGAACCATCGTGGCCCGCGCCCACAACCAAGTGGAACTCCTCCGCGATGCCACGGCGCACGCCGAGATGCTGGCCTTGTCCCAAGCCTTTGCCGCCACCGGCGACTGGCGCCTCACCGACTGCGACCTCTACGTCACCAAAGAACCCTGCCCCATGTGTGCCGGGGCCATCGTGCATTCCCGCATTCGCCGCGTCATCTTCGGGTGCCGCGACCCGAAAGCCGGCGCCGCCGGCGGCTTCATCAACCTCCTGCAACACCCAGCCCTCAACCACCGCTGCGAACTCACCCCCGAGGTCATGGCGGACGAATCACTCGATCTCATGCGCCAGTTCTTCCGCATGAAGCGCCTGGAAATATAGTCCCCCATGCGCTATCGACATCCCAGCCGCTCAAGGGGTCAGGCTGGCCAATGTAATCACATTATATTTACATTTTTTAGTTGCCTCGTTTAGTATTTTTCCCTAGTTTTAACTTGGCCCCTGGAAAAATTCCACTTCTCGTCGAAACAACCCGCTCTCACTCTGAACCTGCAACCCCGCAAAATCATGAAAACTACCCCTCTTCCTCTTTTGTCCCGTCGCGCCGGATTCACGCTGGTCGAACTGCTGGTCGTGGTCGCCATTATCGCGCTGCTCGCCTCGGTGGCCATTCCTGGGTTCGGCTCAATTTTCAAGAAGATGAAGCGCGAGCAGGCGCGCACGTTGGCCGTGCAATTGGTCAACTCGGTCAAGAGTTACTACACGGAGTATTCAAAGTACCCGCTGCCCCCCGACTTTGCGGGTGGCGAGGTGACGCCGATGCGCACGGATGAAGTTCTGACGGGCGCGCTGATGGGGACCAATCTGGAAATGAACCCCAAGCGCATCAAATACCTGCCCGATCTCAAGCCTGTCGAAGAGGGCGGCGGTTTCGGTCTCAAGCAGTCGGGCGAGATCCTGACGGTGGTCGATCCCTGGAGTCAAGAGTATTACGTGATCGTGGATGCGGATTACAGCGGCGACATCGACAATCCGGACACCACCTCCACGAACACCAAACTCTTCCAAGGCGCGCTCGTGTATTCAGCTGGCGAAGACAAAGATCCCTCGACTTGGGAGGACAACATCAGCTCCTGGGACAGCGGGAAAAAGAACACGAATCAACAACAGCAGCCGACTGGCCAGTAGACTGGCCCGATGGCTCGAGCCGTTTCCCGTCCGCTCCCGCCGCGCCCGGTCGCGGTGCTGCCGCGCTGGACGCTGGCCGCCGCAGGCATTGTCACGGCCATTATCGCCGCGGCCGCACTCCTCTGGCACGTCAATCGCACGAATCAGCGATTACAGGCCGAGCACCGGCTCGTCGCTGACCCGGTCCTCGGGTTATGGCTCGCCGAAATGCGCAGGGACATTGAGACATTTGAAAAATCAGGCGGGGCAGCCAATCAGGGCGGGCGCCGCTTGGCGGAAGCGGTTTGGCTGGGGCGGGTGCGCGCGGTTGATTTCACCACGCGGCAGGGGGAAGGACCGCGCCTCAGCGACGTCATTCTGGATCCAGCGCACTTGATGGCGGGTCGGCGCAGTCCCTTGGATCCTCGGAGGGACGGGGCGGTGCGAGTCAGTGTGCTGGGCCACCAGTGGCCCCAGGGCGAACCACGCGCCGGCGAATCCTGGGTCTTCGCCGTGTACCGAATCAACAAAGGAAACAACGTGGCCCACGCCGCCCATCGGGCTCCGTGATTACTCGAAGGCCGGCCCTTGCGTTGCCTTGTCCACTGCTTAAGGGTTTTCCCAATGAATATCTGGTGGATGCAAGAAACCGGCTTCAGCGCCTGGATGGCCTTGGTCGGAGCCCTCTTCATTGGTCATGCGTTTGCCGATTACGCCCTCCAGACCGATTTCATGGCGCGGGCCAAAAACCGGCAGTGGGCCGAAACCCTCACCAGCGGTCCCGTCGACTTCCCACCGGGCACTCTCTGGCTCTTTGTCCTCAGCGCTCACTCCGCCATCCATTCCGGCGTCGTCTGGATCATCACCGGATGCGGTTGGCTCGGCCTCGCCGAATTTATCCTCCACTGGCTCATCGATTGGGCTCGCATGGAGGGTAAGATCGGATTTCGCACGGACCAATTCGGCCACCTCGGGTGCAAAATCGCCTATGTCGCCGCTCTGGCTTGGTGGTAATCCTGAAGAGGACGGACGAACCACGAATTATCCAATTAGCCGCGAATGATCAGCGGGTTATGAAAAATTATCCCCTCACCCGCCGGGTGGATGACGTTCATGTAACAACGCCTTGGCTATTCGTGTTTTTCGTTTGATTCGTGGTTCCATCCCGGTTCTTAGCGCAACCGAAGCCAGCGCTCACAGCCCCCTGCCCGTCACGCGAAGTCGAAGGAACTCCCTCTGACCGATGCTCATCGGCGTCAGGCTGCGGTAGATCAACGTGGCCGTTCCATCGCCATTGG
>JBJXFS010000229.1:0-5753 GCA_046155625.1 Verrucomicrobiales bacterium | reverse complement strand
GGCTATTGCAAATCAAGTGGACCGGGTGCGCCGGCGCCTGGTCAGTCGAGGATAGGGAAGTAGATCCTGTTATGGGAAGACGAACTGTCAGGGCCATTCGCGTGGGCCATTGGGGTATTTGCGGGCGAGGGATTTGGGGAGGAGGAAGTTGGCGGAGGTCGGAAGTCCGCGGTCGGCGGTCCGCGGTCGGCGGTCCGCGGTCGGCGGTCGGGGGTCCGCGGTCGGCGGTCGGGGGTCGGGGGTCGATAATAGAATTTGAGGGATGGGGAGGACGGCTTGGGTGGCGCAGGTGAGGGGCTGATCGCGGGAGTCGAGGACGAGGACGATTGGCGGTGGAGGCAAGTGGGGCAGGATTTAGGGATCAAAGAGGGCCACGAGTTTGATGAGGATGGAGACGCAACACAGGATCAGGCGGGCCACTCATCCTCCACCGGTGTCTTTCGCGGCCTCCATGTGAGGATCGCTTCCCTCGTCCTCGTCCTCGACAGTGACGTTCAGCGGGAGGAATGCGCCGTTGGACGTCGGAGGCCGGAGGCCGGGGGCCGGGGGCCGGAGGTCGCTAATCCTATGAGCAGGCTGAGGACGGCGCAATCTCATTCGCCTGGGGCCGGCTGCACGGGCGGAGTCAGACCATAGTGGAGGCTCAACTCGCGGAGGCGCTGCGGAGGGAGGTTTGCCCCGCCGAGCGCTACCTGCGCCGAGGCGGCATCGATCGAGCTCCACCCCCGAAGCACATCGCGGATCAGGCCGGCGCGGTGGCCTTCGTTACTGAGGCTGTTCGCCCACGCGAACGCCGCCGCAGGATCGCTCTGCATCGTCGAATGCACCACGCGTTCGGCCGCGGCATCACGGGTGGCGCCCTCGGGAAGCTGCAGGATCCACTCGCCTGCTGCCATGCCGTCGATCCGCAGCCAATGTTCGGCGACATTCCCGACCGCGGAGCGCCGCACCTCTCCCTCCTCCGGAAGTCCCACCGCCCAGTCCGCGGCCTCCCTTGGGCTGCTCGACGACCAAACCGAGGCGATCTCCTCGGCCATCCGCCGATAGTCGTGCGTCCCCCGGGTCTCCGCCGTCAGGTTGGCGGTCAGTTCCTCGTAAACCATGGCGGCGCCCCGGGGATCTCGCTCCGCCACTTCGCGGAGGATCGACTGGGTCGCCCGCTGACGATCCTCGTCCGGCAGCCCCTGGGCCCACGCCATCGCGGCGGCGGTATCCTGGACCGCCCAGCGCTGGGCAGCGACCTCTAGGACCCGATACCTTTCATAGTATGATTCGATCGAGGCTGCAAAGTGGGCGGCAGCTTGAGGATCGGATTGCGCCCAGGAACTCACCATCCCCCCGATGGCCCGCTCACGGTGGGCCGGGCTGGTCAGGGCGGCTCCCCACGCCATGGCCGCAGCCTGGTCCCGCTCAGCCCATCGCTGGGCCATGGCGTGCACGAGGTGGAGGTTCTGTTCGGAGGTTGGCAGTTGCACCACATACTCTGCGGCGCCCGCCGGATCATCTTCCGACCACAGATGAAGCACTTCCTGCAGTGCCTGCTGACGATCGACCGCTTCCAAGGTGTTGGCCCAGTCCGCTGCGCTCTTGGGATCCTGCCGCGACCAGAGGTGGGCGATGCGATGGAGCAGATGCCGGCGCGCAGGTCCCAACGGCATCTCCCCGAGGAGGCGGTTGGCGACTTCTGCATCGATGCTGCCGCCTCGTTCCCAAGAATGCAGAACCTTCTTCACGGAATCAGGAATGCCGTCCTCCCTTTCGTTCTGCGACCGGCCGTTCCCCCGCTTGCCCTCGCCTCTTCCGCCCGCCTGCGCGTTTTCTTCGCCCGGCGCAAAGTCACCGCCTCGCCATCTCGCGGGCGCCTTCGTGCCCGGAACTCCTACGTCCTCTCTCGCCTGTTCCGGATCCTCGCCGCCAAGGCTGAACAGCACGCCACTGGCCGCCGCCCCGACCGCGAACGAAGCAACCGAAACGAGGAGAAGAAGGCGGGTATTCCTTTCCATGACGGAGCCCGACCCTACTGTACTCCCCCCCTCAACGAAACCCTGTTTTTCGGGGAATTACCCCCCTTGTTCAGCGGGTCTTTCGCCCCATCAACGCCGGCCGCCGGAAGCCAATTCCTATCAGTTGGCATCCGCCACTTGCCATGGCAGCATCGCGTTCCATGATCGCTAAGCACACGCCGTCCGCCCCCTTCGCCCTTGCCCTCGGTTTGCTGGCTTTCGCCCTGCCGGCTCAGTCCGCGCCCGACGACTGGAAAAATGAGACCGCACTCATCTCGCTGCAAGGTGCCGAGACCGTGGTGAGGCACCCCGGCAGCGACACGATCCTCTATAAAGACACCGATCCCCAACTCGCGATCGAGTGGGGCATGGCGAATGCCCGCCATACGGTCGTCCTGGCCGGCAAGTATGCGGTGTCCGATCGCATCGATGTGCCGCGGGACGGGGTCACGCTGATAATTGATCAGGGCGCCGAGATGTCAGCGAAGCCGGAGACCATTTTCACGTCGCCGACGCCAGGGTTTCGCGCCCGGAACGGCACCTTGCATCCGTTCAGCGTTCTGATCTACAACCAGAAGAACAACGTCCGCGTGCTCATGTTTGGCACGGTGTCGACAAAAGGCTTTCCCGTGATGTTCGACGGATGGAATGAAAAGGGCGACTGCGGTCTGCAGGGCGGCATGTTGGTGAACACGGGGAAGGTCCCTGACATGTACTGGCTCGTGGACTCCAAAAAAGTCCAGGCGCCGCTCGTTACGCTCACCGCGGGCGCTGCGGCCCTTTCCCTGGAGGGATGTGAGGACTGCCACCTGGGAATGATCGCAAATGTGGCCGCTGAGCCGGGCGCGATAACGGACGAGGCGGTCGATCTCAACTCCCGCTCCTCCGGTATTACCATCGAGCGACTTATAGGCGAGCGAGCCAAGGAAATCATCGACTGCAATGAAAGCCACGCGGTCATACAGGAGATGGTGTCCGTCGGCGCGCCGCGGAAACATCCCCTGACCGGGGAGTCCAAACTCACGGGCGGCGCGAACTTCTATGGTATCATAGGTGACAGTGGGAAACTGCAGGACGTGGGCTTTGGCCAGAAGCCCGTCAAGGGCGTCGCGGTCTCCGGCCCCCGATTCACGAGCCGCGCCCCACTCAACACGCGCTCCCTGGAAGTAGGGACCACCACCATCCTGAAGGACGCAGTGAGCACCCGCCTCATCCATGAGATCCCAAAACTACCCGATGCCCTCCCACAATTCACGGTAATGACGACCGTAGAAGTCACCCTCGAAGGGGGCGGGAAAAAATTCTACAAAAAGGAAGTGGCCATCGACCTAAACGAGAAATAAGCGCGGGGCGTGACCAGTGGTGAGACACCATGAGTAATTCGTACAAACTGAAAGTTGCCGACATTGCTCAGGCCCATCTTCGACAGTTTGGCGGCTTATTTCGCGGGTTCTCCAGGGTAGAGTGCGAAGGTCAAACAACAGATCATCGCCACACTGGGACGTTTGGACGAACTGCAGGCCAGTGGGCAGTTGGATCGGCTCCTGCGTAGCGGCCTGCGCTTTAGCGAAAAACTCAGCGTGCTTGATGCGCACGCCGCCGGCGAGACTGAGGAAGTATCGGTAAAGCGGATCGGACCGGATTTTCTTTTCGGACGGATGTGGAATCGGCTGGGCTTTGGAGAGATCATCAAGGGATTGTCGGCGCGGCGACGGCATGAAATTGATCTGGAACGTGCGGTGTACCTCACGGTTTTACACCGGCTCTTTGCCCCTGGCAGTGATCGCACTGCCGAGGGGTGGAAGGAGAACTACAAGCTGCTCTGGATGGTCGAGGACACTTTTCGCACCGCCAAGACCATCCTGGAGACCCGGCCCATCTTCCACAAACGCAATGAGACCATCCGGGGCCACATGTTCTGCTCTTTTCTCGCTCTTTGCCTCAGACGTGAACTCCAAATCGCTCTGGATCAGAAGAAACTAAAAACCGAGTGAAACGAGATCATTCGCGGCCTGGACAACCTCCACGAGGTCCAACTTGAACTTGAGGATACAACCTTCCTTCTACGCAGTGCGCTGTGCGACCATGCCGCCCTCGCCATCCGCGCCGCCGGGGCCGCACTCCCCCCAATTATCCGCCAGGTGGCCTGAAAATCCCAGGACCAAGGCAATGGGGCACAAATGCAGTGCCACAGAGCTCCTGCGTGCCAGTAACTCGTTGATCATCCGCATTCTAGTTCCCCCAACTGTCGAAGATGGGTTAGGACAAGCGACCACCTCACCCATCCGTTGGACGATGATAGTTGGACAACGGCCTGGTGTTTCGTGTGTTTTGTGGTTCCCATCCGGGTTTTTAAGTCTATGCAAAGACGCACCAAACGTTGCGAAATCGGGCAAGGAACTCATGATGACGAGTCAACATCACAACGAAACTAAAAAAAACTGATCCGATTCAGGAATATCATTGAACACGGTCACTTCGAAGAAACGTCAAATTCTCGCGGCGTCCACGATTGGTCTATTGGAGTGTCCACAAGCAAGACACCTCGAACCATTGAATTCTTTGCATGAGCCAGCTGGGCTTCAATTTCATTGTCGGAGACATCGAAGCCTTGCAAAACGGCAACCAGACGATCAGTCATGACCGGTGGCTCTTTTTTCTTCAGGGGTACAGATTGGAACGCATCGATCGCCTTTGGAATCCAAGCTCCGGTACCTCCATATCGAGGAATGTCTCGTTCGTGAACCTTATACATGCAGGATACGCCGATGACTTTACTTTGTTTTTCAACCGCCATCAATTGTCGGGTCCAGGCCTTCCAACAGATTCCTTCAAAACAGCCGACCCCGCCGCAAGCTTCATGCTCATCCTCTTCTTCACATTCGGTGGCCCATACTGGAAGAAACTCAACTTCTGAAAACTTCGATTTCAAGACTGCCAAGAAGTCCGCTGCGGCGGAATCAGTCAAGGGTTTTGCCGTATGGACCGGACCGTAGTCACCTGTCCAGCGACAAAGAGGGTGCCCGCATCCACAAGCCGAAGGCGCCCCCTGAATATCGCTCAGCCAGACTCTCCTGGCTCGCGGCAGGGAATTCAAAACCCTCTCAAGTCGCTTCACGTGATAGTCAAATGACTCTTCATAGCAGATCGGAACCCATGGATAGACTTTCGCGACAACACCGTCTCGAGCCGCAGGGAAATTGGGAAACAAACGGCGCCATTCGTCATGACCCTGAAGGCTTGCCATCCATTCTGGATGCTCTTCAGCCAGTTTGACATTCCGGGCGATTTCAAAAAAATACTCGAATTCCAATCCTGCCGATTCAAGTTTCCGACTGACGTCCTTAACCGCTTCCGTTGCGGCATCGTCGTCAATGAAAATCGCGATGCTGTTCCATTCGCCTGATCTCCATCGAGCGATACTCTCGTCGGACACTTGCGCCAGGGAGACAACGCGACTTCGGTACCCCGCCGGAACCGTCGTGTTGATTTGAGCCTTTTCTTTTTTAGCACGCTTCGAACCCTCATCCACCGATTCGGTAGAACAACCGGAACCGATGGTGAGTAGGGCAAAAAGCAGGACAAAACCAGCGGCCTTTGAAAAAAGAAAAAAGCTGACGCTCGATTCGTTCACGTCTTTCATCGGGTCTTCTGCAAACGGCGTGGTTTTTCTTGCGGCCGGCGGCGGATTCGATGTGCTGAGGGATGAACGACAAGGAGTTTTTCTATCGGGTGCTGGGGCTTTCGGAG
>JBJXFS010000228.1:0-8946 GCA_046155625.1 Verrucomicrobiales bacterium | reverse complement strand
GGCTATTGCAAATCAAGTGGACCGGGTGCGCCGGCGCCTGGTCAGTCGAGGATAGGGAAGTAGATCCTGTTATGGGAAGACGAACTGTCAGGGCCATTCGCGTGGGCCATTGGGGTATTTGCGGGCGCGGGATTTGGGGAGGAGGAAGTTGGCGGAGGTCGGAAGTCGGCGGTCCTCGGTCGATCATAGAATTTGAGGGATGGGGAGGAAGGCTTGGGTGGCGCAGGTGAGGGGCTGATCGCGGGAGTCGAGGACGAGGACGAGGACGATGGAGCGGAGTGAGTTGGCTGAGAGGCTATTGGAGGATGGGAGAGAAGGGATTGGTCCGTATGGAGGGTAAAAGGGGTGTCGTTTTGGCGTACCTCAATGCTCGAAAAACTTTCCCCTCGCGGCACAGAGCCTGCCCCAGCCCCTAAATCCGAGGACTCCGGATGCATGGATCGCTGGGATCGGTCATCAGCATGATTGCTCTGGAATCTTCGGCGACACTCCCGCCTTCGCTTCAGAACGGCTTGGAACGCACCGGATCTGACTCGAGCTTGCCCGTGACCAGAGCCCAGATTGTGTACCCAGCCAGGGCCGTGCCCAGTGGCACATTGAAGACATTTAAAATCGCTGCGATCACGGCAGCCACCGGCCCCCAACTCTTCATTTTCAGCAGCCCCCATCCCGCCAGCAAAAACGGCACCGCCATCGCCGCCAGGACACCGACCGCAAGCAGGCCGATCAGAATGACGGCAACTATGCCGTCCTCCTGGGGATTGATGAATACAGGAATGCTGAACACGATCAGCACGATTGGCACCGCAAGCAGCATAAACGCGCCGCACGCGAGATTCGCCGCGGCAATGATGACTCGATGCGGCCCCCGTTCCGCAGCGCCTTCGCTCAGCACCGAACGAATCGTGTTCAAGTCAGCGTGCAGTTGTTCCGCCGACATCGGCGGTGGGGGCGGCGCAGGCGCGGGTGTCGCCGCAGGCGGCGTGGCTTCGGTCGCATTCATGATCGTCATCAGGGTTGGCGGTTAGGTGGCTGCGGCGCGGGTGAAACCAGGGAATCGATGAGCCGCTGCATCGTCCCCAAATAATTAAAAAGCGCCGCCCGACCCGCCTCCGTCAGTTCGTAGCTGCTGTTCGGACGCCGTCCAATAAACCGCTTGGTGCACACGACGTAACCAATCGCCTCCAGCTTCTGCAAATGCATCCCCATCGCCCCGTCCGCCACCTTCAATCGACGCTTCAACGCCGTGAAATCCAACGCCCCCCCAGCCTGCAACGCCGCCAATACCCCAAGCCTCACCGGCCCATGCACGGCCGTGTCCAAACTCGAAAAATCAATGGGATCACCAAAATTCACTCTTGGGTGGGGAATACTCTCGTTTTTAGAGTATATGCCAATTTGCCCGGCGCAACTCGATTTTTCAGTGCCTCTGCGCCAGCCACGGCGGATGTTTGCACGGTTGTAAGGTAGTGTTTCACTGGGAGTGGCGGGCTGGGGCCGCCATGGCGACGAGCCCGTTATCCTGTCACGTAGGCGCTCAGTGCGGCCCCGCATCGATCGCGGCCAGTTCCTCCGCGGTGAGAGATTCCGTTGTGCCTGCGGGTGTCAGTCTGGCGCGGGCGATGCCCCAAGCAGCCTGCCTGAGTGTGTCGAGCGGGGTTTGGCTTCGGGGCAGGTTCCAGGACGACAGTGTAGAATCGGCGACAACAATGTGGCGGCCGTCGGAAGTGAACAGGAGATTGTCGAAGTCGAGCCCTGTCACCTTGAGCGGCAGGCCGCAGGGGAGGCTGGTCAAAACGTCCCAGACACCGATCCCGCCCGTTGTGCTGCCGCCACCGAAGAGCAAGGCGCCGTCGGCGGAAAAGACGAGGGGATGCTTGGTGCCTGTATTCAGCATTTGCCCCGCAAGCAGACCTGTCTCCGCGTCATACAGATTGATGATGGCGTCGCGCTTGAGAATGGCGAGGCGGCTTCCATCACGGCTGAATGCCACTGACTCCCCGCCCTCGAGTTTATGGCGGAGCACAGGGTTCCGCGGATTGGAAGAATCAGCGATGCCTTCCGAGGTGAAGGCTCTGCTCCAGTCATCACTGATCGTCACGAGGGTGAGGCCGGCCCGCCAGGCAACGGGCTCGCGTGCGGGGACGTCCCACACCCGCAGGTGGTTCATCGGGCCGTACTCGCCCGCAAGCCAGCGGCCATCGGGACTGAACCTCAAGCCGCGCAACTCCACCCTTTCGGACTCCAATGGTTTCATCCGCGCGGTTGCTTCCCTGGTGCGGACGTCCCAGAGAACAAGTTCTTCTTTATCAATGTCGGTGGTGACCAAAGTTTGCCGGTCACGGCTGAGCGCCATCCGGGGTTCTCCTCTCCACCTGGCGAAGGGAGTGCACGTCGAGTCTGTTTCGGAGACAGATTCGGGTGCCGCAGCGACTGTCACTGCCGGTCCCGGTTTCCCTTCACGCCACCATTCCAGCACGACTTCTCCCTTCCAGTGCTTCCTGAGCGTTGCCAGCGGAACGCCATTCTCTCCGGTCGCCGCCGCGATGAACTCGCCGTCCTTTTCCTGCGATGAGAATATCGGACCATTCTGGCCGCTCGTCGGATCGAACCAGGCCAGATGCGTTGTTCTGCGGGATGCGACCACCACTCGCCCGTCAGGCGCGGCTGCCAACAGCAGCACGTCGCTCAGTTGATGACTCGGCTCGATAAATGGGAGCCTGGCTTCGAGGGGATGCAATCGCGTGATACCGTCACCGCCAACGACCGCCAGCGAGTTGCGCTCGGCACTCAGTGCGAGAGCCACGGCGCTTGCGGGCGCCTTGATGGATGGACCGATCTCCAGTCCCGTGCGCCAGTCCCATACCTGCACGACGCCATCGCGCGAACCGAGCGCGAGCAGTGAATCTCCCTCACTAAAAGCTGCGGCATCGGGCTCCACATCGCCGGCAAGCCGGAAACTGTGTGGCGCCGGCTGCAACGTACTGGTGGAGAGAAGAACTCTGATGTTCCTGCGGCTGCGTTCGCTCTCTCGGCAAAGCATGAAAGAAGCATCCGGTGTGAGCCCCAAAACATCAAAGTCGAACAAGGGATTGCGGATTGTCTCCTTCTGCGCGCCGGGAACATTCATGAGAAAAAAGTTCCGTCCCAGAATGACGCGGCTGCCATCGGGTGCCGCGTGGAGGGTGTCGGTATCTGTAACTCCATGATACTTGGGAGCAAAGATTTGTGGCGCAGCATCCGGTCGCCCCAGATCATGCATGCGCAGCGTGTCTCTCGTTGCTGTGAACAGGCGCTCGCCGTCGTCGGTCGGGAGCAGGCAGCGGTCGCTGTCACCATCCGCGGCCGCCGCACCCGCTGCCTTCATTTCCCCAGTCTCAAGATCACGAATTTTCAAGACTCCGTCGAAAATGCCGGCGAGCCATCGGCGATTCTGACTGAGACCGACATTGGAGAAGTAAAG
The DNA here is from genome assembly GCA_046155625.1 of Verrucomicrobiales bacterium. Lineage (GTDB taxonomy): Bacteria > Verrucomicrobiota > Verrucomicrobiia > Verrucomicrobiales > V1-33 > CAJBME01. Next base: position 5,483 of record JBJXFS010000228.1, on the reverse strand, counting down.
GCCATGAGGCTCTTCCCAGTGCCAGTCGAGTACCGGCGGGCCGTCCGCCGACAGTTTCCATAACTGAGATGTCCGGCCCAAAATGACCAGGTATTTCCCTGACGAAGAGAAGGTGAAGATGGGAGCGGATGCCCCAAAGGCTGCGGAAGTTTCGATGTCCGTGAATGTAACCGGGCTTCCAAGCTGGAATATCCGGACCTTGAACCCACCGCCGACTGCCAGCTGGTCCCCGGCGGGTGAAAATGCAGCGGCGCGCGCTCCAGCGATGGCGGGAAGTGTCTCGACGCCTGTTTTCGAAAATGCGTCGATCCACCCCTGGCAAAGCCGCGTCCGTGCCTCCCGCAGGGCCGGCAGACGGTCCACGGTAGCCCTCGCTTCGACGAGATGCAGCAGGCCTTTGGGGTCGTTTTCCTGAAGCATTCGCACTCCGCGCTCCGCCTGGGCGGCGGAGAGCAATTCGGTCACCCGATTTCCCGACAGTCTTTCGGCCTGTGCCGAGGCCACGGCCTCCGACTCTCTCTGTTGCGCCAACTCCTTTGATTGGCCGGCCCGGATGAGTCCCAATACTATCCCGCCGATGCCCAGCACCAATGAGACGAACACGCCAGCACCCGCCCCAAACGCGAGTTTGTGACGGCGAACCATCCGGGAAAGCAGGTAAGCGGCAGTCGGCGGATGCGCAGTGACCGGCTGACGGCCGAGAAACCGCTGAACGTCTGAGGACAATCCCGACGCGGTTTCGTAGCGCCGGTTGCGATTCTTTTCGATGGCCTTCATCACGATCCAGTCCAGATCGCCACGCAATGCCGCCGCGAATTTCAGTGGGGCGACGCCGCGCCGCGCGGCCGTTCCTGACAATTCTTCGGAAGTCAGGGAACTGATGCGCGTGGACGGCTTCACCGGTTCCTCCTCCCGGATGACGCGCCGCATTTCATCCAGCCCCGCCTTCATCAGATCGCGCGGATCGAACGGAGGGCGACCGGTCAGCAGTTCGTACAACAGCACGCCAAGGGCATAAACATCGCTGCGGGTGTCAATATCCAGCGGCCCGAGTCCCGCCTGTTCGGGGCTCATATAGGCCGGCGTCCCGATGACCTGCTCCAATTGCGTAAAGAGTGTCTTATCGGTGAGCGCAGCCCCGGTGGCTTTGGCAATTCCGAAATCGATCACCTTCGGCAGCGGCTCGCCGTCGTCGCCGACAGTGACAAGGATGTTCGACGGCTTGATGTCGCGGTGGATCACTCCCTTCTGGTGCGCATGCTGGATCGCCTGACAGATCTGCATGAAGATCCCCAGCCGCTCCGCCACTCCAAGGTTTTTGTTGTCGCAGTATGCGGTAACCGACACGCCACGCACCAGTTCCATAACAAAATAGGGCCGTCCGCTTTCGGTGGAGCCGGCATCCAGCACCCTGGCAATTGCCGGATGATCCATCATCGCCAGCGCTTGGCGCTCCTGCTCGAAACGCGCCACCACTTCCTGGGTGTCCATTCCTCGTTTGATGATCTTGAGGGCCACGCGGCGCACCATCGGTTCGCGCTGCTCGGCCATCCACACCGTGCCCATGCCGCCCTCGCCAAGTTTTTGCAGCAGTTTGTAGCGGCCGATCACGGCGCCAGCTGATTCCTGGGAGGGCTCGATCTCCCTGCCCGGACTGACTGGAGAATCGGGAAGGAATTCCCCCGCCTCAGCATCCGCCGCCAGCAAGGCCCCCAGATGATGCCGCAATGTTTCGCGGTCGCCACAGGCGGTGAGCAAAAACTGCTCCCGGTCCCCCGGCGGCAACTGCTGCGCCTGGAGGAAGATGGTTTCGGCGTCGGGGTCTGAGTTCATGGGTGGAGATGGTGAGCCGTCCTGAGACGGTCGAGACTGCCGCCTCACTTGCCATCACCGGGTGGTTTGACCTCAGGCATGCCGTCTATCGAAGGAACTTCTTCTTTAAAGGCGGCCTCAAAAGCAGAGGCTAAGCTCAGCATGCTGCTCCATCGATTGAGAAGGCCCACCGCCATGATTCTGCCCTGGTTGGCCGGCAGTTTGGACTCGCAGATTCTGGTGGCAGAGCCGAAAACATCATCGCCGGCGACGGCGCGCATCCGTTTCAGCAGATCATCGTTGCCGGGACTGCGCGGTTCATAGGCGAGATGGAAGGCCCCCATCTGAAGGATCACCAGCCGCGGATCCGGCCGACCTTCTCGCGGCGGCTTGCGTTTCCACTCTCGGGGCAGCGTATCGCGGAAAAACACGAGCGCTGCCGCTTTGTCTTTGGCTCGATCGCGGGTCAGGGGCGGAACAGCCGGCAGCGGCAGTTGGCAAATTGCAGCGTCCCGCCGGGCGGCATCGGCGAGGAGCCGCCACTCCGGCTCCGCGGCCCCTGTGGCACGGAGAGAGACCGCCAAGACAAAGTTGAGAGCGGCCTCAAAGCCCGTCCACTCACCCGGAACCAGGGGCACCTGCATGCAATCGATAATCCGCAGGGCTGATCCTGCCTTCCCGGTTCCGCTGAGGGAAACCTCCGCCTGAGAAGCTCCGTTCGCGTGTTCGCACCGGAAGAGCAGAGTCAGGACAGTCCGCGGTTGCTCGATAACCGGGCGCAGCGAGGGCGGACGCGACCCGCCGCTCTGATCAGGACTTGATGAGAGCGGCGGAGTCCGAAGCGAGCGCGGCACCAGCAAAACGCAGGATTTGAGTTCCCCGCTCTGCGCGACATCGGCTTTGATCCCGTTGGTCCATTCGTCGCGGCTGGTCGTTGCGAACATCGCTGGATCGGTAAAGGCGAGCGCCTCCTTCATCCGACCGGAGTGGCAGTACCGCAGAAAGGTCTCCGCAATTTTGGATGCGGCCGCGAGTTCCGCAGCATCCGCCTGTTGAGAATTCCGCAGGAAATCCCATTCGGCTTGGGAAAACTCCCGCTTCGCCTTGGGATTTTCCTCATCAGCCGGGGCGCCGAGGGAGCCCGCGGTCAGTAGGCACAGAATAACGGGAAGTCGCCAAATATTGTTGGAGTTACATATCCCATGAAGCGTTTTCATAGTTTTGCTGGTTAATGTTTCCAAGCCGGCTCGAGGGCCGCTCTGACCACAGTGGCGTTTTTATGCGTCCGACTGGCTCAGAACCAGAAGATTTATTTCGCCCCGCGAACCGATGGTCACTCTGCCCGGCGCATTTCTGCGAAGAGCCAGGCGCGGGCATAGACCCAGCGGCGCTTGGCTGTGGCCGCCGAGATGCCCAACATCTTTGCGGCTTCCTCGATGCTCAGGCCCATGTAAAATCGAAGCTTCACCAAATCGGTTTTCTCCGGCGACTCGGCGGCAAGTTTTTCGAGGGCATCGTCGAGACGGAGCAACACCTCATCGGGCGCGCCGACCGCCACATCCACCGAATCAAGCTCCACCCGTTGCAGCGAGCCTCCGTGCCGGACGCGATGCCGCCGGCGCGCGCGGTCGATAAGAATCCGCCGCATCGTTTCCGCCGCAGCACCGAAGAAATGGCCGCGGCTGGCCCATTGCTGCTTGTCCTCGCCGGCGAGTTTGATCCATGCCTCGTGCACCAAAGCGGTTGCCTGCAGAGTGAATTCGTGCGCCTCTCCTTGAATCCTCGCGGCCGCCAGTCGGCGCAACTCGTGATAAACCTCGGGCAGCAGATCCTCCGCGGAGGAGCCTGGCAATTCATCCATGGAATCAGCTGCCGTCATCAGACCAGCACTCTGACATGATCGGGCCGCCAATCAATGCCGCACAGTGGATGAAGCCCCGCCTCGCTGGAACCGCCGACTGTTGCGCGGTCGGCCGCAGGGCATCCGCCGAAGGTCCCAATGGCCATCGCCACCAAAGATGGGCGCATCCAGCTAGGAAATTCCACAACCCTGGACAAGTCCGTGGAAACACAATTCCCCGATCCAGACGTGCGCGGCTTGCTGAGCATTGCCTTTGACGCCTCGGGCGACCGCCTCTTCGCCAGAAACGGCGTCGAAGCGGGCCTTGCGTTGGAGTCCCGCCGGAAGTGGCGGAATCGTCGGCCCGGCCGCACTGCTGATCGCCCGAATCGTTCACCAGTGGCTTCGCCAGACATACCCCGCCGATTCCGCCTTTTCTGGCAGTACTCCAACTCACCGCACCCGCCCCATCGTCAGGCATCGCGCTCGGCGTGTTGTATTTGTTTGCTAAGAACGGATTGTGTTACGCTAACTGAACTGAGCGCCATTCGGCTCAGACCCCACGCCACCCCTCTCTCCCATGACTCACGCCTCCATTCCCAGCGCTGGCCCCCGGAAGCAAATTCCTACCCATTCGATGCGGATGTCGGCGCGGCGTCTTGAGTGAGACACGTAAAGCGCAGCCAAAGATTCGGTGTGGCCAGCAGGGCGGAATAGCGTTTGCTATAACTGGTTCCTTCAATCATCCGCGTCACGAGGCGCATAGTTGCCGCAAGCTGCGCGAAATGATCCGCAATTTCTGCGGCGTCCAGTGACGGACCTCCGCCCGCGATAGCCAGCATCCGCGACCACAGCCATCTCGTATGGCGACCTGCATGGGTGTCTGGCAGGGGAGCGAGGATGTCCATTGCAACGTGGCTTGACGATTCTCTGACGCCGTACGTCGAAGTCCTCCTAAACCTGCCCGATGGCGAGGCTTCGGCTGTGGGTTAAGGTTGAAACAATCCTGACGGCTTGAACTTGCGGCAGGGCAGGTGTTAGGAGGGACGCCTTGTTCGCCTTTGTTGTTCTCTCGGTGTCACTCACTCCATTCAGCGTCCTGGAATTCTTCTCTGTCGGCAATCATCTTCTCAAGGGCTTCCACTACCTTTGCGACAGCGGGAGCCGTATCGATCCGTTTGAAAAGCTTCTTGAAGAAACTCGGTTCTGCGGTGACGAAGACGCAGAACTCGGTCAAGTCTGAGCTACTCGCCTGTGAAGCCGGCGATGGGTCCGCCTCATCGTCGCCGTCCGCGAAGTCATCTAACGGGCCGCATCCAATCCACACCGGGAATTCATCGTTCTTCGTATTCACGAGCCAACCCCAATCTTCGCAGAGGATGTCTTGCGTTCCGACTCCGTAACTTGGGAGATTGTCGCGGACGAACTCCGCGAGTCGCTTACCCCATCGGTTGGGGTTCACGGTCTCCTCGTCTTCGTTCTCATACTTCGGGAACGCAGACGACTTGAATTCTACGCGGGTATTCATTGTTGTGGCGAACAGCTTTATCATGCCGCAAGCGGTAATTGTCAGACAATCGCCACGTGCGGTTTTTGTCGGTAAAATCCAGCCCGTAGGAGGGAGGTATCGGGTGGGATTTCATGGCCAGAAACTAGACGCGCCGTTGAGGAGTTCCAGACGGAAGTAGTGAATTTGAAAATTTTGGCTATTGCAAATCAAGTGGACCGGGTGCGCCGGCGCCTGGTCAGTCGAGGATAGGGAAGTAGATCCTGTTATGGGAAGACGAACTGTCAGGGCCATTCGCGTGGGCCATTGGGGTATTTGCGGGCG